>NZ_DEIR01000020.1:0-26898 GCF_002352555.1 Psychrobacter sp. UBA2769 | reverse complement strand
CTATATTTTGTACTGTTAAACTGCTATAACTAAAAAGATTGTTATCAAAAATACGATAGGACGCCTTATGTCATTGCCAGCCAAATTGTTCAAATCGCTTGCCAGCATCAAAAAAGACCTAAAAGAAGACATCGATGCGGTATTCAACCGTGACCCAGCGGCACGGAATAGTCTGGAAGTCATCCTGACCTATCCTGGCATCCATGCGCTTGTCTTACATCGTGGCGCCCATTATCTTTGGAATCATGAACAAAAACTGGCAGCGCGCGTTATCTCCTATGGCTCACGCATCGTAACCGGTATTGAGATTCATCCTGCTGCTAAAATCGGTAGGCGCTTCTTTATTGACCACGGTGTCGGGGTTGTGATTGGCGAGACAGCAGAGATTGGTAATGATGTCACTCTATATCATGGTGTGACCCTTGGCGGCGTTTCGTGGAATAATGGCAAACGCCATCCAACGCTAGAAGATGGCGTGACAGTTGGTGCGGGTGCCAAAGTATTAGGACCCTTTACCGTCGGTAAAAACGCTAAAATCGGCTCAAATGCGGTTGTTGTCAAACCTGTGCCAGCGGGCGCTACCATGGTCGGTAGCGCGGCACGTATGATCTCAGACAATCACGATGAAAAAGGCAACCCCATTGCGACCAAAGTCCAAGATGCCAAACAGGAAGAAAAAGTCGCGCAAGCTGGCAGTACTGACAAAGTAAAAGACACAGTATCGAATACCAAACGAACCACAACCTTTCAAGCCTACGGTATTGACCCTTTCTCTCAAGACCCTGTCGCAGAAGCCTTTGCAAAAATGCTTGAGCACATCCAGCAATCAGAAAACCGCCTAGATCAATTGCAAAGCGCGATGTGCCAAATCGATCCTAATTTTTGCAAAAAGGAATACGATAAGCTGTGCTTAGAGGATTTAGATGTGATTGGGCGGTCTGATATGGATGCAGCCGGCGCTGAGCAGAAGTAAGCTGCTAGCTATCTTAGATACTAAATAAAAAGAGGCCAAACAGCCTCTTTTTTTATGTTAACCAATTGATAAATAGCGTTTTATCTATTAGCTATTAAACAGATAATATTTATAAGAATGACGAGTCAGGCTGCGTCAAAAACTCTATTTCTTCGCCAGTCGAAACCCGTCCTAAAATGTCATTACGATGAGGATAACGACCAAATCGATCGATAATGACTTTATGTTTCATCTCAGCCTCTACGGTATCGGCATTAGTATATTGCTCAAACAGAGTGACTGCTCCTTGATGAATCAGTTTTGACTCACTGTGCATATACGGCATAAGTACAAACTTACGCGCCTCTACAGTTTCAAGTATTTCTAATGCGCCAGCAGTAACCGCTTCTTGAGCGAGCGCCAATGCCATACTATCTTGAGCAAAGGCCGCTGGCGTATCACGATAAATGTTGCGCGAAAACTGGTCTAAAATGATTATCTCAGCCAACCTACCCTCAATACTACATCGCCATTCATATAACTCTGACGCCGCTGCTTGCTCGAGCAATTCACTGTATCGCTCGATTAATAACTTATCAAAATCTACGTCTTTCTCAAAAAACTGTTGGCTACCGACCTCTTTAAAACAAAAATCTAATATCACTTTATACATCGTTTTCTCAAACTCACTATTTAAAGGTATGATTTACAGGCTAAATTTAAAATTATTGTCTAAAAATATTGAATATTCGCTTATGGTTTTATAACCACTAATGAATATTCAGCCATGATGACTTATACTTTTCATTATCCATAAATAAAAATAGGAAATCTCATGGCTCGTTTACAAGACAAAGTTATCATTATCACAGGCGCGGCTCAAGGGATGGGCGAAACTCATGCGCGTTTATGTCTGGAAGAAGGTGCTAAAGTGGTATTGACCGACATCAATAGTGAAAAAGGCGATGCATTGGCAAAAGAGCTTGGTGATAACGCCCTCTTTATCAAGCATGATGTCACCAATGAAGATGATTAGGCACAAGTCGTTAAAGCAACCCAAGAAAAATTTGGTCAAATCGATGTCTTAGTTAATAATGCAGGTATCACTACACACAAATCTATCTTAGATACCTCAGTGGACGACTATCGTAAGATTCTAGAGATTAACCAAGTGTCGGTCTTTTTAGGCATGAAAGCGGTTATTCCAACGATGAAAGCAGCCAAGCAAGGCTCTATCATCAATATCTCATCGATTAACGGTTTGGTCGGTGGCGCTATCGGCTATACCGATTCTAAATTTGCGGTACGCGGTATGACCAAAGCCGCAGCATTGGAGTGCGCCCCTCACGGCATTCGCGTGAACTCCATTCATCCAGGCGTCATCGCTACTCCAATGATTATGCAAGGCGATACCAAAGATGCGGTTGAAGCTTTTGCCAAAACCATTCCAATGAGACGTGTGGCGCAGCCCGAAGAAGTCAGCGGCATGGTGCTATTCTTAGCTTCAGATGATTCAAGCTACTCAACCGGCTCAGAGTTTATTGTTGATGGTGGTTTGACCGCGCAATAATAATTTTTGCGCTGAACCATGTAAATTTGATAAAAGCTGGGCATTTTGCCTAGCTTTTATTTTGAGGCACTTAAAGAAAAACATTATCCTTTAATAAACCCTTCTTAACTTCTTGAATAACTATTTAAAACTAACTCTTCAATCCCTGCTCTTTCATGGGCCTTAAATGGATATCTATCCGCCATTATTATCCATTTTTTGCTTAGGCTATTTTGTTTATCATCTAATTTTATTAGTAAAATATCAATATCCATGGTGACTATTTTCATAGGATTCTTTATTGACTCAGAGGAACGCTGTCTACCGCAATCACTTTCAAACTGCTTAAAGGTCTGCTGCAACTGCTGCAAGATCATGGCAGATGTAAGCGTTAGATAAACACACTGATTGGTATAATCAGGTTTTGGCAGCTCAGGTGTCGCCGTAAAATCAGGGTTTTGAAATGCCATGGACAGCTGTATCTCGCCTAAAACGGCTAATTTCTCTCGAATGAGCGATAAGTATTTTTCTGCTTGATAGTTACTACCCAAAGCCAATAGCACCGCCGTCACAGAATGCGTTTGCAGCTGTTCAGGCACGCACTTTTTTAAGTCATCAAGATTCAAATTAGCCAGATTTTTATGCATCTTACGCATCATCGCCTTTGCTTGCAGTTGGCTTGTCAGCACCGGCTTTGGCATAACGGGTGATTTGCACCCCAACCGCATCAGCCTGCTCAATAGCAGTCGGCTTGGCAACGCTTAACGTTATTTTATGGCAGGTGTATTTTTCGAGCAGCTTATCAGCGATTTGCCCAGCCAAATGCTCCAGCAACTGTGCTTTAATTGCTTGGCACCATTCGCTGACATCATCACAGACTGCTTTGTAATTCAGCGCATCATGGACATCGTCTGAAACAGCAGCTTTACTAATATCTGTTTCAAGCGCTATATCAATTAGGAGCGGCTGAGTAATGGCGCGCTCCCACGCGTAAACACCGATGACTGCTTCTACTGTTAAGCCTTTGACAAATACCACATCAGATTCGGTATGAAACATGCGCTCATCCTTATTTATTAATTTTTGACTGAGCTTTTTAATTTAAGTCTTTAGCTCAAAATTTTATTTACTTTGTTTTTTTTACTTACTTTGCTGCAACGCTTCTTCACGTAGACGCTCGGCTTTTAACGCTTTACTAGGGCGATGACGCCACAAGTCTATGCTGAATAATAACAGCCCGAGCCAAATCAAACCAAAGACGGCTAAACGGTTTAAGTCAAAAGGCTCTTTATAATAAAAAACCGCCAAGAAGAAAATAAAGGTCGGCGTCAGATAATTCATAAAGCTTAAAATACTATAAGCAACCAGTTTAGTCGATCTATTAAATAACAGTAATGGTATCAGCGTAATCGGACCTGCCAGCATTAATAACCAGATGTTTGGCGTAAACCAAAAGCTCAGCTGGCTACTGACCACATCCGCTTGCCAAAACCACCAAATAAAGATAGGTACCAGCATGGTAGTTTCGACAAACATTGCATCGACCGCGGTCAATGGCGTTTGGCGCTGAATCGTGCCATAAGTACTAAAACTAAAAGCAAGAATAAGTGATAACCATGGCAAGCTACCGAGCATGACTACCTGAATAACGACAGATAACAGCGCAAACCCAATCGCGACCCATTGCAAAGGTCGCAGACGCTCTTTGAATAAAATCATCGATAGCGCCACCCCAACTAATGGCCCGATAAAATATCCTAAGCTCGCCTCAAGGATTTGATCGTGGTTGACCGCCCATACGTAAGTGAGCCAGTTGGTGGCGATAATAATACCTGATAAAAACGTCAACGCTATCCACTTTGGATTTTGCTTTAAAGTATCTATCCACTGCCAGCGCTTGGTCACGACCACGACGATGAGCAAACAGGCAAACGTCCAAACAATACGATGACCGATGATTTCTGTCGCGTTATAAGCGGCTAATTGTTTAAAATATAACGGAAATGCGCCCCATATACAAAAAGCAATCAGCGCAGTGACGATACCACTTCGTGTGGTTTTAATGGGAACGACTGGTTTTTTGACAACATTTTGAGTAGTCATAAGGCAAGACAACTTAAATTAGAGCAAAGCGCGACCTCACCTAATGTTTATCAATAATGAAAACTTAGCGGTAAGAGCGCAGGGTTACTACATATAGGGTAGAAAGTAAAAAGCAATGCGTTAATACTATTTAAGTATCAACACATTGCTCACGACAACAACGTTAAAAAATAACTTTAAAACGACTTTTACATTAAGGTTTACAAGTAACCTTTTAGATTTTATTGAATCCTGAAAGACAGCACTTTAAGACTCTATAATTTAAAGACCAGTACTTTAAAAACCAAAATTCAAAAACCTATACTTTAAAAGCAAATAATAAGGCTTACTATTTTAATATGGCATTAAGCTGCACCATTATCCACTTTAATAGACATACCAATTTGATTGGCAAGCTCAGCAAATCCTGGGAAACTGGTATTGACGGTTTCAACACCTTCGATGGTAATTTGCTTAGAAGCACGTAAGCTGGCAACCGCAAAGCTCATGGCAATACGATGATCATGATGCGAGATGATATGTCCGCCGCCAAAGACTGGCTGGCTGTTATTCACTTCATTAACATCAGCATTACTGCCCTTACCTTCAATACCTTTACCTTCAATGATCAGCCCGTCTTCAGTCACCGTACAATCAATGCCTAGGGTTTGTAGACCATCTGCCATGACCGCAATACGATCCGACTCTTTCACGCGCAATTCTTTTGCACCGGTCAACACCGTGCGACCTTGGGCACAGCTAGCAGCAATAAATAATACTGGGAATTCATCAATTGCTAAAGGTACTAAATATTCTGGAATTTCGATACCGACTAAGTTTGAACTACGAATAGTGATATCAGCAACTGGTTCGCCGCCGACATGGGTCTCATTACTTAAGCTGATATCAGCTTGCATCAGTTTTAAGATATCGATGATACCGGTACGCGTCGGGTTAATACCGACTTGCGTAAGGGTCAACTCGCTACCTTGACTGATAGCCGCAGCGACCATAAAGAATGCCGCTGAAGAGATATCAGCAGGCACAGCGATATTACCGCCTGTGAGCGTGCCACCACCTTCGACGCTGACGCGATTGCCATCAACAGTCACAGGATAACCAAAGGCTGATAGCATACGCTCGGTATGATCGCGGCTAACTTCAGGTTGAATGACAGTCGTAGTACCTTTTGCCCAAAGTCCAGCCAGCAATAAGCAAGATTTAACCTGAGCAGAAGCGACCGGCATATCATATTCCATACCTTGGAGAGGCTCACCAACATTCGCACGACCTGTAATACTCAGTGGCGCAGTACCATTATGACCGGTACTTTGAATAACCGCACCCATCTCACGTAACGGCGCGGCCACACGTTCCATCGGGCGCTTGTTTAGACTGGTATCGCCTGTTAATACACTATCAAATGACTGTGCCGCTAAGATACCGGCTAGCAGACGCATACTGGTGCCTGAGTTGCCCATGTATAATGGTGTTTTGCTTGGCTTTAAACCATTCATACCAACGCCATGGATGGTCAATTTGCCTTTATCAGGGCCTTCAATGCTCACACCCATATCACGAAACGCCTGTAAGGTGGCAAGCGCATCTTCCCCTTCCAAAAATCCAGTGACGTTGGTGACACCTGTCGCAAGGCTACCAAGCATGATACTGCGATGCGAGATCGACTTATCACCAGGAATGGTAATGGTGCCAGAAACGGTGTTGCTAGGAGTAATATTATAAGAAGCTGACATGGCAGAAGTATCCGTATAAGGGGTGCTGGCTAACATATGGCCAAAATGTCGCCGTGCGGCTTGCGCGCGGCCCAAAAGTCCCATCAGGGCAGTTGAATCTTTATCAATAATAAGCTGGCGCATGGTCTGTAGATAAACGCCATACTCATCAAGGGCGCTCACAATGGCGCTTTGATTGGCAAAAAATATATCATGCCACATTTTAGGGTCGCTGGCAGCAATGCGGCTGAAATCTCGAAAACCACCCGCTGCATAACGAAACATATCTAAATTATCATCATGACTCGCCAGCTGCTCAACCAAATTAAACGCCAGCAAATGCGGTAAATGACTGGTATGCGCCAATATCGCATCATGATGGCCAGCCTCCATCGGCATGACAGTCGCACCTACCGCTTCCCATAACTGCCGTAGCTTAGCAATGGCGTTATCATTGGTCGTTGGTAGCTCGCAGATAATGACGCTATGATTGACAAATAAAGTGGCACGCCTGGCATGATACCCTGAATTTTCAGCACCAGCAATCGGATGCGCGGGTACAAAGCCCGTTGGTAATGAGGTAAAGACCGCTTTTGCCGCCTCAATGATATTAACCTTGGTACTACAGACGTCGGTTATCATGCAATCAGTAGCAAGCTGTCCGTTATCCATCGCGGTTTTGATATCAACAAACACGGCCTCTACCGCTTGCACTGGCACGGCGATGACAATTAAGTCACTGCCTGATACCACTTCACTTAAGACGGCACTACCCGCATCTAGCAAACCTTGCTGAATGGCTTCGTCGATGCTCGGTGCATGTCTATCAACCGCCACCAAGCGCTCACTCAAACCATTGTCTTTGATGGCTTGGGCAAGGCTGGCACCAATAAGCCCGAGACCAATGACACAAACTTGCTTAAATAACGGCGGCTGAGTATGGATATTGCTAATATTATTTTTCTGGCGACTCACGGCGTTTCTCTTTCAACAAACCAATATCAGTAAGCGTAAAGCAAGCTGATATTGGCGTCATAAAATTGAATAATTAATCGAATCAGTTGTTTATTAAACGACAGAAAGCTGAGTTTTTATCAGTCATCAGTCAAGATTGAACGTAGGGTATCAATCAGGCGCATATTATCTTCTGCAACCCCTACCGTGATACGCAGCCAATTAGGCAAGCCATAACTCTCTAGTGGACGGACTATCACGCCCTGCTCCAGCAATGCTTGATAAATGGCAGCCACGGTTATGTCCTCCATCTCAACTTCTATTTCAACCATAATAAAGTTGGCATACGACTTGATAAACCCTAACCCTAGTGCGTCAAACTGCTTTTCTAACCAGCGCATTTGCTCTTGATTATTGAGCCTCGATTTTTCAATAAAGTCTTGGTCAGCAAGCGCCGCGGCGGCGGCGGCGAGTGCCACCCTACTGACATTAAATGGCTGACGAATGCGATTGAGTAAATCTGCGACCGGCACTGAGCTAAGCGCATAACCAATACGTAAACCCGCCAGTCCATAAGCTTTTGAAAAAGTACGTACAATAATCACGTTATCAAATTCATCGAGCAGCGACCTATTGTTACTCTCAGGGCTATATTCGATATAAGCTTCATCTAACACGACCAATACCGAGCTTGGCACACTAGCGACAAACGCACGTAGCTCTTCATGCGCAAGCTGGGTGCCAGTTGGGTTATTAGGATTGGCGATAAACACCATCTTGGTATTAGGATTGTCCACTACCGCCTGACTCATCGCCTTTAAATCATGACCAAAGCGACTGGCAGGTACTTCTATGCCTGTCGCTCCTTGCATTTTGGCCAGCATCGGATAAATGATAAAGGCGTATTGGCTATAAATGATGGCATCATCACTACCGGCAAAACTACTCGCTAGAATATATAGTAAATCGCTAGAACCATTACCCAAGGTAATTTGCTCGACACTGACATCATTAACATCAGCAAGCGCTTGCTTGAGATAATAACCATTGCCATCAGGGTAACGTGCCAATTCGCCCAATTGCTCGGTAATCGCGAGCGTAACGTGCGGTGAGCAGCCCAGCGGATTCTCATTGCTGGCAAGCTTTACCACGTCTGAGACGCCATATTCACGCGTCAACTCCTCAACCGGCTTTCCCGTTTGATAAGGCGCCAGCTCTAAAATACTGTCATAAGCAGGCATTAGCGGTGATAAATTTGACTCTGTCGAATGAGATGACTGCATGATTTATCCTTAAAGGTGATAACGCATTTGCTGCTGGTTAATACCTGTTTAGTAATATCTACTTGTTAATATCTGCTTATTAAGCATTGCTAGCGGTTTGATAAATACTTTAACTAAGCCAGTTTATAGCACGGCTTTTGGATAAGAACCTAGAATACGCAAATCTTTGACCAATGGTCGGATATCAGCAATCGCTGCACTCACATTTGCGTCTTCAATGTGTCCATCCATATCGATAAAGAACACGTAAGCCCATTTATTCGGACGTTCAGGGCGGGTCTCGATACTGGTCATCGACACGCCATGATAAGACAAAGGCTTTAAGATTTCGATCAGGGCGCCTGCTTTATCATGCGCTGAAACCATAATTGAGGTTTTATCGTGTCCTGATGGCGCAATTGCTTCATGACCGATAATTAGGAAACGCGTGGTATTGCTTGGATTGTCTTCGATGTTTGAGTAAAGCTTATGTAAATCGTACTCTGCAGCAGCCACATCACCGGCAATCGCCGCTGAATGCCACTCGTTTTTGAGGCGACGGGCTGCTTCGCCATTGCTTGATACCGCCACGCGCTCGACATTTGGATAATTAACATCAAGCCAATGACGGCACTGCGCCAATGATTGCTGATGCGAGTAGATACGGCTTAAGCCATCTATCTTGGTATGTTCAGCAACCAAGAAATTCTGGTGAATAGGCAACTCAACTTCACCGATTATCTTTAACGTAGAAGATAAGAAACCATCTAAGGTATGGTTAACCACGCCCTCTGATGAGTTTTCAACTGGTACCACACCATACATCGCTGTGCCCGCTTCGACTTCGCGAAAGACGTCAGTAATGGTATTTAGTGGCACAGTATCAGCAGCTTTACCAAAGTGCTTTAATGCTGCAGCATGGGTAAAAGTACCGACAGGGCCCAAAAATGCAATACGTTGCGGCGCTTCTAAGTCGAGGCAGACCGACATGATTTCACGGAATAAGCGTGCCATTTTTTCATCGGCAATAGGTCCGGTATTACGTTCCATTACCGCTTTTAAGACTTGTGCTTCACGCTCAGGACGATAAAAAATAGGATTGGTCTTTTCAGCATCAGGACTATTGGCAACGTGGTTTTTCTTCACGGTCGCCACTTGCTGAGCCAGTTTGGCGCGATTGTTAATCAGCGTCTGAATTTCGCAGTCTACCGCATCAATACTTTGACGCAATGTGTTTAAAAACGCTTTATCAGTTGCAGCCTCGCTGACGCTTGCAGGGGTTTGGTTTATCTTGTCTACATTTTGCTCTGGTGACTGCTCACTCATTACCGCCCATCCTTTTTCTAATGTTGTTACTAAAGTTTATAACTGTTATCTGTTAGCGATGACTGTCTGTGCAATATGCTTGTTTTAATAATACATGCTTACTTACTTTTGATGTTTCGTGCGCGCCAAACAGCTGATCGGCTCTACTATAGCAAAAACTATCGACAGTGCCCATTCGTAAATGCGCGTAAACGGTCAATTTGCTATAAATCTTAGCACAGTTATACCCTATAACGACTAAGCTCTGTGAAACTATCAGGCTACAGACGCTTAAATCTATGATACAGTTTAAAGGCTCTTATTAAAGGCGCATAGTTTTAACAGCGTATAAGCTTTAATAATGCTTAATTTTTAATAGCGTATAAGTTTTAACGACGCATGAGCTTAATAGGTTTAAGTTCAAAAAACCGCTAAGACGCTATTGCTAAGCAAAATCCCAAGCAACACCACCATGATAAACCGCTGTATGAATAAAAAAACATCATGGACAACAAATTTAAATAACACCGCTAAATAAGAACATAACAACGTTAATTGACCATACCAAGGATATCTGATGAGCGCATTACAACAGCTTCGCACCATGACCACTATTGTCGCTGATACGGGCGACCTTGCCGCCATTGCGCGCCTAAAACCCATCGATGCCACTACCAATCCCAGTCTCATTACCAAAGCACTCATTCATCCGGATAATGAAGCCATGCTGTCAGAGACCATGAGTCGCCATCGCGGTGATATCGATGCGGTGATTGATGAGCTGACCATTCAAATTGGCTGTAATATTCTGGCATTGATTGAAGGTCGCGTTTCAACCGAAGTCGATGCACGCTTGTCTTATGATACCCAAGCGACCATTGATAAAGCCTTAAGCTTTATGGAAGCCTATCAAAAAGCAGGTATCGACTCAGAGCGCGTCTTAATTAAGATGGCAGCAACGTGGCAAGGGATTGAGGCCGCACGTTATCTTGAAACCCAGGGTATTCACTGTAATCTGACGTTATTATTCGGTCAGCATCAAGCGATTGCCTGTGCCGATGCTGGTGTGACGCTGATATCCCCTTTTGTTGGGCGTATTTTAGATTGGCAAAAACGCCAGCAAAACCGCCAAAACGTTCCCGCTTCAGACGATATGGGCGTGCAATCGGTCAAGCTTATTTATCAATATTACAAGCAGCATGGCTATAAAACACAAGTGATGGGAGCAAGTTTCCGCTCGACTGAGCAAATATTGGCATTGGCAGGTTGTGACCTGTTAACCATCGCGCCCAATCTCATCGATGAGCTGGCAGCGATGGATGTTGAAGTAACGCGCCAGCTATCACCAAGCATGTCAATGGATTTGGCCGACATGACCAAAGTCAGCTTAACGCACGACGAATTCAGCGCCGCCTATCAGCAAGATACGGTCACACAAGACTTATTACCTAAGGGTATCGATGGCTTTATCGGTGCGCGTGATGAGCTTGCGAAAATGCTAGCAGACATGCGTGATTAACAACCAAACTTACTATATGTCCGAGGCCTCTGCCTGCTAATCACGAGTGCTGAGATTGCCACAGCGTGAACCGCTTGTCATAAAAGAAATTTGCCTGCCCCTATTAAGTTGGCTATGATAAGCGACTTTATATAACAAAAAGCAAGGCTCGATTATGAAACGGCTAGCAGTGATATTAGCAGGTAGTACGCTTGCAATGAGTGGCTATGCGGCAAACTGGTTAGAGGTATCAAAAAGTCAGACTGGCTCTATTTTTAGCTTAGATTTGGATTCTATCGAACGCTCAGACATTCATATTATTGACGAAAAAGCAGTCGAAAATATTACCGTCTCGATTCGTAGAACCTATCCTATTCCAAAAACCGTGGTGATAAAGGATAGTAAAGAAAAAGACAGCAAGGAAGGTAAGGACAAACAGACTAAAGAAACCGACATCCATCATAGCGACCAGCAATTACTCATCTCTTGTAAGGATTCTAGCTACTATCGGCGCGCTTACGTTAACTACGCTGCTGACGATAAAGTGTTAAAATCTTGGCAATCAGAAAAGCCGATATTGACGACTAAAGACTTTAAGGTGACCAAGCCGAAAACAATTAGTCGCATGCTAGTAGAGCAGGCCTGTAAAAGTTACCAGCAAGATAAGTAACGCAGGTCAAGACGAATCAACAAAGTACATGCCATTAAAAAGCGCGCTGAACTATTCAGCGTGCTTTTTATTATGCTAAAGAACTCTTCTCTAAGCTTTTAAAACCGTATAAACCGGCACAGGGAATTCGCCGTGTAAATCAACAAGGTCTAACAATACCAATGCGCCGACCACGGTGTGCTTAGCAGACTTGCACAGCTCATAAGCAGTCATCAGCGTGCCGCCAGTAGCCAAGATATCATCGACCAATAACACGCGCTCAGGTGGCAAATTATTTTGCATCTCAAGCATGTCTTTACCATATTCTAAAGCATAAGCTTTATTGGCAACCGGTGGTGGCAATTTGCCAGGTTTACGCAGCAAAATCATACCTTTACCCAAGCGACCTGCGAGCAAACTGGCAAATACAAATCCGCGTGCCTCAACTGCACCCAAGCAATCTACGTCATCAAGCAGACCCGCAGGCATTACAGCTAGCATCTCATCAATCACGGCATTAATATGACTGCGCAGTAACGGCGTAATATCATAAAAATCAATGCCAACTTTTGGGAAGTCTGGTACTGTGCGAATGATTTGCCAAAATGGATGATCGGTATTGAGTGTCGGCGAGGATTTGGTTGTGGTATTAGCTGATGAAACGTCGGCAGTAGCGCTCATGATAACCCTTTGCGTATAGTACTGGAAGAGGATATGACAGTGATGGTCGATATCTCAATTGGTAAAATTGGTAGCAAGAATTATAGCATAATCGACTTTATGGCGGAGATAAAACTGGCGAAGTTAGCACTACTAAAACCATTAAGTGGGTACTCTATGACTTGATAAAAGCTGGTTAATCTCAATATACAAGTGTAAACTTAACTATGAAAATTACGGTTATATGATAAACTACGTGCGTTTTTACGGTCTAAATATTGACTATAGTAGTGAATATAAGCCTTAAAAAACACCTAGTAACACTGGTTTTAATAACAGTGACAATAATCGATAGGACTATTTATGAAACGTTATGAATGTATTGTCTGCGGCTGGATATATGACGAAGAGCTCGGCTGTCCTGAAGAAGGCATCGCGCCCGGCACTAAATGGGAAGATATCTCTGATGATTGGATTTGCCCAGAATGCGGCGTTGGCAAGCTTGATTTTGAGATGCTCGAACTTTAAGCCAATGACCGTTTAAATAGGATACTTCATGACACAATCAAACCCCATCAATAGTGCGCCTAGGATTTTAGAAGCGCCTGAGATTTCAGAGGAAAATGGCAATTATCCAACCCCTGAATGGCAGCAATTTGGCAACCATAATTGGCGTGCATCCGACTTAAGCGAGCATCTTCATCAAGCAATGATAGATATTGGTGACGGTATCGAGCTGTGCGTTGAGGCGGGTGGTAATCCAAACAATCCGCCGCTACTCATGATTATGGGACTTGGCTCACAAATGATATTTTGGCCAAATAACTTTATGAAGCGCCTTATCGATGCCGGTTTTTTTGTGATTCGTTTTGACAACCGTGATATCGGCTTGTCGTCCAAAGTACAGATTGATGGTTTGCCACGTATCAGTCAGTTAAAAATGATGATGCGCCTGCAAACAGGTCTGTCGAATAAAGGTGCGCAGGTTGCTTATAACTTAACCGATATGGCGGAAGATACGGCGCGTTTAATCAAAGCCTTGCACCTGAGTAAAACGCACCTACTTGGCGCTTCTATGGGCGGTATGATTGCTCAAATCGTCGCCGCGCGTTATCCAAGTCTAGTACAGCGCATGGCCTTGATGTTTACCACCACCAACCGCGCCTTTTTAAAACCGCCTAAGCCGAAGCAGTTATATACCCTCATCAATCGCCCTGAGAGCCATTCTGAGCGTGATATTGTGCGTCATAGCGTCTGGTTTATGAAGACTGTCGGCACGCCAGGGCATGTCAATGTGCGTATGGTACGTGACATCGCTAAGATACGTTATCAGCGTAATTTTCATCCACTCGGTACTGTACAACAGCTAAATGCTATTTTAGCCTCAGGCTCGATTAGCAAATATAGCAAGCAAGTTAAAGCGCCGACGATTGTGCTGCATGGTAGCGCAGATGGGCTGTTACCCGCCTCGCAAGGACGAGTGGTTGCAAAGACCATTCCCAATGCAAAATTCCATTTAATCGAAGGTATGGCGCACGATATTCCAGAATACTATCAGCCTTATATGGTCGATTTGATTAGCAATCATCTGTTAGAAAAATAGTGTTTTAAGCTTAAAACCCTAAATTAACAAACCATAAAAAAAGAGGGTCAGAGCGATGGATTATCCATCGTTCTGACCCTCTTTTTTTACCTGCCAAATTAAGCGCGATATTAAATGATAAGTACTAAGTATCAATCACAACCAACACTGCTACCCTCTTTATCAATACACATCTTAGCGCCATTTTTTAAATTACCAATCCATGCTTTGCCACTTGTGAATACAAATGCTGGCTGGTCTTTATAACTATCGCCTACGCTCACCCCGCTCTTATCAAAACGGAAAGGAATTACTAACTCGCCGCCTAAATTAACAAAACCCCATTCGTTATCGATACGCACGCCCGCCAATCCTTCAGAAAATGGACGCACCTCATCAAACGAATACGTAATCATGGTGACATTATTGTCATCAACAAAGCCCCACCTGCCATCTTGTTGGCGCGGCTGCAGTGTGGCAAAAGGACTAGATGGCGCTGATTGTTGCATCTCCTTGACGTTTTCGTTAGTTGTCGATGTTTGGCTATCAGCCTTACTGTTCGAATTCGGGTCGCGCGTGGGTTTGCCATTTTTATCCAACCAGCTTATGGCTTGGTTTTTACGCACGCGCGTCATGCCGCTACGATAATCATCGATATCACTAATCGCGGCAGAAAATGGCACGATTGTTTTATTAGCGGTATCGATGACCCCATAATGACCGTTTTGTTTGACCACGATGCGACCTTCAGACACGGGACGCGCCCAACCTTGACTCTCCTTGAGCATATCGTACATCGCAGGGATAGTCTCGCGACCTTGCATATTGACGTAACCTACCCGCCCGTTACGCAGTACCGGTAGCAATCCGCCCGATATCTTATCAGCATCTACTTTTTGATAGCGGGATAAATCAACCACGCTTTTACCTTGTTTATTAATCAAGGCAACTGGTGCGCCAAAATCTTTTATCGCTAAAAAATAGCCGCTACTCGCTGTGCAAGAGACATTTTTATAATAACTTTTGGGAATTTTACAGCTGGCTGCTTGGGCATTTGACATTAAAAAAGACGTAGCAGTTATAATGCTCATCACAAACAGGCTCATCACAAAACTGCCGCGTGACAATTGTAGCGGTAATCTAGAGAGGGAGAGTTTTTGTCGTCTTGATATAGAACGTAGCAGCATAAGCAAACCTAGGCTAAAAGTAATAGAGGCTATTTGAAAATTTAAAGCGTGTCGTTATTCTAAAATATTCAGGGTTTTAAAATGCAGATAGCTAGTAGAGTAACAAATAGCGACGTTTGCGCCAATGCTATTCCTGTAAGAAGGTGACTGGTTTATTTATAGTGTGTGATAAGTCATTATAAAATAAATCGCCCTAAACCATTCCATTTCGAGTGCAAAACACTGACAATATAGCTTATTTAAATCACCGCTTTAGCAAACAACAATTAAAAAGCATCTTAAAAAAAGCATCATAGTAATGAGATAAGGATATTGCATGGCTACTGCCTCTTCACGCTCTGCCGCTACTGGCTTAGTCATTGGTTGTGTTATTTTTGGTTTGGGTAGCTTGATTGTTGCTCATGTCGATATCGGTGGCTGGGCGATGTCATTTTGGCGGCTGGCTATTTCAGGCGTGGTATTTGCTGTATTGGCTAAAGTAACGGGGCAGCGATTACCGCGCTCAAAGCGTGCTATTTTTTACGGTTTATTATCGGGCGCATTTTTAGGACTCGATTTGGCATTATGGCATGAGAGTATTTATGCGGTCGGTCCTGGTATCTCAACCTTACTTAATAGCTTACAGATTTTCTTTTTAGCAGCCATTGGTTTTTTATATTTTAATGAGCGCCAATCTATCTTGCAGCTTATCAGTTTATTTTTAGCCATGTTGGGCGTGGCAATGATAGGCAGTCCTGAGTTTGCGCAAAATACTGCCGCGACTTGGGGTTTCGTCACGGGCATCGTCTCAGGCGCCATGCTTGCCGCGTCGATGACCTTTATCCGCAAAACCCACGATACTGAGCCAACGCCGATATTTATGCTCATGCAACTGATTAGCATCGGCGGCGTAGTGGCGATGATTGTCCCGATGTTTGTGTTCGATATGGGCAATATCTTGCCCAATACGTGGTCTGAGATTGGTTGGGTATTGATTTACGGCACCGTGATGCAATGCTTAGCGTGGGGGCTTATCGCCTACTCTATACCTAAACTGTCCTTGGCATTGACAGGGCTGCTGTTATTGACCGAGCCCATTGCCGCTTTGGTGATTGATTATAGCTGGCTCGATAAACCGATTAATACCTTACAATGGAGCGGCGCATTGCTGACCATGTTTGCCATTTATTTAGGTTCATTAAAACCTAAACCACGCGCGCTAAGACGTTATCGGTTTTTTTCACGATTTTATAAACGTGACTATAAATAAAGAACGCAGCAAATAACAATGTTTATAAATAAGCGTCATAACAAATAAAAGCCACAATGATTATTGTGGCTTTTGCTTATCAATATATTAAGCTCTTTAATTTTATGAGTAAAACATCACTATTTTTAACAGTGAGCCTTTTTGACGATTAATCTTTTTGTCTATTAAATAAGGCATTAAGCACAATCGCGGCTAAGGTGGCCGTACCAATACCGCCTAAGTCAAAGCCACCTAGATGCAAGCTAAAATTACCCGTACCCATAATAACGGTGACCGCAGCAATGATTAAATTGCTGTTTTTGCTAAAGTCGATATGATTGTCTATCCAAATTTTTGCCCCTGCAATCGCAATCAAACCAAATACCACAATAGATGCGCCGCCCAATAAAGCCGCCGGTATCGTTTGAATAATTGCGCCAAACTTTGGTGATAATCCAAGCAAGATAGCCACCAGACCTGCTACCACAAAAATCGTCGTACTATATACTTTGGTCACAGCCATGACACCGATGTTTTCTGCATAAGTGGTCACACCAGTACCACCAAAACCTGCCGAAAACGTTGTCGCCAAGCCATCAGCAAAAAATGCCCGACCCATATAAGGCGTTACTCGTGCTTTAGTCATACCTTCGACCGCTTTAAAGTGCCCTAAGTTTTCGGCAACTAAAATAAAGGCAACAGGCGCAATTAATATAATCGCACTCATCTCAAAACGCGGTGAATGAATACTTGGCAGACCAAACCATGACGCTGCTGACACACTAGTAAAGTCAATCGGAACGCCATAACCGAGCACATTGGTCATGAAAAAATAGGCGATATACGACAATATCAAGCCAACCAATAGCAGCAAACGGCGCAGCATACCGCGGGTAAATACTGCTACCCCACTGATAAGCAATACCGTCAGCGTAGCCATCCATGCATCAAACTGATTGGCAGACACCCCTTGAATGGTCACTGGTGCTAAATTCAGACCAATAATCATCACAATTGCACCGGTAACAATAGGCGGCATTAAGCGCTCAATCCAGCCTGTACCCGTCTTCATGACCAATAGACCTATCAAAGCATAAATGATGCCGCATGCCATGATACCGCCCAAAGCGACATTCAAATTGTCATTAAATCCCACGCCTGCATAAGCCGTCACCGCAATAACCGGCCCAATAAAGGCAAAGCTTGAGCCCAAATAACTAGGCATACGCCCACCGGTAATCATAAAAAACATCACCGTACAAATACCGGACATCAAAATGGCTAAATTGGGGTCAAAGCCCATTAATAATGGCGCCAGCACCGTCGCCCCAAACATCGCAAAAGTATGCTGCACACCTAATAGAACGCTCTTTGCTGGCGGCAAATACTCATTGATACCGACCGGATCACGATCCAAATCACCGCCATACGGACGCCACGTTGGAAACCAACGACCATTATCAAAGTCTGGATTGTGCGGATAACTCATCGCAGCTGCATCAATACCAGCCGCTTCTAATGCATTGTGCGAAGCAGATTCTTGGGTGCTATTTTCGGGGTTTGGAGAATGAGGTTCGGGAGTTGTCATGCGCTGTCCTATTTGAGCTGAGAGAATATTAGTCAGCTAAAAAACTGTGAGAAATACAACTATGAGAATACAGATATGAATTCAGTCAAAACGATAACAACTAAGTCATGCCAATCATCAACAACTATAGAGGAATTAAAAAACGATAACAGCAGGAAAGTCATTTACTTTGACCAAATATAGACCGTCAAATAGGTTCTATTAAAAGTAGTTTAAGGATTTCTGCGACGTTGTTCACTATATAGTGTTAGCAAGATTACAGGATGTTACACAGGTAATGGCTGCGAGCATGATAACGGAGTTCTATGATAAATAAAAGTTATTATTCAGCAGGTCTCTGTACGCCTATACTGGGAGACATTTATAGATAATATCCCATGTTTTTTAAATACTCACATTTATTAAAGTGTGCATTTAAATAAATGCCTGCCCTTGTCATTGTGCTGTATTTATCAAGGCTTTGGGGGCCGTTATCTATTATCTTTTTTCACACCAGTACTTAAGCCTATTTATCACATACGCTGATGCACTGACAATTTATTGGTATTTATATGATTAGTGTTTTCGACTTATTTAAAATTGGTATTGGACCGTCGAGCTCTCATACGGTCGGGCCCATGGTGGCGGCCAATTTATTTTTGACATCATTGCTTAAGCAAAGCCCATTAACGACGATTAAAAATATTGAAATCGAGCTTTATGGCTCGCTGGCCGCTACTGGTAAAGGGCATGCAACCGATACGGCGATATATTTGGGTTTACTGGGACATACGCCGAGTACCATTGATACCCGCTTGACTGGCGAATATCTAGCGCCTATTTTTGCTGATAAACAGCTTAATTTATCAGGCAAACATATTATCGACTTCGATAGCGAGCGCGATATGTATTGGTACGATGATACGGTATTGCCTTATCATCCTAATGCCTTGACCATCCGCGCGTTATTGGCCGATGGTAGCAATTACCAGCAGACCTATTATTCGGTTGGTGGCGGTTTCGTTATCAACGAAGATGACGCAAATAATCCCGATGAGGATCATGCCAGTCCAACGATTGATATCGTTCCCTACCCTTTTAATACTGCCGCAGAGTTGCTTGAACAATGCCGTGAGCATGGGTTAAGTATCAGTGAGCTGGTACTCGCTAACGAGTGTCACTATCGCAATCAAGCAGACATCTTTAGCTATTTAGATACGATTTGGGAGGTGATGCAGGACTGTGTGACTCAAGGTTGTAAAAACAGTGGCATTTTACCGGGCGGACTTGATGTTAAACGCCGTGCTCACGATTTACATAATCAACTATGCGCTGAAAAAGACTTGCCTATCGCCAAAACCGATAAGCTCGCGGCGATGGATTGGGTTGATTTGTATGCCCTTGCCGTCAATGAAGAAAATGCCAATGGCGGTAAAGTTGTCACAGCACCGACCAATGGTGCGGCGGGTATTATTCCTGCGGTCTTGCACTATTATCGTGATTTTTTACCCAATTATAACCAAGATGGCGTCCGTAAGTTTTTATTAAATGCCACCGCCATTGGCAGCTTAATTAAACAAAACGCTTCTATCTCTGGTGCTGAAGTGGGCTGTCAAGGCGAAGTCGGTTCAGCCTGTGCCATGGCAGGTTCGGCATTGGCAGAGATTATGGGCGGCTCGCCAGCGCAATGTTTGAATGCTGCTGAGATTGGTATCGAGCATAACTTAGGGCTGACTTGTGACCCGATTGGCGGCTTGGTACAAGTCCCTTGTATCGAGCGTAATGCGATGGGTGCGGTAAAAGCCATTAACGCCGCTCGTCTTGCCTGCCGCGGCAATGGTCAGCACTTTGTCTCTTTAGATAAAGCCATTGAGACTATGAAGCAGACAGGCGCTGATATGTCTGATAAATACAAAGAAACCGCACGCGGCGGTCTTGCTATTTATGCTGATAACCGCATCCCCACGGCTACCCGCGGCGTTAGTGTGAATTACAGTCAATGTTAATCTACACAATATTTTTAATCGTTTAAAGCAAAACCAAAAAAGCCTCTAATGATTAGAGGCTTTTTCTATAATAATCTACAACTAAAATTATTCAGCTGTTTTTGAAACCACTTCGTTTAGAATCCAAACTGGCTTAACCACCTGAGTTGCTTCATTCATAACCGCTTCTTGGCGCACATCTAAAATATAGCGATAATTTGGCTCATAAGTGAAGCCTTGAATATTACCGTTTAAAGGGGTGTAGTTTTTCTGATAAGTCTGACGATACTGTAAGCACTCTGACTCAATTTTATTGCCATTAGCATCTGGCAGCTCACAAACTGCTTTTAGAGGTGCTATTTCTATTTTAAAGCTTGGAATGTTAACCACTTTGACATTCATTGCTTCGCCTTCAACCACCATAGTACGCTCATCATTCATACCCATGGTAGAACAGCCTGATAAAACAAAAGTCGTCATCAATGCAGCAATTGCTAATTTTTTCATTATTAAATCCTCAGTTTATTAGTATTAATCATTACCTTTTGAACTCATTTTAATCAATTGTCATTATTCAAAAGGTAGTAGGCATTTATGAAGATACTGTGAATGAAAGGTTCGGTTTTGAATCTACTATAACTATAAAGTCAAAACTATAAAATCGAGATAAACTCAATTTAGGTTAAATGACCCAACCTCCATCAGTACCGTCTATTGTTTACTACAGCTAGTATAGGTCGCCCAACCCCTTAGCCTCTATAACTGGTTTGTAACGTAACGTCAGCTTTTGCAACTGATGTTAATAAACGGTTTTTATTCATGGTTCTTTATTACCGGTCTTTTATTAACAGTGACTTATTAATAGGAGAGATTGCGGTTTTGAATAATTTGGTATTGAATTATTTAGTATCTAACATAAAAAAACGCTCAAAACCATTTCAGCTTTGAGCGTTTGTATAAAAATATAAATGATTTTTAGCTACGATAATCCGCGTTTATTTTGACGTAATCGTAAGATAAATCGCAGGTATAAACGGTATCGTGAGCATCGCCACGTGCCAAATCAATATGAATGGTAATCTCAGGACGACTCATAACCTCTTTGCCAGCCGCTTCCGTATAGCTCGGAGCCACACCACCATTTTCACAAATCATCACTTCATCTAGATAGACATCGACTTGCTCGGTATCAAGGTCGTCGATACCGGCATAACCAACCGCTGCTAAGATACGACCCCAGTTAGCATCACTGGCAAAAAACGCCGTTTTGACCAGTGGTGAATGTGCAACGGCATACGCCACATCGCAGCATTCTTGCGTGGTATTGCCGCCCGTGACTTTTACCGTCATAAACTTGGTGGCGCCTTCCCCATCTCGTACAATCAATTGTGCCAAGCGCACAAACACTGCTGTTAAAGCGTCAAATATCGGCTGATAATGCGGATGCTCTGGGCTATCAATAATCTCTGAGCTCGCTGTTCCGGTTGCAATCAAGACGCAGCAATCATTGGTTGAGGTATCACCATCGACAGTAATGCGGTTAAAGGATTGCTCATTAATTTTGCTCAGCGTTTCTTGCAATAAGTCAGCGGCGATATTAGCATCAGTGGCCACATAGCCAAGCATAGTCGCCATATTGGGGCGTATCATTCCCGAGCCTTTTGACATACCCGTAATATGATAGCTGATAGCATCGACGTCAACCTTTTCACTGGCAAGCTTTGGAATCGTATCCGTCGTACGAATACCATTGGCCGCGGCCAGCCAATTATCAGCAGCCAAATTGGCTAAGGCATTGTCTAAGCCTGCGATAACAGCATCACTGTTTAGTTGCTCGCCTATCACGCCTGTCGAAAATGGCAAAACAGTACTGACATCCACGCCAGCTTTGGCAGCTAGAGCGCTACAGATATCAACCGCGCGGCGTTTACCATCAGCGCCCGTACCAGCATTGGCGTTGCCGGTATTGGTGATTAAATAACGCGGACTCGCTTTAGCAAAGTGTTCACGTAAAACACGTACCGGTGCGGCACAAAAGGTATTTTTTGTGGTCACAACCGCAGTGTTGGCGCTATCAGCAATCTCTATCACCACCAAATCATCGCGGTCTTTGTAGCGTACGCCTGCAGCGGTGGCGCTTAGTTTAATCCCATCGATAGGATAAATAGTATTGGGTATTGCAACGTTGCCGACAGCCATCATTCAATCCTTATTCATCAATGCTGATGCATTATTTATTGGTTATAAGTTATCTTTATAAAATCTTAGTTATACGCTCTTGGTTCTAAAGCCTGTTATTAAAAACCTGCTGTCTTTAATCAAGTTATTATACTTTATTTAAGTCAAACGCTGCCCAAATTGGCGCATGATCAGAGGGTTTTTCCATGCCGCGTAGCTCATAGCTAATACCCGCATCAACGCAGTGCTCTATTAAATCCGCCGTACATAAAATGTGGTCGATACGCAGACCACGTTTCGGCTCATCATTAAAACCGCGACTGCGATAATCAAACCAACTATATAATTCGGTACTCTCTGGATAATGCAGACGATAAGTATCGGTCAGCTCGCGTGACATCAAGTCACTATACCATTCACGCTCTTCGGGTAAAAAAGAGGTTTTTCTATTTTTCAGCCAACGCTTGGCATTGACCTCACCGATACCAATATCGACATCTTCTGGGGCAATATTCATATCACCCATGATAATCAGGGAGCGCCCTTCTGCTTTTAGCGTATCGATATAGGTCATCAAATCTGCATAATAGGCACGCTTCATAGGGAATTTGGTCGGATGGTCTTGGCTCTCTCCCTGCGGAAAATAACCGTTAAGCACATCCACTTCACGTCCATCGAACACATAGCGCGCATGGATAAAGCGTTTTTGCGCCTCTTCATCTTCACCAGGGAAGCCTTTTTGTACAAAGATAGGCGCAACTTTCGATAATAACGCGACACCATAATGCGCTTTTTGACCAAAGTACTCGACGTGATAACCCAGGCTCTCGACATTTTCGAGCGGAAACTGCTCATCATGCACCTTGGTCTCTTGTAGACCCATTACATCAGGGTCGATTACCTCTCGCACCGCCTCTAGCTGATGTTGACGAGCGCGGATACCATTGATATTAAAACTGACAAAACGGGTCATAAACTGTCCTATACTAATGAATTAAAACAAAATACTGCTATAAACGAGTATTGCTATTTAAACGACCGACACTTTAAAAGTGCGACCATTAAATAGTGCGGCTATAAAATAAAGCAGAGCGGCAATATATATTGGATTCACTTTAAAACAGAGACAGTGCGACTGGAATGAATTTTTCGTAGCCTCTGTGATAGCAGCAAGCAAGGAAAATTTATCCCAGTCGCACCTAAAGATTAATATATCGATTTTATTCTGAACTGACTATATAAAGGTTTATGATAACAGACATCGGCAAGGCTATCTGTTGCGCGCCCTTATCTCTTACGATAGAGTAGCTATTAAAAGCAGCCACAGATGCGTTATCGATTTTTTCTTATTTTTATAACCATATCTATAAATGTTTAAACCCTAAAAATAAATTATTAAGTAAATTTACTGAGCAACATTATGACAATTATGAATAAAAATACCCATACACCACCTATTAGCGCAAGCACACCGCTATTTGCCACTGATTATAATGTATATATTAACCATACTGATGCGGGCGGCATAGTTTACCATGCCAATCATTTAGTATTCTTTGAAAACTGTCGCCGTGATTGGTTTACCAAGCTTGGTTTAAATGGCTATTTTTTGCAGACTGATGATGGTGAGATTCAGCATTTTGTCGTCAGTCAAGCCGACCTGCAATACAAAAAAGCCATTCTATTAGATGAAGTCATTAATGTACGTATCGATAAGGTCGAATTAAAACCTGCCAGTATTGTATTTTATCAAAGCATTCATCGCTCAATGCCAACTGTAGATGCAAATGATGATACTCAGGCAAACACTGCTGTTTCAAACAGCAATTATTCCAACAATACCTTGTTAAGCAGCACTAAAATCGTTATCGCTTGCGTGCAAAATCAAATCACGCCAGCTTCTATATCTGATTCTGGTTCTGATGCGACTGCCAACCATAGTGCACCTATGCGTCCTATTCGCGTACCGCAAAAATTACGCGAGACCATTGAGCAAGCGCTCATACAACATACTAATAATTAAAATGATTGAACGACTAGGCTATGAGCGCCAATAAGACGGATAATAAGGCTTTTATGCTAGCATTTGAAGATATTTGGGTCCATAGCAAGCGCGCGACTCCGCTCCCGACTTACCGCCGATGGTTCACAAAAAGACAGAAGAGTTCAGCTTCCGACGATGCTTTATCCATTAATAACCGTGCATTGATAAGCGGTGCCAGTGGTATATTACTGGCTGGGCAAGTAACGGTTTTGACGGGCGCTTCTGGTAGTGGCAAGTCTGTCTTATTGCGCGTATTAGCAGGGCTACTGCCTATGACGACCGGCGACGTTTGGCTACAAAGCGATGCGCAAAAGAGGGATACTCGTAATAGCATTCATGAAATAGCACCCATGCATTGGCGCTCGCGGGTCGCCCTTCTCGCGCAGCAGCCACAATTGCTAGAAGGCAGCGTTATTGATAACTTGCAATTGCCCTATCCTTTGGCAAGCCATCAGCACAAGCATTTTAATATTGACTGGCACATCGAGCAGCTTGAGTATTTAGAGCGTACCTCTGACTTCTTACAACAAGACGCCAACACTCTGTCGGGTGGCGAACGGCAACTGGTCAATACACTGCGTTTATTGCAATTAAACCCGCAAGTATTGTTATTGGATGAACCTACTGCAGCCTTAGACGTCGATACGTCAGCGAAACTCGTGCATTTGCTTATCAACTGGTTACGTCGTGAGCCGACGCGCACATTATTGTGGGTAACTCATGACACGCAGGATATTATGCCATTAGCAGATAAACATTGGCATATGGATGCCGGCGTTTTAACCAAAGTAGATTAACCTTGCCTTTATAACGAGCTCCCGTGATGAGTACAGATAACATGCAAATCGTACTGACTTATGCTGATATTGCGCTTGCCAGCAGTTTGATTATTATCGTGCTGGTCGTGTCATGGTTTTTGCGTCTAAGATTGACCAAAACACTTGTCATTGCTGCTGTCCGTACGGTGATACAGCTTAGCTTTATCGGCCTGATATTGGCATGGATTTTCGCTCGGGAACAATGGTACGAAGTCCTTATTATTCTGACCATCATGACTTTGATTGCCGGTAGCGCTGCCAAAAATCGAGTCAAACGCACGTATAAGGGCTTGTTAGTTGATACGTTAATCGCTGTCAGTGCATCAGCAGTATTGGTTACGGTCATCGCTATTAGTCTGATTTTGCAAGTGCAACCTTGGTATACGCCGCAATTTATCATTCCTATACTGGGCTTAATACTTGGCAACTCTTTGACCGCTATTTCCCTGACCAGCAATCAGCTTATCGAAAACTTCCATGGGCAACAAGGGCGTATCGAGATGATGTTAAGCCTTTCTGCCAAACCATTCGAAGCAGTACACGAACAAATACGAGCGGCTATCATCAATGGCATGACGCCCACCCTAAACTCGATGCTGGTTGTCGGCATTGTCAGCTTACCGGGTATGATGACTGGGCAAATACTTGCCGGTGCCGACCCCACCCAAGCTGTGCGTTATCAGATTGTAACGATGTTTTTAATCTGCGTCAGTAGCACCCTTGGCTGTACGATAAGCGCTTTACTTATTTATCGGCGATTTTTTAATAAAAAACAGCAGTTCATCCTACCATAACGACCGTTGGTCATCTTTTGATTGCATAATGAATAAATTTATTTATCCGCATTTTATATGTACTGACCAGTACGCTCATGCTAATATTACCTTTACTTAGATTCATGCTAATGTATTGCTTAAATGTATCATTATATGGACGATACATTATTTTTTAGTTGCGAATAATTGGTAAAAACGCTTTAAAATTGAGTGTCACTTTTTAAGATGATCATATTTATTTAAGACCAATGCTTTTATCATTCATCAAAACTGAACAACAGAAATTGGCAGTCCGTCAATAGATAAGGATATTATCGAACTCAGCGGCAATTGTTTTAAGTCAGCGCTGATTTTTTTATTGACACGGATATGACTGCTTAACGATAGAAACCTAATTGAACTTCCAGGACGCTGACTATGACGTTGAAAAAACCTTGGCTTGCCCAATATCCTAAGAGTGTGCCTAAAACTATCAATCCAGATAGATATGGCAGCATCATGGAGCTCTATGAAGAGTGCTTTGACCGCTTTCGTCTGCATCCAATGAGTATCTGTATGGGTGTGACCCATACTTATGATGACATTGATAAAGCATCTCTTGCGGTTGCCGCTTGGCTACAGGCGCAAGGACTTCCTCAAGGGAGTGTGGTTGCACTGATGATGCCAAACGTGCCGCAATATCTGCCAACGATGATTGGTATTTTGCGCGCAGGTTATGTCTGTACGCCAGTCAACCCTCTCTATACTGGGCGCGAGCTGCGTCATCAGCTAAATGATTCCGGTGCGAAAGCTATCTTTGTCGTCGATAATTTTGCGCAAGCACTCGAGCAAGTCATTGATGAGACCAATATCAAACATATTGTCTTATCAAAAATGGGCGATATGATGG
>NZ_DEIR01000015.1:136512-155411 GCF_002352555.1 Psychrobacter sp. UBA2769 | reverse complement strand
AGATGAATTGAAGACACGCCCTAGGGTTGTGAGGGTATTTTCTTTTTACAGATTTCAACATTGAGCTTATAGTCACTGTCTGCTTTCATGCGCTCAAGAACCTCAATACGTTCAGCCAACATCTCTATCATTAAGCCAATGGTCGCTTGCTGTTTTTTAACTTGGGCAAGTTTCTGCTGGGTAAGACTTAGCTGCAAATCAATATCGAGCTGGCCATCATAATAATCATTAAGGCTATCTTTAATTTCAGTCAATGTAAAACCGATGGCTTGGGCGCTTTTAATCAGCTCAATACGCTCAACGCACTCTGGATGAAACTCGGTATAAAGCCGTGACCCTGCTTGGCGTTTGCGAGATTTTAGTAGCCCCAATTGGTCGTAATGACGAATGGTATCTTTGGTGGTATTGGCCTCGGTCGCCAGTGTACCAATCAATAAAAATGCGGTATCAGGTGCCATGCTAACCTCGTAAGTAAAATATTTAACTTACTTATTGTATAAATGATGATTGGAAGCGTTGTTTAAAGCTATGTTTGTTTAAAGCTATGTTTGTTTAAAGATAGCTTGTTTAAAGTTATATTGGAAAGTAATAAATACGCTCACTATCTAAACCGAGCAATTTTGCCTTGTTAATCTGCATTATATTTTTAATTGCCACGGCTGTGGTTTATCAAGTAATGATACGGCTAGAGGTTGATGAGAGTGCTTTTGCCATTTGACTGAACGGCTGCCAATAAGGGTATCTAACTGCGCTAAAAATCCAGCACGCGGCAAGGTTCCAGCGCCCAAGCTCAGCAGATGCTCATTTGGCAACTGACAGTCTACCAACTCGACCTTGCTTTGGGCACATAAACGCATCAAACCCCAAAAGGCGAGCTTTGAGGCGTTCGATGCGACATGAAACATCGATTCACCAAAATAAATACCGCCTATCTTTAAGCCATATAAACCACCAATCAACTGCTGCTGATCATCCCAAACTTCAATGCTATGCGCAAACCCTTGAGCATGCAGCTCGTTATAAGCTTCAATCATCTCGCTATGAATCCAAGTATGTTCGCCCTCGGGCAGCGTGTCATTGTTACCGTCGCTACGCGGTAGACTACAAGCATGAATAACGTCATCGAACGCTTGATTCAGGGTTAATTGCCAACGCTCGCGACCCGCTTGCTTGCGCAGCGATTTACTGGGCTTATAGTTAGTGGGCAGCATAATACAGCGCGGCTCTGGACACCACCAAGCGATAGGTTCATCGTCATTAAACCACGGAAATAATCCCTGCGCGTAAGCAGAAATCAGCGTTTTAGGCGCTAAATCTCCGCCAACGGCAACGATACCAATGCCATCAGGATCAACCATCGTAGGGTCAGGGAAGTTGTAACGCCCAAGACTTCTGATGTGTTTACGGAAGGTCTCAGGCGTTATATCAGTCGCATTGATATCGATATCAATGCGACTGTCGTCTTTAGCAAAGTTGCTCATTTATGCTTCTTTATCAGCAGTCAATGTCGACGCATACGTATGATCGGTTGCCGTGGCTTCACCAATAGCATCCAAGTATTTCTCGGCATCAAGCGCTGCCATACAGCCAGTGCCCGCAGAAGTAATAGCTTGACGATAAACGTGGTCGGCCACGTCACCGGCGGCAAATACGCCTTCGATACTGGTTTGAGTAGCATTACCATTTAGGCCGCTATTAACAATAAGATAGCCGTCTTTCATGTCCAACTGTCCTTTGAACAACTCTGTGTTTGGCTTATGGCCAATGGCGACAAACATACCCATGGTGTCTAATTGCTTGGTGCTGCCATCAATCATAGATTCAATGATCAGACCATTGACGCCCATATCATCGCCGACCACTTCTTTAACTTTATGGTTCCATTCGATTTTGACGTTACCGTTTCTGGCTTTTTCAAACAACTTATCTTGTAGGATTTTCTCAGAGCGTAAACTGTCGCGGCGATGGACTAAAGTGACTTCAGAAGCGATGTTTGATAAATATAAAGCTTCTTCAACGGCGGTATTACCACCGCCAATGACGGCGACTTTTTGGTCTTTATAAAAGAAGCCATCACAGGTGGCACAAGCAGATACGCCGAGGCCTCGAAATTTGGTTTCTGACTCTAAGCCTAAATACTGCGCAGAGGCACCCGTTGAAATAATTAGGGCATCACAAGTATAGCTGCCGTTATTACCAATCAGGGTAAAAGGGCGCTTATTAAGATTAACCTCATTGATATGGTCATAAACCAATTCAGTACCGAAACGCTCGGCATGGGCTTTCATACGATCCATAAGCGCAGGACCGGTTAAATCATGAGCATCGCCCGGCCAGTTATCGACCTCAGTGGTGGTGGTCAGCTGACCGCCCACTTCCATACCAGTCACCATCACTGGCTTTAGGTTGGCACGTGCAGCATAAACGGCCGCGGCATAACCGGCAGGACCTGAACCTAAAATAATCAATTTTTCGTGGCGTGGAGCCGTATTATCAGTTGCCATAAAATTTCCTTGCTAGCTATCAAAATGAAAACGATTAGAATGAAAAACATAAAAAGTAGAATGATAAAAGTGCGTCATATAAACGACAAATATTATAAAAGATAGTCGCTAAAAGTAGCGATGAATATGGTTTTTCTCATTGCTATGTGATAATAACATAAGGGCAGATAGCAAAAAGTGCAAGTTTGCTAAAACGAATATGGGTATCATTAGAATTAAAGCATCATGAGCTTGAAAAATAGGCCTGAAAATATGGCAGCTAAAAATACGGCATCTACAAATACTGACTCTAAAAATATAATGCCTGAAAAAACAATGCCCAAAAATAATCGCCTCTTTTTTATAGGGCAGCCATTTATTACGCAAAGGTGTGGCGAATGTTCGGTTAATGAGCGCATTTTTTGCTAAACCACTGATAGATTTATTTTCTTACCCTCTTTCTTGATAACACTGTCGCCACTACGCCTATGTATTTGTTATTATAAGAAGTTATGCAAGGGTAGTAGTAGCTAGAGTAAGTGATTTACTTATATTGGTATATTGTCACTTATCAGCACAAAACCATTTCAGCATAGTAAGCATAACTAGCTTTATTCATAAACTGGCGACCATTTAATATTAATAACGAGTATTAACAACAAGGCAGATCTTACGTGATATCAGCACCACTTATTGAGTATTTAAAAAAGGGCATATTTACCCTGCTTGGGTTAATACTGGCGGTTTATTTATTCGTCATTTTGATGACTTATACCGGTAATGATCCGAGCTGGTCGCACATCAGTAGTGATATGACTGCCGTGAATAATATGGGCGGCGAGATGGGCGCGTGGCTGTCCGATTTGCTCTATAGCTTCTTTGGTTTTGGAGCTTGGTGGTTGCTGGCGTTTTTGGTTTATGAGTCGGTGCTGATTTGGTGGGATAACAAACCAACGTTTTGGTTATTACGCTTAGTTGCCTATGTGTTTTTGCTATTAAGTGCCAGTGCCTTGTTTGCGCAATTGGTAGCGCTAGTACAGCAAGTGGCAGATCCGATGGTGTCCGGGCTCAAAGGCGTTGCTGGTGGTATTATTGGCCTTGAGTTGCAAGCACGTTTGGCACAGCTCTTATCGCAATGGGGCAGTGTGACCTTTTTAACGGTATTTGTGGTAATTACCGCCACTTTTGCCTTTAATATTCATTGGCTGGCAATTTATCAAAAAATAAAAACATGGTCATGGCGTGATGCTGCGCTCCAAGATAATGATAGTAAACGCGATAATAGACAAGCCGCGCAGACAGCGTCTGAACAACAGCAAAATGATGCAAGTGTGAGCGATGAAAAAGCGGCGCAAGCATTTGAGCAGTTACCATTGGATTTGCCAGCTACTGACCCTGCAAATCATGCTCAAACAGCCGATAAAAGTGGTCGTTTTAATAATGTGTTGAAAGACTTTTTAGCGACATCGGGTCTAGGTGCTAGCGTCAAAGCGTCCATGTCAGCCGCTGCAGCAGTGGCACAAACTGCAACCAGCAGCACAGCGCAGGATGAGCAATTACAAACGGCTTCAGCTAATGCAAGCAGTTTTAATCATGTTAACCAACAGCAACCGTCAGCGCCTACCACAACTCCAGTGATGGCGCCTGCACGCAAAGTTGAACCAAGTTTTGCTTGGAATGATGCCGATACGGTCGATGATTTGTTGGCAAGTGAGGCCATTGCTGGTCAAGATACGTTTGTTTATGATGCAGCTGCTGCTTCAAACACGAACGTCCAAGGTTTCGATAAATCTGCTGCGTCTAATACTTCTGATAATATTGTTAACGATGCTGCTGATCAAGATGAAATGACAGAAAGCATTGATAGTTTAGCAGTCGATAGCTCAGCAGTTGATAGCTTAGTTGATGCTTGGCTAGCAGAACATGCGGCGGTTCCAGTCGCGCCTGAGTTAGAAGAAGATAAAACCTTGATTGAAGCGCCGGCATTAGAAACCTCGTTTGATACCGCAGCACAGGAACAGAAAGCTGATCATTCATTAAATGTTAATTCATTAAATAATGTGGTTGCTGACTCAATAGATGACCTTACTGAAAGTTGGTCTATCGAACAACCCGATTCTTCTTATGATACTGAGCCTTTAGTTGAAACTGAAACAGTCAGTACATCGGCAGTAGATTTTGCTGCGCCAGTCGATACGATTAGTGACGTTGCTAAAGTTACTGATATGACACCGACCAATACGCCGCCTGCCAATCCTAAACTCGCGCCGACAGCAGCAACTGGTATTACAGAAACAAATGCTTCGCCCGTAACAGCGGCTAAACCTACGGTAAGCTTTGCGGTACCAGAAGGCGATAGCAGCAATCATATTGCTGACATGATGCCAGAAGATGACAGTCGAGCTGACGACACTGACCTGCCGGTGATGCCGCATATTAGCGATGATGCCGCCTTCAGTCAAAAATCACGCTCGATGCAAACGGCTGCCTATCGCAGTAGCCTTACACCTATCCCTGAGATTTCTATTTTAGATAAGCCTGACCCTGACCGTAAGCCGAGCTATACATTGGCCGAGCTTGAGCAATTGTCCGAGCTATTAGAAATCAAATTGCAAGAGTTTAATGTCAAGGCTGCTGTGGTTAATGCCATCCCAGGTCCCGTAGTAACGCGCTTTGAAGTAGAGCTTGCTGCTGGGGTAAAAGCCAGTAAAGTGACGGGCATTTCACGCGATTTGGCGCGTTCGTTATCGATGGCGTCTTTGCGTGTGGTCGAGGTCATTCCGGGTAAGCCGTATATTGGTATTGAGGTGCCAAACAAGCAGCGCGAAATGGTACGTTTGATTGAGCTGTTAAATACGGAAAAATTTAACGACCCTAAAGCCCAAATCAGTATGGCGATGGGTAAAGACATCGGCGGTAATCCGATTATTACTGACCTTGCTCGCGCGCCGCATATGCTCGTTGCCGGCACCACAGGCTCTGGTAAATCGGTCTTGGTCAACTCGATGCTACTGTCGATGCTGCTTAAATACACCCCGAATGAGCTGCGCCTTATTTTGATTGATCCAAAACAGCTTGAGCTTGCCAACTACAACGATATTCCGCATTTGCTAACGCCAGTGGTCACTGATATGACCGAAGCGGCCAGTGCCTTGTCATGGTGCGTGGCAGAGATGGAGCGTCGTTATCAGCTGATGAGTTTATTAAAGGTGCGTAAGCTTAACGAGTTTAATAAAAAAGTCATCGCTGCTGAAAAATCGGGCAATCCGATGCTAGATCCCTTGTGGCGTCCCAATGATAGCGTCAGTATTAGCCAAGCGCCAAAGCTAAAAACCTTGCCGATGATTGTCATTGTCGCCGATGAGTTTGCCGATATGATTATGCAAGTCGGTAAGCAAGCCGAAGAGCTTATCACTCGTCTTGCACAAAAATCGCGGGCAGCAGGGATTCATTTAATGCTTGCCACCCAGCGTCCGTCGGTCGATGTCATTACTGGTCTGATTAAAGCCAATATTCCGGTGCGTGCAGCGTTACGAGTGAACTCAAAAGTGGATTCACGCACGATTCTAGACAGCGGCGGTGCAGAAGACATGCTTGGTAATGGTGATATGCTGTTTTTAGGACCAGGGCAAATTGAGCCTGACCGTGTGCATGGCGCGTATGTCAGTGATGAAGAGGTCAACCGTGTCTGTGACGCGTGGCGTGAACGCGGTGCGCCCGATTATATTGATAATATGGCGGGTAATTTTGAATTAATGAGTCCTGGCGGTGGTGCTAGTGCGGCCAATGCTTCTGGCGAAGACGACGACCTTTATAATGATGCGGTGGCATTTATTATGGAAACGCGTAAAGTATCAGCGTCTAGTATTCAGCGTAAATTCAGCATTGGTTATAACCGTGCGGCACGTATTGTCGACTCAATGGAAGAGGCTGGCTTGGTCAGCTCAATGGGTAAAAGCGGTAAGCGTGAACTGTTAATGTAGCGCTTAGATATCATTAGATAGCAAAAAGGACGAGTGACGAAAGTGACTCGTCTTTTTTATTGGCAAAAGATGATATAGGCGATCCGCTATAAAATGAACGCAGAGCTACTGGTATTCATTTTGCGCAGCCTCTGTCTGCGTAGGCACAGCAAGCAAGGGAAATTAATACCAGTAGCGCGTTATAATATTTGTACTTATTTCATTGAGCCATTTTTAGCCCATTTAGATGTCCATCGATTGAATTGAGGACACGCCCTAATACCCGAATGACTAATGAGTTTGTTTATCGATTATAAATAGCGGCTTTTTATACTAAACTGGGGGTGGTTTAGCAGATAGATAGGCATAAATTCTAAGAATACACCTTAACGCAATTACTCTCCAAGGAAGGTCAGTTATGTTTAAAGAATATACCCAATATGATGCGATAGCGTTGGCAGCATTGGTTAACGCAGGGGAAGTCAGCGCCAAAGAATTGCTCGATGCAGCAGTTGAGCAAGCCAATCAGCTTAATCCTAAATTAAACGCTATTATCCATCGTTTTGATGAGCGCGCTTATGCGGCGGCGCAAAAAGGCTTACCAGCAGGCGTATTTAACGGCGTACCTTATTTACTCAAAGACCTGTCTTTCTATTTTGCTGATGAGCCGATTACCATGGGCAGTCGTAGCGTCAATATCGTGCCTGATGATGACAGTGAAATCGTTAAACGCATGAAAGCTAGCGGCGTAAATACCTTTGGTAAAACCAATACGCCTGAGTTTGGTTTGATTATTACCACTGAACCAAAAGCGCATGGCGCCACCCATAATCCGTTTAAAAAAGGCTATAGCTCTGGTGGTTCATCGGGCGGTAGTGCGGCGGCTGTGGCAAGTGGTATCGTACCGATGGCAGGCGCGGGTGATGGCGGCGGTTCGATACGCTTTCCTGCTGCATGGTGCGGCGCGTTTGGACTCAAACCTAGCCGTGGTCGTAATCCGATGGGTCCAGCCATTGGTGAAGGCTGGGAAGGGGCGGTCGCTGACCATGTAATTACGCGCTCTGTACGTGATAGCGCAGCGATGCTAGATGCGACTAGCGGTGCGGAAATCGGTGCGCCTTTTATCATTGCCCCGCCGGATGGCACGTTTTTGCAAGCAGCGATGCGCGCACCACGGCAATTAACCATTGCCCTGCATCAACAGCCATTGGTGGCCAATACCGTGGTTGATAAAGAGGTACTCTCTGTATTAGAGCAGACCGCTAAGCAGCTAGAAGCCATGGGACATCGCGTGATACCGGCTGAGCCTAATATCAATATTGAGCAGTTTTGGCATGATTTTTTAGTGGTAGTCTGCGCCCATACCGCCTTTACCATCGATTATGTCGAGCGTTGTTATGGCGCGCAGCATATCCAAAACCTTGAGCCACAAACCTATAATATGGCGATGCTCGGACGCTCATTATCCGCCGTTGATTTGGCGCATGCTAAGCATGGCTGGCATCATAGTCAATATCAAACCGGTTTATTGCTTGAAACCTACGATATGATTTTGTGCCCAACCGTACCGACCCCTGCCGTTAAACACGGCGTACTGCCGCCAAGCCGTATGGATGAGATGCTCATGCGTAGCGCAGGTTTACTAAATAAAGGCATTGATATGGGTAAATATGCCTTTAGCTCAGGCGTGATTGAAAAGCTTAGCTCACCCGTACTCGGTAAAATGGGTTTTACTTTATTAGGTAATGTTACGGGGCTACCGGCGATGTCATTGCCTGTTGGGATGAGCAAAAAAGGCTTGCCGATTGGTATGCAGCTGATTGGGCGCATGAATGATGAAACGACGCTATTTAGTATTGCTGGCGAGATGGAGCGCGCGGGGTTATTTACCAAACCTGCCTTTGAGAAATAGTTTTATATTCTCGCAATGATTTCTAATAAATGTATTTTATAAAAAGCGTTTTGATTAAGACAGCTTAATCAAAACGATAAATATCCATACCCAAGCTATGGTGCGCCATGCTTTGGTGTACCACAGAGACGCGTTGACCCGCACCTAAAGTAAAGAATAGCGGCAGTAGGTGCTCATCGCTTGGGTGTACGTTTTGATAATTAGGATACTGCTGCCAGTCTAAGGCGCTCGGAATGTCTGTTTTGAGCTGTTGTAATAGCCAAACTTTAAAGTCTCTAGCGGTTTTATCGATACTTTCTGCTTGCCAGCGTAGTGCTTGCAAATTATGGGTGATACTCCCTGAGCCAATCAAGAGGATTTGCTCATCCCGTAATTGCGCCAGTTGCGCGCCCAATTGATAACAAGCGACACTGTCATAATGCCGTGGTAGCGATATTTGCACGATAGGGATATCGGCTTCTGGATACAGATGCAAAAGCGGCGCCCAGACCCCATGGTCACTAACGCGCAAAGGATTTACGCGGCAGGTAATACCGCGCGCCGTCAACTGCTGTGCCAAGGTTTCAGCAAGCGCTGGTTGTCCAGCGGCAGGGTATTGCAAATCATACAGCTCAGGCGTAAAGCCGGAAAAATCATGCCAAGTTTTAGGTTGCGGATTGCTACTGATTTCAAGCTTAGCCGACTGCCAATGCGCCGACATAATAATAATAGCGCGTGGCTTAGGTAAATTTTGCCCAATGCGTGCTAGCGCGCTAGTAGTTGCTGACTGCTCGATTGCAAGCGTCGGCGCCCCATGCGAGATAAATAGCGCGGGCAATTTTGGTCGCTTCGATACTGTCGCTGCCCTCGATATCGCAGGCGCATCTGCCCAAGCAGCCGCTGCCGTGATAGGCGTCGGCTTTGAGTTCGTTAGATGTTGGCGTTTGTCATCAGCTTGCGTATGAGCGCTGAATGCTTTAGGTACTGCAGGTTTAGGATGTTTCATGTAGCATGTATTAGGGCGCGCGCCTATATTTCAATCTGTTTTGCGATTACGATTACTCATTGTTTTTTAGGTAACGCAGTTATTCTTCTATAGCAAATGAACAATCTTTGTAGGCGTTTTAATTACTACTTTTAATTACCGCGATGATAAGGGTGATTGTGATTGATACTCATCGCCCGATAAAGCTGCTCCATCAGCACCACACGCACCAGCGGATGCGGTAGGGTCAGCGCGGATAACGACCATTTTACATCGGCTTTTGCCAGCACTTCTGGCGATACGCCGTCAGCACCGCCGATGACTAGGGCAATATCGTCGCCTTGCTGCATGCCATCGGCCAATTTATCGGCCAACTGTTCGGTAGAGAGCATCTTACCTTTGACATCCAGCACCCAAAGTTGCTCACGCCCTCCTGCAGCATGGGCGGCTAATATTGCCTGACCCTCTTGCTCACGATATTGCGCCAAATTGGCATCTGACGGATTTTTGGCGCGTTTTGCCGCCGCAATTTCTACAATTTCGGTGCTAAGCATCGGTTGAATACGTTTGAAATATTCATCAAAACCGGTCTGTACCCACTTGGGCATTTTATTACCGACGGTCAATATTCTTACTTTCATAATACATACCACTTTGATCATTGAGTAAATGTAACAAAAGAATTCTGCGCTTAAGTTATTGTAACAAACAGACCTTTTACAACGCATAATTTTGTGCTTTACTAGCATTCGACAAACAGTTGTTCTTTATTTTGCTGATTTTTGCTTATCATTATGAAACTCTGCACTATAAAAATAGTGGCAGAACGTTAAAAGCAATAAAGTAAATGAACAAGTAATGACCCAAGCTATAAAACCAGTCATAAAATAACGAGCAACACTGTGAGGTCTTTATGATAAACCAAAAGACAGTTTGAAACATTTTTTTAAACGAAAGGAGTCGTTCATGAAACGCACTATATCAAGTCTAATTGCCCTTAGCGCAGGCGCGCTGCTCTCTACTTCTGTGTTTGCTGTTTCGTTAAATGGCACGCAATGGCAAACCATCGATGATAAAACCGGCGAAAAAAAGGCCGTCATTCAGTTAACGGAAAGCGGCGGTAAAGTGTCAGGGAAAATCATTAAAGTGCTGAATAAAGAAAAGGCGGATGCGCTTTGTACCAAATGTCCTGGTAGCCTAAAAAACAAACCGGTTGAAGGCTTACAGATACTCTCAGGCTTAAAAGCGGATGGTAATAACCAATGGAGTGATGGCAAGCTGGTCGACCCTGAATCCGGTAAAACCTATTCTGGCAAATTGACCCTAAGTGATAATGGTCAAAGTCTAAAGCTCCGCGGCTTTGTCGGTACCCCAGTCTTTGGTCGTTCGCAAACGTGGCAGCGTATTAAATAATTTTCGCCCTAGGATTGTTATTGATAAATAACGATTATAGCGGTTAGTAATCATTGAAGATAAAAGTAAAGGATAGTCGATTTATAGCGGCTATCCTTTTTTATGTTTTAGCTTTTATCAATCTTTAACTTTTGCCAATTATTTTACATAAGTGGGGCGATGGTTTCTGATACCGTATTTTCTTCGCTTTGATGATTGTCATTGTTATCAGAAGAGGCAGGTTTTGGGATAATGGTCAGCTGAGCATCTGATTCAAAAACGATCGCCTCGACATCATCGAAGCTATTCACCCCTTCAGAACGCATGGCACATTCAAGCTCTTGACGGGTCAAGCGCTCAGCACGCATCGCATCGGGTAAAAACTGCCCCTGATAAAAGACAATGCGCGGCTCGGATAAAATAAAGCTGCTAAATTGCGGTGAAATAGAGGCGTATTTGGTGACCAAAAACTGCATGACATACAGCACCAAGATAGAAGAGATACCTTCGATAAGCGGAATGTCTTTGAGTAAAATAGTGCTGGCACCGAGTGAGCCAATCATCACGGTGACAATCCAATCAAAGTTATTAAGCTGCGAAGTGGAGCGTTTTCCAGAGACTTTAGTGATGATAACAATCAGAACGTAAACCGTTACCGCCGTCAGCACGATACGTCCGAGCTTGTCTATATTGTCGAAAAAAAGCATTTCCATTGCTTGAGCTCCTATTGACTATTTATGTCACTTAAATACTACTTAACATGAAACCTTATAGAAACAGCGTACCGTAATTTACTCATGCATAGGACAAAAACTTTGTATGCGCTTGGATAGTGATAAATAAGTAAAGTTATTGTCTATTTAAAAGTGCTAAGTATTTCAATAACTATTAAACAGTTTTGCGCTTAGGGTCAAGTAAGTGATTGACGGCCCAAATGCTAATGCGCGCACTGACCAAGCTCAGCACCAATATCATGACTAATGCTGAAAGCAGTGGTAGTGGCTGCTGCATGCTCATCTCCATCAACACTTCACGGCTCACCGCATCAAATAAGAAAAACCAGATGCCTAAGAAATAAATAATCGTCAGTAGCCAAACCACTGCAACGCCGCCAAACATTAAGCGGTTAATCTCGCCTCTATCCAGTGCGCGCTGCTGATGCTTGATAAATTTATGCACGGCAATATAAGCGCCGATGACGATAGAGATGACTGTGACCAATTGCGAGTTTAAGGCAAGTTTGGTTTGAATCATCATAAATATGGCGCTAGCTAAAATATAACCAACGGCAAAAAAACCAACATATTGTGTCATTTTAGGTTGAGTGGCTTTTGGGTTTGATAGCGGTGTCTTGCTTCCCGACTGACTAGCTCCTGACCTACTGGGAGACTTGCTAAGCTGCGTTGGTTTACGTGACATAAAATGACCTTTATAAAGGGGTGAGCATAGGGTTTTTAAAACAAATAGCGCTAAAAAAATAGCAGCTAATACTCCATTATCAATGCTGAGCCGTCCAATCAAGCATCGCATCTAATACGGGTCTGGCGGTATAAGCGTTGAGCGCTTGGTCGCTATTAATCAATCCGACCACTACATAATCCTGTCCAGATAAGCCTTTAACATAGCCTGCCATCGAGGTGACGTTATTTAACGTGCCGGTTTTTATCCAAGCGCGACCGATGGCTTGCGATTCGGGCAAGCGCTCGCTATGGGCGCTAATCGTACCACTGACGCCAGCGATACCTAATGAGCTCACGTAAGCATCAAAGTTTGGTTGCTCATAAGCGTAGGTTAATAGCTCACTTAAATTTTCGGCACTGATGGTGCAGTCGCGGCAGAGCCCTGAGCCATTGGTTAAATGGGGCGGCGGCGTAGTCAGCTTGGTTTGCCACCAATGATTAATCGCTTGTAGCGCTTGCGAATAATCGGTCGCTGGTGGCTGACCAAATTGATATAAGCTCGTTGCTTGCTGATGAATGACTTTATCAGTATTAATACCGGCTTTATCATAAGCGCCTATAGATAGCGCCACTTGCTCAGTCATTACATTATTAGAGAAGTGATTGATATCATAAATCTGCTGGGTAAGGTTTAAAGAGTGATAACTGACAATAGGTAACGGCGATATCGCGATAGCGGCCAGACCGCGTGGCGACTTTCCTTCTTTAACATTTTTATTAGAAAGGTAAGGTTTTTCTTGGCTGATGACTTTACCAGTTAATGTGTTGCCAAGCGTCTGCCATTTAGAAGCAATGACGCGGGCGGCGAAATCTTTGGCATCAGGGTAGGCGACATAAAAAGCATGCTCACCGCAGCTGTCTGGTAAATTGGCATTGAGTGTCAGCTGGGTCGGTTGCCAGTGCGGCGCTAGACTATAGCGCGCTTGACCGCAGGCAGCTGAGCGTATATTTATCATACTGGGCAATTGATAATTTGCCAATTGCGGCGTATAGGTCAGCTGTGCGCGCGTATTATCCAGCGGGTAGCTTTGGATACCGATACTGCTAAAGTTAACCAAAAAACCATCAGGGCTGGCGTTATAAGGACGTAGCGGTGAGTTATCAAAGGCAGCAGGGTCTTTGCTTACATTTTTAAAGATTGCGCTATCGACGATAATATCGCCGTTGATATGATGAATACCAGCTGTTTGCACTTTATACAGTAATTGCTGTAAGCGCTCATGGGTCATTTTTGGATCGCCACTACCTTGAATAATTAAGTCGCCATAGAGCTTATCGCCGATGATAAGGCCCGTATGATAAACGCGGGTATGCCAGACAAAGTCAGCGCCCAAAGTATCTAATGCAATAAAGCTTGGAACCAGCTTCATGGTGCTGGCAGGCGTGCGCGCGATATCGGCTTGATGGCTTAGTAATGGTGAGAAAGAGATTTTAATAGTGGCATTATTAGCGGTAGCGTTGCTAGCATTTCCTTTACTACTTTTATTAGCGCTATTCTTGTCAGGATTGTTTTTATTAGGCACTGAAGATGTTGATTGGCCGTCATTTGGCAGCAGCGATGGAGTGCTTTCTAAACTTTGATAAGTATAAGGGTCATCGGTATAAGCATGGAGCTGTTTTTCGTGTTGCTTAATCGTCTGCTTCTCGATAGTCATTAATGGGCTTTGATACACCGTTACTTCTTTAGCTTTATTATTTTGAGTTACTTGTCTTTTGATGCTATTAGGGTCAGCAGAAACATTATCAACACTTAATGATTTTGGCTGGCTATCGATGTGAGAGTTGCTAATCCCTTGCTTAGGACTATTAATCACCTGAATTGGCGCAGGCAAGCGACTGGCATTTTTATCGCCAACTGGGGTAATGATGATACTGATATCGGTAGCGCTTAAGTTTGCTCGGCTGAGCGCCGCTTGAATCGCTTCTGGCAGGGCAGCTTGCGCATATAGTGGCGTCAACATAGCGCTGGCAAATAATGCTAGCGTGGATAACGTGGCTAGGTACTTAGCAGGCTGATTCAGCGAGCATAACGGCTTAATAAAAGGCGTCAATTTGGCAGTAGTAGTAGGGCGATTATTAGTTTTAGAAGTGGGTAGCATGAGCAGTCTATCATCAGGTGGCAAAAACACCCTATGGTAACATGAGTTGCTATTTTCGCGTAGGTACAGCCTTTGCATAAATGCAGCGTCCGGCTAAAATCTGTCAACAGGCTTAAAGGTAATGGTTTAAAAATTTTTGAGTGGAGAATTATCAAAATTATAAATAATAGTGCTTAATATGTATTTTTTTAGTATTTATCGTTTATTAGCCATTAATATTAACGCATATGCAAAAACGCCATTGCAGTCATAATGGCATCATTATAAGCATCATGAATGCCAAGCTCAGGAATCTCATAATGCGCTAATATTTTGGTCAAATGCTGCGATTGATTGGGATCGCCCTGAGCAAGATTGCCCATGCGCCGACTGTATAACAATCGCACATCAATGATCTTGTTAGGCAATGTCGTACCCATATAGCGCTTAATCAAAGGGTTCAAAAACCCTGTATCTATCTGCGGGCAAAACCCAACTATGGGTCGATTATCAATAAAGGGCAGCAGTAAAGCGAGCATCTCATCATAGCTCATGCCGTGCTCGACATCAGCAGTACGCAAGCCATGAATCACAATGGTGTCACGGTCAGGCATGACAGGCGGCCGGCAAACCAGATGCAGACCATTGCCCGTATCGATGCTATTGCCATTGATATGAATCGCGGCGACAGACAGTAAGTGATGCTTTTTTGGATTGAGCCCCGTCATCTCGCAGTCAATCGCGACCCATTCATTAGCCAAAGGTTTATCAAACATCGATGCCAGCTCAGGGCGCTGCAAATGTGTCTTTTGCCAATGAGAAGATAATTGTTTTAGCCAACTCATTTTATTTTTGCTCCCTTTTTTCATTTACTGGCTGACTGTAATGGTGCTAATTGAATGGTCCTGATTAATCATTGAATGCTTCTAACCAAATTCCAGCTGATAATGCCGACTGAGCTGACCTTTAAAACTTTTGACCACGGCCAAACACTCTTTTAATAAATCTCGCTCAAGGGCAGATAAAGTTGTCGGATCAACGTGCCGAGCATACTTATCATCTGTCAATAGCGCAACGGACAAACGCTGCGCCATAAAAAACTCTAACGCCTCAAGCAGAGTATCAGCGCGCTGCTGGGTCAAGGCGCGCGCTTGCACCAAGGCTTTTAGCCGTCCTTTACTACTAGGCGCATCAAAAATATCGTTTTCTAATGCCAAAGTACGAATACCATGTACCAATGGAAAGATACCGGCTTTTTTAAGGTCAATATCATAAGAGCTAGGTTTGCCGCTAAGTAGCGGGACAAACTTTTGCCACCATTGACCGACATCGCCAAATTGTAGAGCGGCACGGGCGAACTGACGTACAAACATCAGGTCTGATTGGCGGTGGGCGATTTTTAAATGTTCGCGGACATGGGTCAGCAGCGACTCATCGCCGCAGACATACTCGCCATCCAATATCGCCGACAGATAAATACTGTGTATCGGGTCGGTATTTCTAAACCATAAGCCAATCTGCGCTTCAAACTGCTTAAGCGGCTGCCGCCACATTGGATTGGTCATCATGATATTGCCATCGCAAAGCGGATATCCTAATGCGGCTAAATGATTGTTAAAGGTTTCAGCGAACTGGGCCAAATCAGGATGGGTATAACCATCACGGATAATCAGCGCATTATCTTGGTCGGTACGCATGATTTGCTCGCCGCGACCCTCTGAACCCATAACGATAACGCAAGTATTTTTCATTACTTCATCAGGTACGATAAGTTGCCACAGCTTGGTAAAAACTTGCGCGTTAAGCGTTTGTACCATGCGGCTGACGTTACCGATTTTTACCCCATTTTGATGCTGCGCACGAATATAACGCCCAATAAGCTCAACCGCCGTATCTAAGCTTGGCAAGTCTTTTGCTTTTTCAATCTGAATACTAATCAGCTGCGAATGATGACCAATATGGGCGAGCATATCGCTTTGCCCAAGTACACCTGCGACTTCACCATTAGCGTCAATCACAGGCAGCCTATGGATACGGTAGCGCGTCATGGTCAATAGCGCATCGCCAATCTCATCATGAGCATCGATAGTACGCAAATTGAAGCTCGCATAACGCTGGCAAGGGGTTGTTGCAGGGTTTTGTTGGTCGCTCACTGCGCGGCAGATATCGGTATCGGTCAAAATGCCTAGCGTACGACCAAAGTAAGCCTCAGGCGCTTGCAAACGGCCATTATCACTGTCTAAGTTACTATTTAAATCGCTATCTAAATCATTATCTAATGTTTGCGCGTGTGTTTGTGTTTTACTTTGGCTTAATTGGTTGAGCGGTCGCACCAACACATGCTTAAGCCCCTCCTTAGTCATGATATGGGCAGCGTCATATAGGCTACTAGTGGCGTCGATGATATGTACCGGCAATAAGCGGACATCAATCACCGGCTGCATCATAATCTGCTGCACTTCTTGCTGCTCATTATAGCTATGGTAGCTAGCGGTACTTAAGCTCTGGCTGCTACGCCGCTGCTGCAATGCTTTTAGGCGTTCGGGTAAATCCTCTGATAATAATTGACGCACCAGATGGTTTTGCGCACTGATTTTGTCAATGGTTGCGCCATTGACTTGTAACAGCAGCGTGTCTTCGATAGCTCGAAAATCGTAGAGTGATATCGGGTTTTTACTTGGAGGTTCAGCACGGCTAAGGAGGGCGTTAGTTGGCTCGCTGCTTTCTGGCAAATCACCTTCTATAAGTGATTTTGGTAGCCGCCGACTGTCAAACCAATCGTTGCTATTCAGATGGTCGGTATGATTGCTGCCTAAATAGGACGCGACAAACTCACCATTAAGCAGCTGCTCGATTTGTCCTTTGAGTACCACATAAAAGTATTGCAAATCGTCTGCAGGCAAGTACTCATCTTTAGCAAGATAACGAACTTGGGTATTTTTTTTGATACTTTGGCGTTCAGCCGCGCTCAATACATCAAAGGGCGGCTGGGTAAAATCAAGATGGGGCATGGCATCATCCTTGATGGCATATTTAACAAGAAGTTTAATAAGAAAGGTTTTACAGTTTTACTGATACTAAATAAATAAAGAAACTGAGACGCGTTATTTTTACTATAGCATTGTTTGATAAACAGCATAGCAGGAAACCGCCAATAACCATGATAATATTGTGGTTATTGGCGGTTTCTTGGTAGTATGGTAATAATTATCAGTGGTTCTAGCGCTTAAATTGTCTTTCAACAAGCTTTTAAGCTTGTTTTTAATATGAGCTTTTAAGCGCCAAGCAATTGACGAATGCGACTGATGGCTTCGCGGCTTTCTTCAACACTGGCAACCAAGGCAATGCGTACATAACCTTGTCCTGGATTTTCCCCATTGACCTCACGTGACAAGTAACGCCCAGCCAGCGCGTGAATATTCGCTTGCTCGTACAAGGCTTTGACAAAGATTTCATCATCGCCATCAAACTGCTCAGGCACTTTTATCCAGAAGTAAAAACCTGCTTCTGGCATGCGTAAATCAAGTAATTCGCCGAGCTCCGACATCCATAAGGCAAATTTTTCTTGATAGAGTGCTCGATTATGCGCCACGTGCTTTTCATCTTCCCAAGCGGCGATAGAGGCGAGCTGATGCGGTATCGGCATCGCGCAGCCTTGATAAGTGCGATATTGCAGATAAGGCTGCAAAATATTGGCATCACCCGCGACAAAGCCTGAACGCAGACCGGGCAAGTTTGAACGCTTAGATAAAGAGTGAAATACCACGCAGTTTTCAAAGTCATGACGACCGAGTGCTGCGCAAGCTTGCAATAGACCAATCGGCGCGCTATCAAAATACAGCTCGCTATAACACTCGTCACTGGCAATGATAAAACCGTATTGGTCCGATAAACGCAATAGGTACTCCCAATCGTCCATGGTCATCACTGAGCCAGTTGGATTGTTCGGACTACAGACAAACAATAACTGCGTGCGCGTCCAGACGTCTTTTGGTACGGCGCGGTAGTTACCTTTAAAATCATTATCAATGGTGCAAGGCATAAAGTACGGCGTCGCTTGCGCCAGTATCGCCGCGCCCTCGTATATCTGATAAAACGGATTGGGCATCACAACCGTAGGTGGTTGCGCAGATTCCGGCGTTTTTTTACTGGCTGACTGATTAGAAATGCTTTCGGATAACTCGGTTGATGTATGGTCAATCACCGCTTGCACCAAGCTAAAAATCGCCTCGCGCGTGCCCATGACTGGCAATACTTGGCTATGAGGATCGAGATGATTTAAAAAAAAGCGCTTCTCCAGCCAATGAGCGATGGTTTGGCGCAGCTCGAACAGCCCATTAGTGGTTGGATATTGGCCTATTTTGTCCAAGTTTTCGCGTAGTACGTCCAACACAAAGGCGGGTGGCTCATGTTTTGGCTCCCCAATACCCAGCTTAATTTCACTGTGGTTATGGGCTGGCGTACTGTTGGCAAGTAAAGTCGCCATCTTAGCGAACGGGTAAGGATGCAGGGTCGTTAAGTTGTGATTCATAAGTAGGCTAACTATAATGGACAATTAATAATAAAGTTATAAAGAAAAATTACATTTGAGCAGTGTAGCACTTCTCTTATTTTTTGTCTTTTTCTTCTCATGCTTATCATTGTCCAT
>NZ_DEIR01000015.1:109241-136480 GCF_002352555.1 Psychrobacter sp. UBA2769 | reverse complement strand
ACAATGAGTTTTGAGTCTAGCCAATTTTCATCATGCTATTAAGCATCGATAAGATTGAGCAGGTGTAACTTATTAACCAAGCAAAAAATAACTGTCCGCAGCAACGACAGATTATTTTAAGGATACTTTGATATGTCTAGTGTTTTACAAACTGATGAGCGCAGCGCTAAAGATATCAATGACAAAGGTTTTGATGGGAATCAGCGTGCCGAGCTGTACGCGCAATTAAAACAACGCGAGCATGTCTGGTGGCAAGCGCGGCAGCAGCTGACGTTGTTAAAAGAAAGGCAGATGTTTTGGTTTGGCGATAATAGCTTTATGATGTGGCTGCTTTGGCAATTGGTCAGCTATGTTATTGTGGCGATGGTACTGATGCTGCTAAGCAAGCTGTTAGATATTTCGCTGCCTTTATGGCAGTATATAGGCTTATTCGCCATACAGACGCTGATTTTTATCGGGATGCTTTATTTTAAAGGTCGATTTGCCAACCATTTACAAAGCAAAATCAATCAAGCCGATGTATTGCGCGAAGAATTGCTTAATGAGATGACGATTTTGGCGGCAGATAGCCTATATCGTGATGTGCATGCCAAGGCGCCGATTTCTTTACGGCAAATCTATGAATATTACGATGGCAAGTTTCGTTTGGCAAGCTTGCAGCGCTTATTACAAAAAGAAGTGGAGGCTGGGCGCTTGATACTGGGGCAACAGCAGCTAAAAGCGCAAACGTTGCCGTTAGAGCTTGCTGATGATGAGCTGAAAGAAAATGCCAGTGAGATCATCTATAAAAGTGTGTTATAGAAATAGGCTATCTATAAAATAGTTGATTGGATAATCTGCTTTAAAATATATATCCTCTTTATATGAATCAGGTTTTATAAAAAAACGCTTGATAGCTATTAACTATCAAGCGTTTTTTGTTACTGTTTAACGGTTAGGTTTTTACTCTTTTAACGATAAATATTTAAGCTCAAATAAAACATAAATAAAGCACCTAAATATAAGCGCTTCAAAACAAAATCGACACCTAAAGAGTGATGTGCGACTGGTTAGATTTTTCTTGCTTGCTGTTATCACAGAGGCTACAAAAAATTCATCCCAGTCGCACTGTCTCGGCTTTAAAATGAATATCCTAGATACATTAAGCCTCGTTGCGAATGCTGAGACTTTCTATCAATGTCGCTTTTAACGTCTCAAGCTTATCAGCCGATAATGCCAAATCGTCTTGATCACTGATATAAAACATATCTTCGGCACGCTCGCCTAACGTGGTAATACGGGCGGCATGCACCTCAATCTTTTGTTGTAAAAACACTTGTCCGACGCGGGCAAGTAAGCCTGGTTGATCAAGGGTTTCTAAACTCATGATATGCTGATTTGAGGCTTCATTAAACTCAAAGTTAATCGTCGTTGCTACATCAAAGTGACGCAGCTGACGCGGAATCTTACGATGCGTCAGCTTGGGAACGGTCGGGTTTTTAAAAGCATCGATTAAGCGCTGTTTAAGTTCTTGTTGGCTGTCGATATCGACCAATAGCGTGCCGCTACGATCGAGCAATACATATGAATCCAAGGCAAAATCACGGGTGGCGGTAATAATACGCGCATCCAATACATCTAGATTCATCTGATCAAAGACTGCCATAGTAACGGCAAATAAATTGACCTGATCTTGGGTGTAAACAAACACCTGCACCGCATCAAGCGCCAGCTCACGATGCTCGCGCAATACCACCAATGGCGTGCTATCGGCATCAGAGGCGCGGCCAAGGGGCGGATGGTTTAAGATAGCTTCGGTATGCCATAAGATATCTTCTGCAATCTCGCGCAAAAAATACTCATCACCCAAGTCATCCCACAGCCTTAACACTTCATCGCGATTCATATGCTGATTGTCAACATTATCAAGCATGGCCAGTGCTTGTTTGCGCGTGGCACTAATCATATCTTGGCGGTTGGTCGGCGCGTCGATATCGGCGCGTAAGATGCGCCGCGTTTGAGAATACAGCTGTTTCATCAAGGTCGCGCGCCAGCTGTTCCAAAGCTGTGGATTGGTGGCATTCATATCAGCAACTGTCAGAACATAAAGATGGTTTAGATGGGTAACGTTACCGACTAAGTCTGCAAACAGCGTCACCACTTCTGGGTCTGAGATGTCCTTTTTCTGTGCTGTCATCGACATCAATAGATGATAGCGGGTCAGCCAGCCGACCAAATGGGCGTCTGCGGTACTCATACCATGGGCAAGACAAAACTCAATTGATTCCGTTTCGCCAAGTAAGCTATGGTTGCCGCCACGACCTTTGGCGATATCATGGAACATCGCCGCCAATACCAAAATCTCTTTGCGCTCGATACGTTGGAAGATAGAGCTGACCAGTGGAAATTCTTCAGAAAAGCGCGGATCGGTAAAACGATGCAAAATACGAATTAAAAATAAAGTATGGGCATCGACCGTATAGCGGTGAAATAAATCGTACTGCATCAGCCCCGTTACTTGGGCAAAAGCAGGAATGTAGCTGCCTAAAACGCCATAACGATTCATGGTGCGCAGACGATGAAATAAGTAGTTTTGCTCTTTTAAATTGGCTAAAAAAAGCGCCTGATGCGTCGGGTTGTCTCTATAAACCTGATCGATACCGCGCGCCGCTATTTTTAGCGCGCGCAGGGTGTGGGTACGGACATTTTTGATGCCGTACTGACCCATGAGTAAAAACATCTCTAAAATTGACTCTGGGTGCTGGGCAAATACCCGATGATGTGACATCGCGATTTGTTCACCGACTTGATTGAAGCGGGCGTTGATAGGATGTTTTTTTGGCCGCTCTTCATCCGGCAATTGCGGCTCTATAATCGTCTCATAGTAATGATTGGTCAGCATCTCAGATAATGTCGATATCTGCATGGCGCAGCGATAATAATCACGCATAAAGCGCTCAACGGCAGCATTAGGCTGATCATCGGGCTGCGTCTCATAACCCATTAACTGGGCAATTTCACGCTGATAATCAAACAACAGCTTGTTTTCATTGCGACCGGTCAGCTCATGTAAATAATGGCGTATTTGCCATAAATAGCCTTCGGCGAAATTTAACTCATCAAACTCTTTTTCCGTCAAAAAGTTTTGTTGTACCAAGTCATAAAGCTTACTGACCCGAAAGTAGCGCTTGGTCACCCAACCGATAATATGAATATCACGCAGACCACCGGGCGCGGTTTTGATATTGGGCTCAAGATTATACTCGGTGGCATTGTGCTGTAAGTAACGCGCTTTTGCTTCAGCGATTTTTACCTCATAAAAATCACGTGGCGACCATTGGGTATTGACGATTTTATGGGGTACTTCTTGCAGCTCCTCATTGCCGATTAATAGCCGTGCTTCTAATAGGGTGCTCGCAATAGTATGGTCTAGTGCCGCTTCCAAGCATTCACTAACGCTGCGTACTGATAGGGCAGGCTCAAGCCCAATATCCCATAGGAGCGCGACTAAATTATCAATTTTCTCACTGCTATCAGCCGTAATCTCATTTGGCGTCAACAGTAAAATATCGACATCTGAATATAATGACAGCTCACCACGACCATAGCCGCCGGTGGCAAACAATGCCAAGTCAGTCTTATCAAGCTCAAACCAGTTAAATAAAGCAATCAGTAAATCGTCGATGACGCAGGATCGCGCCGTGACCAATTGGCGAATATTGACGCCGCGTTCGAGCGCGCGGCTGATATCGTCATTGATTTGCAGTAGCCATTCAGGAAGCGCGGCTATTGCTATATCCGTTGCATGAACGGCGTTGCTTCTCTCGCTTTCATCTACTAGCGGTGAAACAGTTGCCACGCTATCCGCTGAGAGTGTCGCGCTATTGGTTGAAAGTAAGGGCATGGGCGTTAAATCAATGGCCGCGACATCACAATTAAACATGAGTGTTATCCAGTTAAAAATTTGCAAATGAGGGTACTAAAACGAACGTGCTACTGAGAGTATTAACAGTGCTGTCATCAAACTTAGCACTAAAGTTATTATTAAAACTACTATTAAACTTACATTAAAATTATCAAAATAAAAATCAATAAGCAGCATGGTCAATATGCCTGAATTATAAGGCAAAAAAAAGACCGCCTAGGCGATCTTTTATGATATTACTGGGTCAAAAAACTTAAGTCTTCTTCGGGGCGAGTGGTAAATACCTCACAGCCATTGTCCGTCACCACCATGGTATGTTCCCACTGCGCTGACAGCTTGCGGTCTTTAGTGATAGCCGTCCATTCGTCCGGTAAAATCTTGGTCTGCCACGTACCTTGGTTAATCATCGGCTCAATGGTAAAGGTCATGCCAGTTTTTAGCTCAAAACCCGTGCCTTTTTTACCATAGTGCATGACTTGTGGCTCGTGGTGGAATTCATTACTGATACCGTGTCCACAGAACTCGCGCACAATACTAAAGCGTTCCGGTTCGACCACTTCTTGGATAGCCGCGCCGACGTCGCCCAAGCGCGCGCCGTTTTTGACCACACTCATACCAGCATAAAGGGCTTCTTGCGCCACTTTGCAAATACGTTGCGCCATGATTGAGCCATTGCCGACAATCCACATTTTTGAGGTATCGCCATAATAGCCGTCTTTAATGACCGTGACATCGATATTGATGATATCGCCATCTTTTAGCAGCTTGTTGTCGGTTGGAATACCGTGACAAACCACATGGTTGACCGAGGTGCAGATAGATTTTGGGAAGCCATTATAGTTAAGGGGCGCAGGAATCGCTTCTTGTACATTAACGATATAATCATGGGCGATTTGGTTTAATGCTTCGGTGCTGATGCCCACTCTGACGTGTTCGTCGAGCATTACAAGGACATCACTGGCAAGTTTACCAGCCACGCGCATTTTTTCTATGGCTTCAGGAGATTGGATAAGGGATTTTTTAGTCATCATGGTCGTACTTATATTTATAGAATTTGGGTTGTCAATTATACCATAAATGTAGTAGGCACTGTTTTGCAAAGTGCTTAGCGAGTTTGTACGCCTCTACCAAATCAGTGCAATATACTGATACCAATCGTCTCAGCGCATTTATATGCATATACGTGACTATAAAGTCATTGAAATAGGCTGTAGACGTAAAAAAGCAGTTGAATGTTGCAGATTATAGAAGTATTGTAATTTTGTTTGCTAAATGAATTGGCAACGGTTTTTAGCGCTTGGTGCAGGATGCAATAACTGAGCGCTAAAAAATAAGCACTAAGCGTTAAAAAATAAGCACGATAAAAACCTCTTTAAACCCCCGTTTTTACAATAACAAGGATGTTGTTATGACTCTCAAAGACCGTTTTCGCGCGCCGCTCACGCCACGTGCACTTTTACCCTCACTGGGTGCCGCAGGCTCTATTGCCGCTGGTGTGCTGCTGATGACCCTGCAAACCACCTCTGCCCAAGCAGCTGGGCAGTATTATAACTGCGCCAATCCAACCGGCTGTAAACTGGTCAGTAGCAAGTATTTTACCTCAAGCCATACCGATACCAAATATCCTGTCGTAATGGCGCATGGGCTTGGCGGCTGGACGAAGCTGTTTGGCGTACTTGACTACTTTTATGGTATTCCTGAAACCTTGATGGCAGGTGGCAGCGAGGTTTATAGCACTAAGACCTCCGCTGTTAATAACAGTGAAGTGCGCGGTGAGCAATTACTACAACAAATCAAAACCATTACAGCGATTTCAGGTAAACCCAAAGTAAATTTATTTGGCCATAGTATGGGCGGTATCGATATTCGTTATGTCGCTGGTGTGGCGCCTAATTATGTTGCCTCTGTGACCGCGGTTTCAAGTCCCGAGCAAGGCTCAAAAATGGCTGACTGGGTCATTAAGCAAGTCGTGGAAGGTAGCGCGAATAGTGGCTATGCTGAAGGTGAATTTAACGTAGGCTCTCAGATTGCTTTAGGGTTCTTTAAGTTCGTTGGTGGCTTTATGGACGTCGGCTCGGGTATCAGCTTTAAAGAGATACAAGAGCAAGATGGCTGGGAGGCGGTAACGGCGCTATCTACTGCGTCTTCTGCGAAGTTTAACGCCAAGTTTCCAGCCGCTATGCCTAGCAGTTATTGTGGTCAACCTACCAATAATGAAGTCAACGGTATCAGGTACTACTCTTTTAGCGGTATCGGTCAAGTGACCAATGGCTTAGATCCCAGTGATTATCTCTTAGCATTGACTGGGACAACCTTTGATGGCGAGAGCAATGATGGTTTGGTTTCTGCTTGCTCTAGCCGTTTAGGCTACGTGATTCGTGATGACTATAAAATGAACCATTTAGATTCGTCAAATCAAGTATTGGGTTTGACGGCATGGGGACAGCCTAGTCCTAAAACTTTATATCGCGATCAGGTTAACCGCTTGAAAAAAGCCAACTTATAAAGCTAGTTTTTAAAGCTTGTTTTAGAGCTTATATATAAGTTAGCAAATTAACCGCTTTTAAATAAAAGGGTAAGTTCAATAGTGACCCTTTTATTTTATCCCATTTTATGGATAGTAACTCCCTATATAAACCGCTTGATTAAATAAGATATTGTCGTTATGTCACATAATCGCCGTGTACCATTTTTGCCCGTTATCATCGCTGTCATAGTCGTTTTAGTAGGAGCGATTATTTGGTGGTTTAAGCCGAATAATGATAGTAATGCTTATTCTCAAGAGCAGTCTACAGCGCTGGACAATCAAACAAGTGCCAGCTTTACAGACGAAGCAAATGTTAATAATGGCATTGACACATTATCTCAGCAAAGCAGTAGCCAATTTACCACAGGTCTTGAGAGTCTACCGCGCTCCTTGCAAGGGACGGATGTAGATGGTGAGATTATCATTGATGAAAATAAGCAGCTGGTCGTTACTGAAGGCTTAAGGCGCTTATTTGATTATTTCTTATCGGCGCTAGGCGAAGAAGAGGAAGCCGTCATTTATGCTCGGGTGGAAAGCTATATCCGCAGTCACACGCCAGAGCCAGCGGCAAGCCAAGCGGTGACGATATTTGACCAATACGTGGCCTATCTTAAAGCGATTCCTGCTATAGAAAACCGTTATGGCAACCTACAATTACAAGCGACAAAAACTGGCGAGCTGGATTTAAACGTGGTAGCACAGCAAAAACAAGACGTCGCCAAATTGCGCCAGCAACATTTTGATAAAGCGACCATTAAAGCCTTCTTTGGGGCAGAAGATGAGTATGATGATTACAGTCTTGCGATGGTCAAAATCAACCAAGACAAGCAGCTCTCTGACGCGCAAAAAGAAGCGGCCAGACAGGATTATATTAGCCGTATGCCAGACAATGCGATTAAAACCAATATCGCCCAGCAAGCCAATTTGGAGGAGTTAATCAGTCGTACAGAGCAGATGCAGGCGCAAGGCGCAACGGCTGAAGAATTATACAATATGCGCCGTGCTTTGGTCGGCGCGCCAGCAGCAGCAAGGCTTGCACAGGTCGATCAACAAGATGCTGACTTTGATCAACGTTTTAAGCAGTATCAAACACAAAAACAGCAGCTGTTAAGTCAAAATGCAGATAAAGTACAAGGGCAAACTCAAATTAATCAAATAGAGCAGCAGCTATTTAATGAAACAGAACGCAAACGCTTAGCAGGATATGCGGCTTTGCAAAAGCAAAAGGCAGCTGCTTTAAATTCTAGTGTCAATTCCAATTCTAATTAATTTAATGCTTGATTACATTCGATAAAGGCTTGGCTTCGAAACGAACTATTGGCTAAAGCGTTAGCAGGTAATAATTCCTCATATAAGGTGCGTTAGCAAAAAAACCATACAGTGGAACAAATAACGCGGTAATCGATACCCAATCTATAATGACAGTCAGCTATCATTTGTGCATAATAGCGCCATTGTTTAGGTTAATGAAGAAGACAATAAATTAATCATAATAAAAATGCATACTTAAAATAAAAGATAATGACTACTTTTTTATTTTGAATGTTAACCATTACAGGAGCTAATATGAAAAACATGACTAAAATGATGATGGCTGCAACCCTTGCTGTTGGTACACTTGCTGCAGCAGGTTGCCAAACCACGACCCCTAGTGTTACCGCACCTGTGACTCAACCAATTACTGCTGATGCCCTACAAGCGCATAACTGGCAGCTTGTCGATGCTAAGCGCACCAATGGCGAGAAAGTAAGCCAATTGTTCTTTGATCCAGCAAAACCATTAACGCTAAAATTCTTTAAAGATGGCACCACCAACCGTGTGACCTTTACCAATACTTGTAATAACATAGGTGCTAGTTATAGCGTCGTAAATGGCAATGTTGTATTAGGTAATGTCATGTCGACGATGATGGCATGCCCTGAGCCACAAGCCAGCTTTGATACCGCGACATTGGCGACGGTACAAGGTAAATACAGCATCAATAATAATGCTAATAATGTGCCTGTTTTGACTATTAAAAACGACAATCAAGTCGCTTATTTTAAAGCCGTTGCTAAATAAAGCAGTCTTTAAGTAACTGATTTATTTAATACAAATGCTATAAAATTTAATATAAATAATGCCTCACTAAGCAGTGGGGCATTTTTTTATCTAAAATTTGCCATGGTTTACGCTACACTGTCATGAGCTGCTAAACCAAGTATTTAGGCAGCAAAGTATTCAGGCAGCAATGATGTTTTTTATGCTATTCATTTTTTAACCTTATTTATTAAGATTCTCAGTACGCAATAATCAACATTTTATTGGACGTCATCTTATGTTTAAAATCTTTGTATCAAAGTCATTTTTCGATATACGTGCGCTGAGTAGCATCACGGCTATAACGGTGTTTAGTTTGTTAACGGGTTGTCAAACATTAACAACAAATAATATGGCTCAAACACCTGCTGATATGCGTGCGAGCAATCCACTGACGGCGCGCATGCCAGCGATAGATCGGCAAGGGCGCATTGCTTATGTCGAAGAGCAAGGGTTTGGCGCTGCAAAGATATCGACACTTTATAGCATTCGTCCTGATGGCAGCGACCGCCAATTGATAGATCAGTTAAATGGTTATATCTATGCGCCAGCGTGGTCAGCAGATGGTCAGATGCTGGCCTATAGCAAACAAGCACCGCGCCAGCATCCCAAAATTTATATTTATGAGCGCAAAAGCAACACGCAACATCTAATCGTAGATGCGGAGGGCAGTAATTTATCAGCCTCATTTTCGCCAGATGGGCAAAAACTGCTCTATAGCTCAACAGTTGGTGGTAATGCTGATATCTATGAGATGCGCCTAAGTGACGGCAATACCAAACAGCTGACCACGTTGCCAAGTACTGAGGTGCAGCCAAGCTACGCTAGCGACGGGCAAAGCTTTGTTTATACCAGTGATAAAGTTCGCGCTGGTCGCCCAAGTATTTATCGTTATAATTTTGCCACGGGTCATGCGAGTATTATACCGACAGCCGGCTATGCGGCCAGTCCGCAACTGAGTTTAGATGGTCAACGTTTGGCATACCTCAATGGTCGTAAGGCGGCGGTGATGACGCTTGCTACAGGACAAGTTATCAATTTAGCAGAAACGGGACTGGATGAGCCCGCGCGTCTGTCGCCTTCTGCACAGTACGCCGTCTATCCCACAAAGCTTTCGCAAGTGAGCGGTCAAAATGGTAGCAGTTTAGTTATTCATTCTTTAGCTGGCCATTCAAGTTACGCAATTAGTAGTAAGACAGGCGGCGTTGTGCGCTCACCGATTTGGGGTCGGTAAGAGCAAGACCTATGTATTATGTAATGGAATGTATATATAATCGCTAACAAAGAAACATAAGTTGATTGAATAAACTGCGATTTAGAGGTGGTATAGTCGTACGTTAAATTCCTCACAGCCAATTACTATATGGCAATACTGTCTTAGTGTTTAAAATACAACAAGCAAAGTTTCTGGAATAAAGTCTTGAGCACTAAGGTAATAGTTGAAGCTGAAATAATAAATCTGAATGAAGTAAATCTCATTAAAGAAACGTCGAGTAACTTTCAGTCATATAAAAAATCGTATAACCAAGACATCAAAATTTTGGATTAGGCGAGCAAAAGGAGAGAGCGGTTCATGCAAGAGTCCTTTTTAGTTTTTATCACTAAAATCAGTTTGTACCCGACGATTATTTTTACGGGGCTTGTCATGTTTGTGACGCTATATTGGCTGGTGTCATTACTCGGCATGGCAGATATGGATAGCGTAGATTTTGGTGAGCCAGATGGTGATGTTTCTACCTTGTCATCGACGGGGTTTTTCACTGGTCTCATGCTCAAATTTGGTCTTTATGGCGTGCCACTCATCATCATACTAAGCCTAATCAGCTTAATTGGTTGGCTATTAAGCTACTTATATACGAGCTTTTTACATCAATATTTTGACTCTGGTCTTTTGTATTATCTCTTTGGTACAGGGGCGCTCATCTTTGTATTGGTCGTATCTATGTGGCTAACAGGTATGATCATTGCTCCCATTCGCAAAAATATTGCCAAAATCCCCAAACGTAATGCATCTAGTAATATCGGTAAAATTGCCGTGGTACGTACGCTGAGTGTAACTGACAAACATGGTGAAGTAGAATTAAATGACGGCGGCGCAGGCTTGATACTCAAAATTCGTTCAGACATCAATAATGATTTGCTCAGGCAGGGTGATAGAGTGACGTTGATAGAATATTTAGAAGAAACCAATACCTACCGAGTCGCTCCCGTAAAAGAAAAGTTGTATAAACCGCCGCTATAAATAATTTTAAAATTGAAATAAATAACATTTCTCCATTCGCTTTATAAGTTGGCTGATTGGCGGTACAGAGATAGCTAATAGTTTGTTTTTAAGTATGGTATTAACTGTTTTAAATTTGGTTGCAATGTTCTCATTAAAGGAATGAATATGGATATACTCATTATCGTCGGCGTGGTTGTGGTGCTGGCGTTTGTTTTTATTATGGCAGCGCTGTTAATGCTCAAAGCCTTTTATTTTAAGGTAGAGCAGGGCAAAGCGCTGATTATCAATGGCGTGAGTAAAATCGCCGTACGTTTTGATGGCGGTTTTGTTTGGCCGATTATCAATAAAAAAGAATTGATGAGAATTTCCCTTATCACATTAGAGGTGGATAGACGCGGTAAAGAAGGGCTGATTTGCGCCGATAATATGCGTGCGGATATTACAGTGGCGTTTTACTTGCGTGTTAATGAAACAGAAGAAGACGTCCTTAAAGTTGCCAAATCGGTTGGGGTGGAGCGCGCCTCTGATAAAGTTGCCGTCAATGAGCTATTTAATGCTAAGTTCTCAGAAGCGTTAAAAACAGTAGGCAAGCAGATTGATTTCGTCAAACTCTTCGAAAACCGTAGCGAGTTTCGTGACAGCATCGTGCAAGAAATCGGTAATGATCTTAATGGTTATGTCTTAGAAGACGTGGCGATTGATTACTTAGAGCAAACTCCGAAAGCGTCACTCGATTCAAGCAATATTTTGGATGCTGAAGGTATCAAAAAGATTACCCAGCTAACAGCTTTCCAAAACGTCATCACCAATGAGCTTGAGCGTGACGAAGAGCTGGCCGTTAAGAAGAAAAACGTCGAGACCAAAGAGGCGATGCTTGAGTTAGAGCGCCAGCAAGCCGATGCTGAAGCTAAACAGCGCCGTGAAATCGCCTCAGTGATTGCCCGTGAAACCGCTGAAACGCGCAAAATTGAAGAAGAAGAGCGTAAAAAATCCGAAACAGCCGTTATCATGGTTGAGCAAGATTTAGCGATTCAGCGTGAAAATCAACAGCGTGAAATTGAAGTCGCTGGACAGAACCGCTTACGTGCCGTTGTGATTGAAGAAGAAAAAGTCACCCGCGCTCGTGATTTAGAAATCGTCTCGCGTGAGCGTGAAGTTGACTTGCAGCGTATTGAAGCTGAACGCGCCATTGAGCTTGAGAAAAAAGAAATTGCTAACGTCATTCGTGAGCGTATCGCGGTAGATAAAACGGTTGCACAAGAAGAAGAGCGTATCAAAGAAGTCCGCGAAGTGAGTGAAGCCGAACGCTCGAAGCAAACGCGTGTCCTAGCCGCCGAAGCCGATGCCGAAGAAATCAAAGTACGTCAGGTGAAAAAGGCTGAAGCAGAAGAGTTGTCTGCTAAGCATAAAGCGGTTGAGATTACCACGCTTGCGACGGCCAATCTTGAGGCCGCTGCCAAGGAATCTGAAGCCAAAATGAAAATGGCGGAAGGTATCAAAGCTGAAGAGTCTGCGCATGGTTTTGCTGAAGCAGCCATTCAAGAAGCCAAGTCTGTATCTTTGGAAAAAGAAGGGCTTGCCAAGGCTAATATTATCAAAGCGACTGGTCAAGCGGAAGCACAGTCAGAACGCGAAAAAGGCATGGCTGATGCTGAGATTATCGCCGCGCGCGGTGAGTCTAATGCCAAAGCGGAACGTGAAGTTGGGCTGGCAAAAGCGGAAGTTACCCGTGCGCATTTCCAAGCCGAAGCAGATGGTTTGGTCGAGAAATTCAATGCCATGGGTAGTATGAGCAAGGAAGCACGCGAACACGAAGAGTTCCGTATGGGACTTGAAACTGCGCTACAAGAAGCCATGGCATCAATTGAAGCCGGTAAAGAGATTGCCAAAGAAAATGCTGAAGTCTTGGCGGTCGCGTTACAAAAAGCCAAAATCGATATCGTCGGCGGTGAAGCGCACTTCTTCGATAATTTTGCCAAATCGTTATCTATCGGTAAAGCTATTGATGGTCTCGCTGGCAAGTCAGATACTTTAAGCGGCATTATCAATACTATGATGGCCAATCAAGTGATGACAAAAGCGAACAACGCCAATAAAGCCAACAAAGCTAATGACGAGCCTAATAAGACTGCTCAATATAATAACTAGTAATTTTAATTTTAATAAAAAATCTGTTGCTTAGGCGGCAGATTTTTTAGCCTGACAAGCTAAGATTACACGGCTAGAATTTATAAGTTTTCTAGCAGTAGGATCAAGTTCTTCCAGACCTTTATTACTTCCCTGAAGTGCTTCTTTGATTCAAAAAAACCTTAGATTTATCTTATTGCCTGAAAATAAAATGGACGAGCAACGATGGCGGATACGCAAAACGCAACCAATCCAAATAATACCAATAGCCAGAACCAATCCGAGCAAGCGGATCAAGCGGTCGCCTCAGGCAATGCTTATGAGCTTATTAAAAAACGTCTCACTGAGCAGGGCGCTCGTCTAGAGCAACAAACTGCCAAGCTGAATAATGCGCGCTTGCAAGAGTTTGGCAGTACCCAAATGCAAGTCATCGCTCGCACCCGCATTCGCACCGAATATAACTGTGTGGCGCAAGACATGGTGCAAGTCGGTGATTATATGCTATTCGGCTACAACGTCTTTATGGGGCTAAAGCGGGCGAGTAATATCAAGGATGTGCTCTCACTATATCGATTGATAGATCCTGCTAAAAAAAATGACGATGATAATAATAGCGAAAACGTTGTTGATACTGATAACGGGGCAACTACAGCAAACGCCCAAAGCACTACCGATAACAATAGCAGCGAACATACTGACCAAGAATATCAGCTGGAAGAAGTGGATCTAAAAAATACCTTTTTAGATCAAGAGGCATTTGTCCAAGATTTTAACGAGCTATATCGCTATTACAAGCAGACACGGTTAATTCAGCTGACTGTCAAAGACAGTAAGTTGCTATTGGCCTTTCAAATTGGCGAGCGTATCACCGATATTCGGGTGTTTCGTTTTGCCCTAGATTTTAGCCAAGGCATACCAGAATCTGCCCAGATTGTTTACGTAGACAATCGCGGCGAACGTGATATCGATTTGCCTCCTGCTTACGATTTTGATTGGGTAGATACCACGCGTGATCAGATGATCAATGGTAAACATCCGCATATGAATATCTTAGATACCATATTTGTGGAAACTATTGGTGGCGATTTGACCATTAAGATTGAGGATAACACCCAATCAGGGCAGGGTATTTATAGCGAGCCTGTGAATGACCGCACCCAGTCGTTGACTGACGCTGAAATTGCTTATGCCAAAGTTGGCAGTTTAATACTGCTGAAAATACTGCCGTATCGCGAAGACAGTTATCGTTATTTTGTTTATAACACTTTGACCGAAGTGGTACTGCGTTTAGATGCGATAGGACAGTCGTGTGTGCAGCTGCCTGAGGATCACGGTATCATATTTCCGGGTGGTTATTATCTGCAAACGGGTGAGTATAAGCTGTTCGATGCCAATAATGTCGGTGCTAAAGACTTAAAATTTAAACGTAAAATCGTATCGCCCAATGGCGAAGATGTGTTGTTTTTATTTTATGACGTTGCTTTAGGTATCACAGGATTATTTCCTTATAATCTTATCAAGAAACAATTGGCAAATCCTATTTACTGCAATGGTATGGCATTAGCTGATAATGGGCGTTTAATGCTGTTTAGTGATCAAAGTGAACCATCACGCATTCACCCGATGCAGATATGGCATACACCTTATGCGTCGCCTGAGTATGTCAGTGAGTTGCCTGAAAGTACCAGCTTTTATGGCAAAATTGGTAATAAAGAGTTGGTGCGCGGTATCTCCGATCTCTATAGTATTACTCGCCTCATTGATAATCAAAGCGTGTCACAAAAGCTCTATGAAGAATTGGCTGACAATAGCAGTCGTCTCTTTGACAGTTACTATTGGCTGTCTGAGCCTGAGCTTAACGAAGTCGCCAGTAGTATTAAGGAAGTAACGGCAACGGCTGAATTGGTCATAGATGAATTCGCCAAAGTACAAAGTATCCAAAAGCAAACCCAAACAGCTTTGAGTGATGCTGACACGCAGCAAAACGAGATTTTGCGGCAGATACGCGTCACTACTTTTGAGTCTGCCAGTGATTATGTGGATCAGCTTTCAGCACTAAGACGCCAAAAGGGCCGATTGGTCAGCTTGGAAGATTTACGTTATTTAGATAGCGATAAGCTACAAGCGTTGCAAAAGCAATTAGAAGAAGCAGAGAGCGAACTTGCCGAAAAAACCGTGCTTTTTTTAAGTGGTGAAGAGGCTCTATCAAGTTACGAAGGCATATTAGCAGACGTCAGTGAGCGCTTAAACACCGCCGAAACCAATGCTGAACTAAAACCTGTACTAGAAAAAATTGATGAAACAGCGCAAGGGTTAGATCTATTGACCGAGCTGCTGGGTACGTTGAATGTAGCCGATGCCACAGTACGCACGAAAATCATCGATGACATATCGACCATTTATGCGAGCTTGAACCAAAGCAAAGCCAAGCTCAATCATAAACGCAAAAACCTAGGCTCAGCTGAGGCCATTGCGCAATTTGGCGCGCAGTTTAAGCTGTTTGGTCAGTCGATTGCCAATGCCTTATCCATTGCCAATACACCTGAGAAATCAGACGAGCAAATGGCAAAGCTATTAGTGCAGTTAGAAGAGCTGGAAAGCCAGTTCGCTGATCCGGAGACCAATAGCGGTGATCGGTTTTTAGCCGATATCATCAGTAAACGTGAAGAGATTTACGAGACCTTTGAAAATCATAAACAGCAACTGCTCGATGCCCGAAATCGCAAAGCACAAAACTTAGGCGATGGTGCGCTGCGGATGCTTGAGAGTATCAAGAAGCGCACGCAAAGCACTGGCGTTACTGGATTTACAGAGGAAGAGGCGTTAAATACCTATTTTGCCTCAGATGGTCTGGTACAAAAGGTACGTAACATCGCAAAAGAGCTGCAAGCAATGGGCTTTAGCGTCAAAGCCGATGACATCGATGCGCGCCTAAAAGCCATTCAAATCGAAAGCTATAAGAGTCTAAAAGATAAGTCTGATTTGTTTGAAGATGGCGGTCAGATAATCAAGCTGGGCAAGCACCGTTTTTCGGTCAATACTCAGCCATTAGATTTGACCTTATTGAGCCGTCAACAGTCAGATGGCACACGCGTGCTGAATTTGCATCTAACGGGTACCGACTATTATGAAGTGCTTAATAATACTGAGCTGAACGCCTTGCGCCCGTATTGGGACATGAATATCGCTTCCGAGTCTGACAAGGTGTACCGCGCGGAGTATTTGGCCTATAGCATTATCGAAAGTGCTAAGAACAGCCAAGATGGATTAACCGAAGAACGTTTATATCAAGCATACGATGCGACTGTCATTACCTTAGATGTTAATGGTGACATTGATAACGACAGTCCATTGTCTAAACTGGTCAAAGCTTACGCTACCCCTCGCTATCAGCTTGGCTATGACAAAGGCATTCATGATCATGATGCTACGCTATTATTGATGCAAATACTGCCGACATTGCGTGAGGCAGGGCTTCTGATTTATACCCCGCAAGTACGTGCCTTGGCGCAGTTGTTTTATTGGCAGCTAAATATCGTACAAGCGCTTGGTTTGGATAGCTTACGTCAATTTGGTTATGAAAAATGGTTGAATGAATCTGTGCTGATGCGCGCAAATATCTGGACAGATAGAGCCACTACCGCTGAGCAACTGCGCCGTGCATTGGGCAGTGACACTGCGAAGTCTTTATTGGTCGAGGACATGAGCCAAGTAATGCGCGACTTTGTTACCGCTCATAATGATGACAGTGCTAGCGTTGATAAAGGCACTAGCAAGCAGTCATCATCAAAGCTTGATTCAGAACTAGATTCAAATACCAGTGATGTTCATAACGCCAACATTTTCAAACCAAGCTACGTTCAGCTTGCTTGTGAATACTTGGTGAGCGTCATGGGGCAGTCAGCGGAATCAAGTGCAGGCGCGCATAGCACAATAAACTGGCAAACCAGCCAACAAGCGCAGCAGTTGTGTGAGCAGCTAAGCCAAACATTGAATAGTGCCTCAGGCAGCACGCAAAATACGGCCAGTTTTGACCAACTACAATCTTCTATCAGTAAGCTTGGCTTTCAACCCAAATCAGCCTATGAGCTACTAGCCACATGGTTTCATGCACTACTTGATAAGAATTATGGTGGTACTGAGTTGGCTAACGTATTAGCTGATGGCACGGATGAGGCAGGCGAGGCACTCAGTGAAGAGCAGCTTGCTGAGAGTAAGGAAAAAGATGCGCTACGCAAGCAACAGCTAGAGAGTGGCCGTCATTATGTACCCGAAGCCATTGCCGTCTTACTTACCCAGTTAAATGATGCTCAGCGTGAAGCTTTGGTGCAACGACTCATTGATTCAGGTGCTAGCTTTGATAAAAGGGCTTTTAATAAAGGGCAAGGTAGTAAAAAAATAGATAATCAAGGTACAAGTGGCACATCATCGGCCTTGTCATTTTCTTCAATCACCTCATCAACGCCTTCGCTGACCAGTATTAACAACCCACTTAATCAAGCGCAAAGCTTCGAGCGTCGCATAAGTAAGGTCTCGCTTGAAATTCAAGTCAATAATTTGCTAGGTGAGCATGAGCGCATTCATCAGCAAACCTTAACCTTTGCCGTCGATGATTTCTTAAGTCGTCTGCATCATCACGACATCCAAGTCATTCCGGCTTATAAGCGCTACCTAGCCCTGCGCTCAGAGATTTTAAATACATCAAAAGAAACGTTGCGACTTGATGAGTTTATGCCGCGTCCGTTATCCTCATTTGTACGTAACCGTCTGATTAATGAAAGCTATCTGCCGTTAATCGGTGATAATCTCGCCAAGCAGATGGGCACGGTTGGCGAGGATAAGCGTACCGATTTGATGGGTATCCTGATGATGATATCGCCGCCAGGTTACGGTAAAACCACCTTAATGGAGTATGTGGCAAATCGTCTTGGCCTTATCTTTATGAAGATTAACTGTCCGTCACTCGGTCATGATGTGACATCTTTAGATCCCGAAAAAGCGCCCAATGCCACCGCCCGCGAAGAGCTGAATAAAATTAACTTAGCCTTTGAGATGGGTAATAACGTCATGCTTTATCTCGATGATATTCAGCATACCCATGCAGAATTTTTGCAGAAATTCATCTCACTTGGCGATGGTACACGCCGTATCGATGGCGTCTGGCAAGGCAAGACCAAGACCTATGATATGCGTGGTAAAAAGTTCTGCGTGGTCATGGCGGGTAACCCATATACCGAAAGTGGCGAAGCGTTTAAAGTACCTGATATGCTTGCCAACCGCGCCGATATCTACAATTTAGGCGATATCATGAGCGGTATGGAAGAGATATTTGCCCTCAGTTATATCGAAAACTCGCTCACCTCAAATGCGGTATTAGCGCCCCTTGCCAACCGCGATTTGAGCGATGTACACCGCCTCATTAAAATGGCCAAAGCCGACAATGCCAATCTTGCCCAAGCGCAAAGCAGCGAGCTGACCTATCCATATAGCACCTCAGAGATTAATGAGATTATTGCTATCTTGCGCCATATGTTTACCGTGCAAAAAGTTATTCTCGATGTTAACCAAGCCTATATTGCGTCCGCCTCACAAGATGATAAATATCGCGTCGAGCCGATATTTAAACTGCAAGGCAGTTACCGTAATATGAATAAGATGACTGAAAAACTCTCGGCAGTCATGAATGAGAACGAGCTGAATCAGCTGATAGATGATCATTATCTAGGCGAGTCGCAGCTATTGACGCAAGGTGCAGAAAGCAATCTACTGAAGCTCGCTGAGATACGCGGTGAATTGACTGAGGCAGAGGCTGCGCGTTGGGCGCAAATCAAGGCTGACTTCTTACGCAATAAAGCCATGGGCGGCGAAGACGGTGATACAGGCGCGCGCATTGTCGCTCAATTGGTCGACTTGGCGAGTGGTTTTAATGCTATTAGTAGTCAGTTTGAAACGTACCTCACGCAAAATAATCCAGAGCAAATCGCTCGCTTACGAGAAGCAGGACAGCAAGCCCAACTCGATAACCAGTTGGAAGCACAGAAAATCCTTGCCGATAGCGTGATCAGCAATGCCAAGGTCGTCAGCGACAGCATCGATAATGGCTTTGAGAAAAGCGTGAGTCAATTGCTACAAATATATAAGCACGACCATAAAGTGGAAGGCGAGTATCTCAAGCAAAACCAAGACGTGCAAAAAGCGCTGATGGCACAGCTAGTCGATTCGATTGAACAAGTGGCGCAAAAAATGGCTGATAGCTTATCTAATAGCTTAACGGAAAGCCTAATCAACAGTGATAAGAGTCAAGCGATAGATAGTGATAGGCCTGATATTCATCAGCAGACCGCGCTGATAGCAAATGCGCTCAAAGAGGCGCTTGCACCACTCAATATGCGTATGGATGAGAAGCTGGCGATTGATAGCAGTACCGATCAATCTGGTAAGCTAATCGTCAATAGTCTCAACAGGCTAAACAAAATCTTTGATGATTATGATTAATAGCTATGATTAATTATTAAAGCTTATGAGCAATGCTGATGATTAGCATTTATGAATAGCACTATAAATAGGGCTTATGATTAAGAGACAGTGGTAATATAGTTGGCAACAGCTAATTTGGATACAATGACAGCGAGTAAAATTGCTACAAACAGTAGGTTAAGCAAGACTGACACCGTATCCGATGGTAGTGAATCGACTATATCAAACAAATGAGAAAATTATGGCGCACAAAAAGAAAAACGTCCGCAAAAAACTTTGCCCTGTCTGCGAGCGCGAGTTTAGCTGGACTAAAAAACTGGATAAAAACTGGGAGAGCATGGTCTATTGCTCCGACCAATGCCGCCGGGTGAAAAAGTATGAAGGGCTGGATCATCAAAAAGAAGATAAATAGGCAGTAAACATTAACTATAGATATTAGATATACGGCACAAGGGGGCAGATGATGGCACATAAAAAAGTAAATTTACCGCAAAAAACTTGCCCCGTCTGCCAGCGCCCGTTTACGTGGCGTAAAAAGTGGGAGAAGGATTGGGAGCAGGTGATTTACTGTTCTGAGCGGTGTCGGCGGGGTAAAAAGCATGATCGACTTTAGGAGATGTCAATCGTAGGATTTAGCTACAAGCTATGATTGCTATAAGGTTCGTAGCCTAAAAAAATTACCTACTCAGCCAAAGAAAACAGCCGCTTTAATCTACTTACCCAAGCCATATATCTCCTGTATTTTGGCTAAATCACCTATTTGATACAATGGTAATAGGCATTCAAATGTTAAAGTTCTAGCATAGATTTTTCGAAATAAAGGTCGTGGTTTAGAGTTCAAATACTGATGCAAGTTGAAGGTTTTCAGTTAGTTAAGTATAGGGGTGACTTCAGTTTATTTAGATCAATCTTATATATATACAACTTAATTCTGATAGAATAGCAGAGGTACTCAAGTTACAAGTGAAGAAATTCACTGAAGAGTAAGTTTTTTGAGTAACCTTATTGTGATCTATATCAAACTTACATTTTACTAGCAATATAGCTAGAGAACTTATATTTAGATGGAAAAGTATATGAGTTTCAAGAATCTTAATCTAAGATTGTCTGACTTAGACAGTTGTATAAGCGAATACTGCAAAGAACAAAATATAAGATATGAATTAAAAAATCAAAGTACTTCGAAGAAATATTATGAAATTTCGAGATCAGGTCAAGAGCCTGCCAAACTAACAGTTCATCTTAATAATAAAGGTACAACTACACTTCAACATTCTCAGGGTAAAAACCCCGAGCTGAGCTTGCAAGTTGCTGAACACATACGTAGCAAGCTGTGTGAGTTGGAAATATCTAGTTTGAATATGGCTATAGCTGGTATCGATGAAACCTTAATCGTACTTATAAGAGAGCAAATAGAAGCAGTTAGAGAATCAAACAATATAATAATTAAAGAAATAGAAATAAATGGAGGTGTGCAACTAGTCTTGGAATCGCAGTTCTATCAAGATAAATTAACGATTTCTTATTACAAAAACACTAAGAGACTACAAATTCAGGGAAAGCCTTTATCTTGCTATAAGGAAGTTGCCTATGCATTGACTACAGAGCTTGACCTAGACACGTTAAGTAGAATACTTTACAAGAAAGATGAAGCTGACGGCAATACTATTAGACCTGAAATGGCTATAGAGTCAGTCAAAAATAACTTGCCTCATGCTTATGATAAATTACCAAAATTGATTCAAGACTTATTGGTTTCTAGTAACTGTATTAAATCGGCTTCTCCAGAATTACTTGAATACTCATTATTGACTTATGCTGAGTTGAGATCGTTAGAAGGTGTAATTAAAACACATCTTTCAGAAAATGGAATAGTACAACAACCTAGAAATGTAGGTGAAATATTCAAGTTAGATAATAGAAAAAAGGCAATTGGGTTAAGTGAAAATTACGAGAACTTATATTCTGGCAATAAGATGAGTGAAGTTCTTAAAGCTTACTCTTATTATTATCAAAGAAGGCACTCTCTTTTTCATATTGAGCAGTTTGCGGAATCAACATCAACTGTAACTACACTTGACGGAGCAATAAATATTTGCAATAAAGTCTATAATCTTATTGAGGATATTTATAATTAAGATATGTTTAAATTAGCATTTTATAAAACAAGAGAAAATAGTGATATAGTTATCTGTTCAGGAGATGACTATGTTAATCTTTTTTCATTGTTGAAAGATATTAAAGAAGAGTGGGACTCTGTTTCTAAAGGAACTCCCAAAAGATTTCTTTTTGACTTATTTTTGACTAATGGTAACGACTCAAATCGCTTTGCATATTTAGACTATGATGGTCGAAATTTCATACAAAGTAGTTATAGAGTTGTGAGCCCCCAAGATTTAGATTCTGAATTGTTAGAAATACAGAACAATAAATATTTTGATTATGCTTAAAACTATAGATTCTATAGAAAGATCATTTTAACGGTATATTATTTTTTCAATAGCTATAGGCTAGATCCTATCGATTATTAAAATCAACTATTTTACCAACACTAAAACATCTGCCATTAAGCTTTAAGTGATAAATCTAACGCTTACTTCGCATCTCTCTTAGCAAAAATATTCGCAACCAACGCACCACTAAAATTATGCCATACACTAAATATCGCACTAGGTAAGGCAGCGACAGGGTTGAAATACGTCGCCGCAAGGGCAGCGCCTAGACCAGAGTTTTGCATGCCCACTTCTATCATAATCGCGCGGCGTTGTTTCTCCGTAAAGCCGGACAAGCGAGCGATTACATATCCCAAGGTATAACCCGTCATATTATGTAATGCAACCACGATAAATACGATAGCACCGCTGTCTAGAATAGTCGCTTTAGACACGGCCACCACTGCCGCGATGATAATAGAGATACCCAATACCGACACCATCGGTAATACCTCGGTGACGAACTCGATCTTTTTACCCAAAAACCTATGAAAGATAACACCTAGCAATATGGGCAAGATGACGATTTTCGTAATGGTTATCATCATACTGGCCAAATCGATATCAATCAGCTGACCCGCAAAAACACTGAGCAGAATAGGGGTCAGAAAAGGTGCAAGTAGGGTAGAGATAGAGGTAATCGCCACACTCAAAGCCACATCACCTTTGGCTAAGAACGTAATCACGTTACTAGAAGTGCCACCAGGACAACAACCAACCAAAATCACACCCACTGCTATTAAAGGATCAAGGTTGAAAATGACCGTTAATAGGTAAGCAATCAGAGGCATTAGCGTGAACTGTGCTAATAGCCCAACCAGTACAGGCTTTGGTCGTTTAACAATCTCTAGGAAATCTTCCGTTTTGAGCGTCATGCCCATGCCAAACATAATGATGCCAAGTATGGGAACGATTAAAAAAGCCAACGAGGCAAAAAATTCAGGAAAAATAAATCCCAAAACAGCACTGATCAATGCCCAGATTGCAAAAGTTTTGCCAATCCAACTAGAAAGTAATGCAATCTGATTCATAGCCTATCTCACAAAGATAATAATAATAGAATAGACAATAATCTAGCATGGTTATTGTTAGCAAATGATGAAAGTATTTTGCTATTAACGTAGCGATAAGTTTGCTGATGGTAGGCAAAATAGAATGCCATAAAAAATGGCTTACTTATATTAAATAAGTAAGCCAAAAAATAACTATCAGGTTTCTATAACTTGATTAGCCAATCCACTACAAATTCGGATTCAACCACTTCTCAGCAGTTTTCATATCCCAACCTTTACGCTCAGCATAACTCTCTAACTGATCGGTGCTGATTTTACCGACGTTAAAGTATTCACTCTCAGGATGCGAGTAGTAGAAGCCACTGACCGATGATGCAGGCCACATCGCATAGCTTTCGGTTAAAGTTGTGCCAATCGCATCTACCGTACCGAGCCAGTCAAACAATTTGCCTTTTTCGGTATGTTCAGGGCATGCAGGGTAGCCAGGCGCTGGGCGGATACCGACGTATTTTTCTTTAATCATCTCATCATTGCTGAGCGACTCAGTCGGCTGATAGCCCCAATACTCTTTACGAATCAGCTCATGTAGATGCTCAGCAAAGGCTTCAGCTAAGCGGTCAGATAATGCCTGCACCATGATGGCATTATAGTCGTCACCAGCGGCTTTATACTTTTCCGCCAATGCTTCTGTCCCAACGATTGAGACCGTAAAGCCGCCAAGATAATCGGTATGAGCTTCCGATGGCGAGATAAAATCTGCTAAGCTAAAGTTTGGCTTGCCGCTGGCTTTGTCACTCTGCTGACGCAAATGCTCAAATTGATATTCTGCTGTGCCGCCCTCAGTCGGTGCTTTATCATAGACGGTGACGGTATCGGCACCGGTACGACGGGCTGGCATGAGCTTAAAGACGCCTTTGGCAACGATTAACTTCTCATCAATCATTTTTTGCATCAAGTCATTAGCATTATCAAACAAATCACGCGCCGCTTCACCAACCACCTCATCTTGCAAGATTTTTGGATATTTACCAGCAAGTCCCCAAGAGATAAAGAACGGCGTCCAGTCGATATAAGGCAGCAGGTTAGTGATGGGGTAATCATCAAATATCACTTGTCCGAGCTTATTAGGTGCTGGCGGTACATAGTTGTCCCAATCATCTTTAAAACCAAGCTCTATTGATTCAGCATAGGGTATTTTTGCCGCTTTCGGCTGACGCTTAGCAAGGCGCTCACGTACTTTGATGTATTCTTCGCGCGTCTCATCGATTAAGCCTTGACGGTGCTCTTTGGATAGCAGCTTAGTCACTACGCCAACTGAGCGTGAAGCGTCCGATACATAAATGACGGCATCATTTTGATATTGTGGTTCGACTTTAACTGCCGTATGCGCTTTAGAAGTCGTTGCCCCGCCAATCATTAAGGGTAGGGTCATGCCGCGCTCTTGCATTTGCTTGGCGACATAGACCATCTCATCGAGGCTTGGGGTAATAAGACCTGATAGCCCGATGATATCGACTTCCTCTGCGATTGCCGTATCAAGGATTTTCTCACAAGGTACCATCACGCCCAAATCGACGATATCGTAGCCATTACAGCCAAGTACCACGCCGACGATGTTTTTGCCGATATCATGAACGTCACCTTTGACCGTTGCCATGAGGATTTTACCTTTCTTTTCGCCCTCGACTTTTTCGGCTTCGATATATGGGTTCAACCACGCGACCGATTGCTTCATGACGCGCGCAGACTTCACCACTTGCGGTAAGAACATTTTACCGGCACCAAATAAGTCACCGACGATATTCATACCGTCCATGAGCGGTCCTTCGATAACTTCTAGCGGTTTGGGATATTTCTCCCACGCCTCTTTGGTATCGGCATCGATAAAGGTCGTGATACCTTTTACTAGCGCATGAGCAATACGTTCTTCGACCGTGCCTTCGCGCCATGACATATCGACGGTGCTGTCTTTTTTCTTACCGCCATCTTGATAGCTTTCAGCGATGGTCATCAGACGTTCGGTGGCATCTTGACCGCTCTCGCCTTGGTTGCGGTTGAGCATGACATCTTCGATGGCGTCGCGGGCTTCCTTTGGAATGTCGTCATATAACTCAAGCATGGCTGGGTTGACGATACCCATGGTCAAGCCATTTTGAATCGCATGATAAAGGAATACCGAGTTAATAGCTTCACGAATCGGGTTACCACGGAAACTAAACGAGACGTTAGAGACGCCGCCCGATACCATGGCGTTTGGTAAGTTTTCCGTAATCCATTTGGTCGCATTAATAAAGTCAGCACCGTAGTTATTATGCTCAGTGATACCGGTCGCAACCGCAAAGATATTGGGGTCAAAGATGATATCTTCACTCGGGAAGCCGACCTCATTAACCAAAACATCGTAGCTGCGCTGACAAATCTGAATTTTACGCTCGTAAGTATCAGCCTGACCGTCTTCATCAAATGCCATGACGATGACCGCTGCACCATAGCGCATACAAAGCTTGGCGCGCTCGACGAACTCATCATAGCCTTCTTTTAATGAGATAGAGTTGACGACGGATTTACCTTGGATACGTTTGAGACCTTCTTCGATAATGTCCCATTTTGAGGAGTCAATCATCAAGGGTACGCGGCTGATATCCGGCTCGCCAGACACCAAATTGACGAAGTGAATCATCGCTTGCTTGGAGTCGAGCATGCCCTCATCCATATTGATATCGACGATTTGCGCGCCGCCTTCGACTTGGTCGCGGGCGACATCCAGCGCTTCGGTATAAGCTTCGGTTTTAATCAAGCGTAAGAATTTCTTTGAACCCGTCACGTTGGTACGTTCACCGACGTTGACGAACAAGCTCTCAGGCGTAATGGTAAATGGCTCAAGTCCTGATAAACGGCAAGCAGGGGCGATTTCAGGAATGACGCGCGGTGGATAATTTGCCACCATATTAGCGATTTGGCGAATGTGCTCAGGCGTCGTACCACAGCAGCCGCCGACGATATTTAAGATACCCGCTTTGGCAAAGCCTTCAAGCAGTGCCGCGGTTTCTCTAGCACTTTCATCATACTCACCAAACTCATTGGGCAGCCCAGCGTTCGGATGCGCAGAGACATAAGTATTGGCAATATTTGATAGTGTTTGGATATGCGGACGTAGGGCATCAGCACCTAAAGCACAGTTAAAGCCAACTGATAATGGTTTAGCATGGCGAATCGAGTTATAAAATGCCTCAGCCGTTTGACCTGACAAGGTACGACCTGAGGCATCGGTAATCGTACCCGAAATCATAATCGGTAACTCAAAACCAATATCATCGAAGACGCCGGTTACCGCAAAGATGGCTGCCTTGGCATTTAGCGTATCAAAAATGGTCTCGATTAACAGGATATCGACGCCGCCTTCTATCAATGCTAGCGTCGCTTCGCGATAATTCAATACCAATTCATCAAAGGTAATATTACGAAAGGCGGGGTCATTAACATCGGGAGATAATGAACAGGTACGCGACGTCGGACCAATAACCCCAGCGACAAAGCGCGGCTTTTCTGGGGTCTTAGCGGTGTATTCATCAGCAGCTTCGCGCGCAATCTTGGCAGCGGTTTTATTTAGTTCTGGCACCAGATGTTGCATATTATAGTCGGCCATCGATAGGCGCGTACCATTAAAGCTATTGGTCTCAATAATATCCGCACCGGCTTCCAGATGGGCAATATGAATCTCTTTAATCATCTGCGGCTGCGTGAGTACCAGCAAATCATTATTACCACGTACATCTTGCTCAATATCGGCAAAACGCTCACCGCGATAATCTGCTTCCTCGAGCTTATAGTTCTGAATATGCGTGCCCATCGCCCCATCTAACATCAAAATCCGCGACGCCATCTGCTCGGTGATACGAGCGCGCGCGTTCTGTTGCTGCGCCTTATAAGGAAACACAGCCGGCGGCGTGAGAATAAAGTCATTAGCCGTGTTTGATGCATTAGCTATATCTGCATTAGCTACATCTGTATAGCTATCAGCGGAAGAAGAGGTCGGTGATGTATTAGTCTTTTGAGTCATAGGAGCGCTGCTTATAGAGTCAAGATAATAAAGGGAAGGAGGTAAAGTTGTTCAATATTTTTTAGGGTTAGCTTGGTAAATTAGCTTAGTAATAGAATAGGGCGTTTAAATCATATACTTCATAAAATAGCGGCTTAAAACCGATAAGAAAATCTGGATTATTCTAGCATGAAATGCCTATGAATCACGGGATTGTGCTTATTCCGCTTTGGCAAAACCATTGCAGCCATCGCATTTAGACATATTTGATATTTGGCGTTTTACAAATGGCTTTATGATTAAACCTACCATGATGCATGCATGATAGCTTTAGATTCTCTTGTATTGATTCTCTTG
>NZ_DEIR01000015.1:5303-109146 GCF_002352555.1 Psychrobacter sp. UBA2769 | reverse complement strand
TGATTCTCTTGTATTGATTCTCTTTTATTGATTCTATTGGATAATGCCATTTGGTACAAATGAATATCCTTTCAAGCAATGATTACATAAAGCTTTGCTTTCAAGCGTGAAACGCTAATTATTCACCTAAAACACTGACAAAACTTACATCGATAGCACAAAAAATAGCGTAAACGTAAATTTATAACGACCAGCTATATGTTAATTTAAGTTCAGAAGGATTGGCGTTTCATAAGCAATGCTTATTAGTAACTGTTAATGGTTTTTATTTGTGAGTGATTAACAATTGGGAATCAACCAGCGATGTAAGCAGTGCTTCTGATATAAGCAGTAGTTCTAAGGAAAGACAATCTGACTGTAAGACGGGCATAAAAACTAAATAAATTATAGTTATTCAATCATTAAGGACAATGTTATGAAACTAGTTAAAATCGCCGCCCTTGGCACCCTGGCACTCTCTATCGCAGGTCTTAGCGCTTGTAATAATATGATGCCAACCAAAAGCCCAACTATGAAAGCACCGATGCATAGCCAAGCTACCACCAGTATGAACGTGGTACAAATCGCTCAAAGCAATCCAGATTTTTCGCTATTGGTAGAAGCGGTGGTCGCTGCTGATTTAGCAGGCGCATTATCTGATACCAGTGCAAGCTATACGGTATTGGCACCGACCAATGCCGCCTTTGTTCAAGCATTACAAGAAACGGGCATGACCAAAGCTGAGCTGTTTGCCAACAAACCATTGCTCACTAAAATTTTGACTTACCATGTGCTAAAAGGTAACACGCCCGTTTATCAAAAACACGTCAGACCCGGTAATTACACCATGCTAAGTACGGATACATTGGTCATTACACCACAAGGCAGACTCATGGATGAAAGTGGTCGCATAACCAAGATTCTAAAAACTGATATCGCTGCGAGTAATGGGGTGGTGCATGTGATTGATAGAGTACTGATGCCTAAATAAGTGATTAATTAATTTCTTAAATAAGCTCTTATATAAGCTGTATAAATTCAAACAAGTATTTAATAAGCTGCTTATTTAGATAGTACACAAGCTCATATACTACAAATGCTATAGTAGAATTACTTTAAAATCGATACAGTGCGACTGGGATGAATTTTTCGTAGCCTCTGTGATAACAGCAAGCAAGGAAAATTTATACCAGTCGCAAATAGCTATAACGTATCGCTTTTATTTTGAACTGACTATATTGATAGCCTATAAGCCAATATTGGTTTTTAAGCTAAAAAGGGTTATTAACCTAACAAGGGCTTTATACACGTGATCGATACAGTGTCGCTACCTAAGTAAGCACCAATTAAAAAATAATCAGCTAATATGGTAGTCATTGAAATCGTTGGTTTATTTCTAGGACTCACAAATTAACTAAGTGTTTAATTATTAAAATTTTACCTATTCACTAAGTTACTTATTTATAAGCCATTCACTCAAACCCTTATCCATCCTTAACCCTTACCTATTTATAAATATCCAATCACCAACCATTTACCCAAAGGAATACCCTATGTTAAAGAAGAACCTATTATCTATCGCTGTCGTTACCGCTGCATTGTCACTAGCTGCTTGTAACGATAAAGAAGCCGTTACCGAGCCAGTTGAGCCAGAAGCGACTACTGACGTCGTCGTTGAGCCAGAAGTTGCCCCTGAAGCAATGGCTGAAGCAGACGCGACTGCCATGCCAGCAGATATGGCTACCCAAAGCATTGGCGAGATGGCGGCCGGTAATGAAAATCTAACCATTTTAACGGCAGCACTACAAGCCGCCGACCTTGATGATATGATGATGGCAGAAGGTCAGTACACGGTATTTGCCCCAACTGATGATGCCTTTGCTGCTTTATTAACCAAGCTTAACATCACCAAAGAACAGTTATTGGCAGATAAAGAGATGCTCACCAGCGTCCTAACTTATCATGTCGTACCGATGGTAGTAAAAGCCGCTGATATCCCTTATGGCAATGCTATTGAAACCGCAAACGGTCAAACGTTCTCTATCAGCGATGCCAACGTCATTACTGATGCGAGCGGCAACACTGCCAATATCGTTGGCACAGATATGATGGCGACCAATGGCGTGGTACATGTGATTGATAATGTATTGCTACCTAAATAAGCTGGTTTTATCGCTATAAACAACAATAAAATCATCTAAGTGTTTGAGAAGCCCAGCCACCGAGCTGGGCTTTTTGTATTTAATGACGTATTTCATGACTCATCGCAAAATATATCACTGTCTTTATGACAACATTACGCGCATAAAAAAGCCCGAGACGATGGCCTCGGGCTTTTGTTTCTTATCGATGTTATCAATGCTATCGATACTATTCATGTAATACTATCAATGTCATCGATACTATGAATACTGCTTAGACAGCACTACAGTAGAGTAGATTATAGACGCTCTTTATGTAGTGGATCTTGGGCTGCCATTCTTTGTTGTTGCTTAAGATGACGCTCTTCCCAATAAGGCGCGTTTTTGATACCGAATTTTGCTGGATCAAAAGTATAGTGCTTCACGCCAGCTTTACGCTGTGCTTCATAGTCTTTAAGCATGGTAAGCGTGGGACGGGCCACAAAGAAGATGACCAAAATACCAACGATATTAAGCCAAGCCATAAGACCAACACCGATATCACCAATCGCCCAGATATAACCGGCTGAGTTAAGACCACCGTAGGCAACCATCACCATAATTAGTACTTTAACTAAGAATAGACCGGTTTTATTGGCACCGCGGCTGATAAAGCGCGTTAAGTACGCGACGTTTACTTCAGCGATATAGTAGTAAGCCAAGATGGTGGTAAAGGCAAAGAAGAATACGGCGATAGCGATAAAGGTGTTACCAAATTGACCGTATACTGATTCCATTGCCATTTGGGTAAAGGCAGGCGAGTTAATCTCAACGCCCGCTGCAACGTTTTGTACGATGTATTGACCGTCAGGTAGCGTACCTTGGATGTTATAAGTACCCATGGTCAAAATCATAAAGGCAGTCGCCGAACAAACCAATAAGGTATCAACATAGACTGAAAATGCCTGTACTAAACCTTGCTGTGATGGATGCTCAACTTCAGCCGCACCAGCAGCATGAGGACCTGTACCTTGACCGGCTTCGTTAGAGTAAATACCACGTTTTACACCCCAACCGATGGCCGCACCAAAACCGGCTTGGGCGGTAAAGGCATCACCAATGATTAAGCCAAATACTTCTGGAATCATCTGGTAGTTTGTAAACATGATGACTAGCGCTAGGCCAATATAACCCAGTGCCATAAAAGGAACCGCATACTCAGTAAAGGTTGCGATACGTTTAATACCACCAAAGATAATAATCGCTAGCACCACTAGAATGATACCCAATGCGACAAGACGCATAGAGCCCACTTCTAAGCTACCGATATTCATCACGGTGCCTTCACCCATGACCTGTGCAAAGGCATTGATAACGCCGTTTGCTTGCACACCAGGTAAGAACATACCACAAGCTAAGATAGACGCGATGGCAAAAATAATGCCATACCAGCGTTGACCAAGCGCGCGCTCAAAGTAATAAGCGGGACCACCACGATATTCGCCAGTGACGACGTCTTTTTCTTTATAAATCTGCGCAAGGGTTGATTCGACATAAGCGGTAGATGCGCCTAAGAACGCCACAACCCACATCCAAAATACCGCACCAGGACCACCGAAGCCGATAGCGGCTGCTACCCCTGCGATGTTACCCATACCCACACGACCTGCTAAGGATACGGCAAGTGCCTGAAATGATGAAATACCCTGTGCACTCGACTTACCTTTAAATAGTAAGCTGATCATTTCACTGAATAAACGTACTTGTACGAAGCGCGTCATGATGGAATAAAATAAACCTGCGCCCAAGCATAAATAAATTAATGCCGGGCTCCAGATAATTCCATTTACTACATTAACTAAACTTTCCATATGTATATATTCCTAGTACTGTCTCAAAGTGGCTATATATGATGATGCTTAGAGTAAGTTTGCTATTTAATTTCCTTATTAAAACCAACTTCTCAAATAATCGGCATCTACTTAAGCCTATCGATTAAGTTTCATACGCGCTTAGCCACCAAGAATGGACTGTAGTTTTCTGTCTTTATCCGCTGGGTCTATTAGCAATATTGATCGCAGGCAAGCGCTTATTGGCGCTAGCTAGTAATCAAATTCACTCCTTATTAACTGCTTATTTATAAATGGCAATAAATGAGCGACGGTTGCTATTCTTATCTATCTTTTTATCTATCTTTTTGCGCTTTGATAACGACGATATTTTGTTATCACGTCATAAATGCTTAAGCAGTTATCAATAGATCAGCGGACAAAGCAGGCGGTTATAATATTAAATCTCCATCCTCAAGGTGATGGCAATCCACTTTCTATGAGTCATATCGGTCGCTTACATCTCTATGTTAAGACTGATAAGCAAGCATCTGTTTGCTTATCAGTCGCTTTTTAAGGGGCTGCTATCAATTCTCTAATATCAAAAATGTAACAAGTCCACTACCAAATGTATTCAAACCGTACGGCTACGTAACTGCAATTTGCCATATTTTTTAGCCAATTACTAGAATTTTCTTTATAAAGGCGTTTATATAGTAGTGTTTATTAACACTGAATTTATGCCATAGAGTGATAAAATCCTTTGTTTATCACGCTTTTGTCACGACTTCTTCAATGTTGCTGAAAATATCGTCAGGATTTATGAGTTAAGAGAGGTCGAAAAAAGCGCTCAAACTCTTGCTAGGAGCCGTGCCTTTGCGGTTGTGTTTTGGTAACGATGAATTGTAAAAGTAACCTGATAGCGCCATTATTAGCACAATGTATCGCAGGCGACACATTTGTAGAGGAGGCGATATACGCCTATATAAATGTGTATGATTAAAAAATTGCTTAAAAAAACGTCTTGTTTATTATTTATCATTTTTAGGAGAGTCAAAAATGACGCGTAAATCTATTGTAAAACCTATGTTGCTAGCAGCCGTATTGGCCACTTCTACCGTTGGCTTAACAGGTTGTGGTTATAACAATCTGCAAGCGCAAGACGAGCAAGTCACTGCGTCGTGGTCGGAGGTGGTCAACCAATACCAGCGCCGCTCGGATTTGGTGCCAAACTTAGTTAAAGTTGTGCAGCAATATGCGGAGCAAGAACAAGAGGTATTTACCCAAGTTGCTGCGGCGCGCTCACAAGCTGGCGGTATCACCATCACCCCAGAGCTGCTCAATGACCCTGAAGCGATGGAGCGTTATGCCGCTGCCCAAGACCAGATGACTGGGGCGCTATCACGTCTAATGGCAGTTTCTGAGCGTTATCCTGATCTAAAGTCAGATGCGCTGTTCCAAGACTTGCAAGCTCAGCTTGAAGGCACGGAAAACCGTATCGCTGTCGCGCGTAATCGTTATATCCAAGAAGTTCAAGGCTATAACACCACAGTGCGCCAGTTCCCAACCAATATTACTGCCAAAGTATTTGGTATGGATCCAAAGCCAAACTTTAGCGTCGCCAATGAAAAAGAGATATCGACTGCACCCAGTGTAGACTTTGGTGATGACGATACGAAGACCGCTCAATAAAGTGCAGTAAAGTAAAATCGTGGCGGATAAAGATGAGCGTTTATAGTAAATTTTTCTATTGCGCGCTTTTATATCCGTCGCCTTGCCGTTAGCTTGGTTTTGCAGCCATTAATTTAGTCCAGATGTTATTTGAGGTGGTATAGATTAGATGAATAATTCAAAAGCACTTTTATCCGCATTATTATTCACCCTAAGCATCGCTAGTGGCTCGGTGCTGCATGCTGCGCCCAATACCGATGCTAATACCAACGGCAGTGTTAATGATAATATTGCTGTCGCTAGCGATAGCGCCTCAGATATGCAAAATCGTAGTGTCGAGGATTTGGTGGCGATTGCAAAAGCTGCAGAATCTAATGAAGCCCTTAACGATGCCGTCTTAGGTAACGAAGCGATTAATGAGGCCATCATTGGTAATGATGCTATTAATCCCAATGCGGCAAACGCTAATAATGGTAGCGGCGAAAAAGGGACAGGCGCGTCGACAGCCACTAAACCAGCTGTGCAGTCGAGTGCCAAAAGTGTCGATGCTGATAAGCTCATTCTAAATTCACCCGTCATTGATCAAGCCAATATCTTAAACCCGCAAGAAAAACAACGCTTAGAGGCGCAGCTAAGAAGTATTTATCAGCAAGGTTTGGCGCAAGCTGCGGTTGTCATTGTACCGACGACCAATGGTATGCCAATCTTTGACTATGCGTTACAGGTTGCCGAAAAATGGCAGCTTGGTAATAAAGACATTGATGATGGCTTGCTGATGGTCGTTGCCGTCAATGACCGCGATATGTACATTTTGACCGGTTATGGGTTAGAGGGTGTGTTGCCCGATTCTGCGGTCAACCGTATTATTCGTGAAGATATTACGCCGCTATTTAAGCAAAATGACTATGGCGCTGGGATATTGGCCGGCGTTGGTGCCCTGCAAACTCGTCTGACCGCTGACCCTGAAGTGTTGGCGCGTGCCGATGCGCAAGCGGCTGAACGCAGTCAAAGCCAAAGTGATATTGGTGAAAATCCATCACCGGTGTTTTTATTCGTGATGGCGATGATATTTGGTAGCTTTATTACCAGTATCTTTGGGCGCATCTTTGGTTCTATCCTGACCGCTGGCGGTTTCTTTGCAGGTTCGCTTGCCTTGGGCGGTGGTTTCTTTATGACCTTAATTATGGCGATATTTTTATGGCTGTTTTTAATTTCGCGCGGCTCAGGTGGCGGGCGCGGTGGTCGTGGAGGACGCGGCGGCGGTGGCATGGTGTTCTTACCGGGTATGGGCGGCAGTAGTGGCGGCGGCTTCGGCGGTGGTGGTTTTGGCGGCGGCGGCTTCGGAGGAGGTGGCGGCGGCTTTGGCGGCGGCGGGGCAGGCGGCTCTTGGTAAAGGCGGTTTTAATAAAGGCGTGTTAGGTTCAGACATTAGATGATTGCCAGCAATGGCGTACTTGAGGAAATAATATAATGGTAAAAAGCAATTCGTCGCAGGCAAGTTTTGCTCGTTGGTGGCGTCAAGTACTGTTTGTCCCTATGCTGCATAGCAAATGGCTAACGCCAGCGGCTAAAGCGCGGCTGACAGAGCAGGTGACGTTGGCTGAGCGTGGGCATCGCGGTGAGGTGTTTTTAATTATAGAAAATCACTTACCTGTCCAAGATGCCTATCGTCTTGACTGTCGTGACCGGGCGATTGATTTGTTTAGTGAATATCGCGTTTGGGATACGGAAGAAAATACGGGTGTTTTAATCTACGTCAATATCTGCGAGCATAAGCTTGAAATCGTCGCGGATCGCGGTATTAGCACGCATGTGAGCCCGACTGTGTGGCGCGCCATGTGTGAAAAAGCGGTCTCAGGTATTGCCAATCAAAAAACTGAAGAAAGCTTAGCAGAGCTGCTAGATGAGGTAGGTCAGTTATTGCGTCAGTATTATCATCTAGGCGATGATCCCGCCGGTAATGAGCTGTCTGATACCGTGGTATTTTTAAAATAGCGTTTTTAATACTGTATCTATGAAATGGCTTTTATGCAGTAGCCTTATTATAAAGTTACCCTTATTATAAAGCCACCCTTATGAAGTCGTGTTTATAACTGAATGCAAAGGTTTGCTGTTTGTCTATGGGGTTTTGTGGCCAATTGAAATATAATAGCCTTTATAAATATACCCCGCTGACAAACGCAGCGCTTAATAAAAGCCACTACTGGAACACTATGATTGAATTAATAAAGAAATTACCCAAAGCAGAGCTGCATTTGCATATTGAAGGCTCATTAGAACCGGAGCTGATGTTTAGATTGGCGAAAAAAAATAATATAGACATTCCTTATAATGACATCGAAGATGTACGCCGCGCCTATAATTTTACCAATCTACAAACCTTTTTAGATATCTATTATGCGGGCGCCAATGTCCTAATGACCAAAGACGATTTCTACGATTTAACGTGGGAATATATTCTAAAATGTGTGGAAGACAATGTCATTCATACTGAGATATTTTTTGATCCGCAAACCCATACCGCAAGGGGCGTGCCTTTTGCAGCCGTTATTACGGGCATCAAAGAGGCACTCGATGATGCTAAAGAAAAATATGGCATCACTTCTTGCATTATCATGTGTTTTTTGCGCCATTTATCGCAAGAAGAGGCCTTTGAAACCTTAGAAGAAGCGATGGCGTTTAAAGACGATATTATCGGTGTCGGTCTTGACTCTTCGGAGCTGGGTAACCCTCCTGCCAAGTTTAAAGAGGTCTTTAAAAAGGCAAAAGAAGCAGGCTTTACATTGGTCGCTCATGCTGGCGAAGAAGCCGATTTTTCGTATATTTATGAAGCGTTGGATTTACTGGGTATTAGTAGAATCGATCATGGTGTGCAATCGATAAAAAGTGCCGCATTGATGCAACGCCTAAAAGAGGAGCAAATGCCGCTGACGGTTTGTCCAAACTCCAATATCGAACTTAAGGTGTTTGACAGCTATCAAGCGCATAATATCAAAGCGCTGTTAGATTATGGTCTTAATGTCAGTGTCAACTCCGACGATCCTGCTTACTTCAAAGGCTATATCAATCAAAACTTTATCAATTTATGTGAAAATCTGCCGCTAACGGAAAACGATATCATTACTTTGGTAAAAAATTCTTTTAGATCATCATTCATAGATGATGAATTAAAAGAAACTTACTTGGCGAGAGTTGATCTTGCGCTGCAATAAGCATTGATGTAGTAAGGCACTGACTGAATAAAGCATTGATTGTATATATCTTTAATAATAAAGGCTTAACGATTGATTCAATCGTTAAGCCTTTTGTTTTGTCATTTGCTATTATTTTAGGGTCAAGCGATTATAACGCAGTGATTTTTTGGATTAATAACGGCATCACCATTCCTGCTTTTTCCGCTAAGGTGATATCCACGATGGCATTGGGTGTCGGATTTGGGTTTATCTCAATGATTTTGGCGCCATTATCTTTTGCTAATTGTGCCAGCCCAGCGGCAGGGTAGACGAGACTTGACGTACCAATACTGATAAAAGCCTCACAATCAGCCGCCGCTTGTTCAGCTGTCTCCCATGCTTGTACGGGCAACGCTTCACCAAACCAAACGATATCTGGTCTAATATAACCATCACAATGCGGACAGTTAATCAGCGCCTCACTATAATCCATAGTGTCGGCGCTGCTGTATGAGCCTCTAGGTTGCTTCTGATAAGGTGTCTTACATTGGCTACAGCGATTACGCCATAGATGTCCATGCAGATGAGTGACCGTACTGCCAGCCTGTTCATGCAAGTCATCGACATTTTGAGTAATAAGCGTTATGTGCTGGCCAGAGGATTGGCTATGATACTGCCACTGCGCTAAGGCGTCATGGGCGGGATTTGGTTTTTTATCGGCGACCACTTGTCTGCGCCACTGATACCATGACCAAACTAGCTTTGGGTCACGTGCAAAAGCCTCTGGCGTCGCCAAATCTTCAGCGCCATAATTTTCCCAGAGGCCTGTTTGCTTATCTCGAAAAGTAGGAATACCGCTTTCTGCGGAAATCCCTGCGCCTGTTAAAATACAAATGCGCTGTTTTGCGCCAAGTAGTTTGGCCGCATGGTCGACTTCTGCTATTAACGCTGCTGATAATTCTGCTAACATGACCTAACCCTTATTAACAATGGATATAGACTTCTATGATAGATGGAATGTGGTGGCTTGTCATATTGCTGGCAGTCGTCGTTGGATTATGGTTGTTGGCAAAATCGCGCGCCCCGAAAGTCGCTGATAAGCATAGTCCAAAGTCGACAGGTCTGAAAACACCGATAAATGATGCGCTGCAAAAAACCTCAGAGTTGCTAAAGCAGCATTTTCCTGACTACCGTGTCAACCGCAAAGCCAATCATTTGCTTATCAGTAAACAAGATAAAAAAATTGCCATGATTACGATTGATAAAAAGATTGCCGCCGGTCAGCGCCGTTTGGGTGACGTACCTGTAATCAATTATCACCGTGTACCCAGCCGCGCTCAATTAACCGCAAATTTACAAGATGCAGAGTAGGGTTATATAAATTAAATAGATTTAACAACTCTATGTACAACATTTTATCGATGTTAGCGCACAACGATAGGCAGCAGTTAAGAACCCCAAACGTTGCTGTCAAAGGGTTATAGAGATAATAGGTGAGACTAGGAAAAGGTAAAATACTGCTGATTATGGTGATTGGTGCGCTCGGCGGGAATCGAACCCACGACCCTCGGCTTCGGAGACCGATACTCTATCCAACTGAGCTACGAGCGCATAAATTATTGACTAAAAACGTACTAATTAACGCCCTGTATAAACGAGGATGATTAGCTGTCGTTAATACTGCGAGATGTCTAAAAATTAAGACCGCTTAGTCTAACAAATAAAAGCCATAAAGCCAATGAATGAAGGTCGCTATTGAGGTTTTTTAAGAAAAAACACCATAGTCAGCAAACAGGCATGGCAATCTACCTGTCTTTTCCCTTATAATGTCAGGGAGAATCCATATTTATAATCACCGATTACAAGCGCGCCTGCATGCGGGATGGCTGTTTGCTATTGATAACTGGTTTGGTTGTCAAAGGAGGACAGACAGAATGTCCAAGCCGTGTCGGCCCTTGTATACGCAATAAGAGAACGTGACGAATGAGAAAAGTAGTTATGTTATCGGCAGCTGCCATTCTAGGAATCGCTAGTATCGCTGTGAGCCAAGCTGAAAGTGTTGTAGACACTCCTGTAACCATCTCTGATGTTGCAGAAGGGCAAGACGTTGTCGAAAATGCGCCGCAAAAACTGGGTGATGACACCCAAGCGGCTGCAGATACCACCGATGGGGCTGCACCTGCTGATGCCGCTGCAACTGCAACAGACGGTGCTGATGCCGCAGCGCCAGCTGAAGCAACTGCCGCTGCAGCACCTGCGGCTGAAGAGCCAATTCCAGAGGACACGCCGCAAGTACAAAAGCTGATTGCTTTGTATCCTAACTTGATTGCTCGTATTCAACCTGTTGCTAAAGTATGCTTTGAAGACGACGAAGTCTGTGACGTGACCGCACGTTCTGCTGGTCCAGCTGCAGGTGATGGTCCTCGTGATGGTAAAGACGTTTATAACGCTGTCTGCCAAACTTGTCATGCGTCAGGCTTACTTGGCTCACCTATGTTAGGTGACGCTGGTGCTTGGGGACCTCGTATCGCAAAAGGTACAGAGACTTTGTATACCCATGCTATCAATGGCTTCAACGCCATGCCTGCCAAAGGCGGCGCGGATATTCCTGATGAAGAAGTACAAAGCGCGGTTGATTATATGATTGGTGAAGCAAGCTAGTTATTAGTTGCTAGTTATTAGTTGCTAGATAGTAAGCTACATTTAGCCAAATGGTTTTTAGGCTGATGAGTTAACTGTATAAGCATGATTTATTGCTAATAAATCTATTCAGCCTTTTAACGCCTGTATTGATAAAGCGTCTATTTCATTTAATGAGGTAGGCGCTTTTTTAATGATGAGTATTATCAATATGATACTTCTCATAGGGCACAGTTGAAATTCATTGCTAGTAGCCTCACTTTATGACATTACATCGTCTCTTCTAGATATTAGTATACTAAAAATACCAGTATGCTAAAAATCGCTGTCCATACAAATTTATAACCAATAAAGAGGTATTCATGTCTGAAGTACCAGCACTTGCTATTCAGAATTTATCCAAAACCTATAGCAATGGGTTTTCGGCACTCAAAGATGTCAGTTTAACCGTCCCGCAGGGTGGTTTTTTTGCGCTGCTTGGGCCAAATGGTGCTGGTAAGTCAACGATGATTGGCATTATTAGCTCACTGTTTAAGCCGACGACCGGTAGCGTAAAGATTTTTGGCACGGATTTATTAGAAAATCCTTCGGTGGCCAAGCAATACCTTGGGGTCGTACCGCAGGAGTTTAACTTTAATCAGTTCGAAAAAGTGGAAGACATCTTGATTACTCAGGCGGGTTACTTTGGTATTTCTGCCAAAGAAGCACGTCCACGGGCAAAACGCCTACTGACCGCGCTTGGTCTATGGGATAAACGCGATAGCAAATCACGCGAATTATCAGGCGGTATGAAACGCCGCTTGATGATTGCTCGCGCATTGATTCATAAGCCAAAACTGTTGATTCTTGATGAGCCAACGGCTGGTGTTGATATCGAGCTGCGCCGCTCGATGTGGGAGTTTATGCAGCAGATTAATATCGAAGAAAACACCACTATTATCTTGACCACGCACTACCTAGAAGAAGCAGAGCAGCTGTGTAAGCGTATCGCGATTTTGGATCATGGTGAGATTCGTATTAATACAGAAATGAAAGATTTACTTGCTCAATTGTCGGTTGAGACTTTTGTTTTTGATTTAGAGACGCCGCTTACGCGTCAATTAGATTTGACTGGGATAACGGGATTGTCGCAGCCAGATGAGCAGACGCTGGAAGTGACTTTAACAGAAGGCGAGTCGTTAAATGGTGTCTTTAACCAATTATCAGAGCAAGGCATTACTGTGGCGAGTATGCGTAACAAGGCCAACCGCTTAGAAGAGTTATTTATGCGCTTGGTAGACAAAAATATCGATAGTGCAGACAGTATGAAGGAGGCGGGACTATGAGTCAGGACATGAGTGATATGAATAAAGCAGCACAGGTATCTCGTCCTCATGACGGTTTAACCATTGCCCAAAAGTGGATTGCATTTCGTACTATCTTAGTCAAAGAAGTGCGCCGGATTTTACGTATTTGGCCGCAAACGTTGTTGCCGCCAGTCATTACCATGAGCTTATACTTTGTCATCTTTGGTAAGATGATTGGCTCACGTGTTGGTGAAATGGGCGGCGTGCCATATATGCAGTTTATCGTGCCCGGTCTAATCATGATGTCGATTATCACCAACAGCTACTCTAACGTGGTCTCGAGCTTCTTTAGTGCTAAATTTACCGCCAGTATCGAAGAGCTTTTGGTTTCGCCGGTGTCTAAGCATGCGATTTTGATGGGTTATATCAGTGGTGGTATCTTTCGCGGACTGGCGATTGGTATTATCGTCTCGATAGTGGCGCTATTCTTTACTGACCTTGGTATCGAGCATTTATTTGTGACGGTATTTACGGTGCTTGGCACCTCTATCTTGTTTTCATTGGGTGGCTTTATTAACGCAGTATTTGCCCGCTCATTTGATGATATCTCCATCATTCCAAGCTTTGTATTGACGCCACTGACCTATCTTGGCGGGGTGTTTTACTCGATGGAGAATCTGTCACCATTTTGGCAAAACGTCTCGTTACTAAACCCGATTGTCTATATGGTGAATTCGTTCCGTTATGGCATCTTGGGATATTCTGATGTCAATGTTTGGTATTCGATGGCGGCGATTTTTGTATTCTGTGCGATATTTTATACCATCGCTTATCGATTATTGAGTAATGGTTCACGCGTACGCTTGTAGTATTTGCAGTTTAGCAGGTCATGCTTTTACTACTGCCTGCTTGACCTAGTTGGTAATTGGCCATTTCAATAAGACTTTAACGCTTTAATATTAGGAAGATAAATGAGTATTCACGGTATCTTGGGTGAGCAAACTACCGACTATCCGACTGAGTATAGTCCAGAGACGCTATATCCGATTGCTCGTAGTATGGGACGTGATGCGATTAGCTGGCATGATGAAAAACTAAAAGTCGGCGTTGATTGGTGGCAGGCGTTTGAGATGTCTTGGTTAAATTCCCAAGGTATTTCACAAGTGGCTATTGCTCGCTTTGGTATTCCGGCAAGCTCGCCATTTATCGTTGAGTCAAAGTCGCTTAAGCTATATTTAAACAGTATTAACTTTACTGAGTTTTCTGGCTGGGACGAGGTGCAAGCGCTGATAGCCAAAGATTTATCAGCCTGTGTACAAGCAGAAGTAACCGTTGAGCTATTTGATTTAAATGATGACCTGAACGACAAAGCAACAGGCTTATTGACTGCTCAACCTGAAGGTGTTTGCATCGATGAGGCGCTTGCAAATAGCAGCGAGAAAGTAGCGCTAACAGAACATCCTGATGCGTCATTATTAGCTAAAAATGAAAGCGATTTTAGAGACTCTGAAAAAGAAGTGGGCAAAAATTTCAGCTTTTATTCTAACTTGCTGCGTAGTAATTGTCCGGTGACCAATCAGCCAGATTGGGGCACATTGGCGGTTTCGATAAGCAGTGAAAAGCCAGTTAATACCGCCAATATGCTGCGTTATATCTTAAGCTTTCGTCAGCATAATGGTTTTCATGAGCAATGTGTCGAGCAGATATTTGCTGATTTGAGTCAATACTATCAGCCAAGTGAGCTGATGGTTCGCGCATGGTATACACGCCGCGGCGGTATCGATATCAATCCTTGCCGTGTCAGTGATATGAGCTTATTACCTAAACCAAGCCGTTTAATACGTCAGTAGGTAAAAGGTTGGCTTTTCATCAGTTACTGAGCAATTAGTGTAGACATAAAAAAGCGCCTATCTTATTCACTAAGACAGGCGCTTTTTATGGCATAAGTTTTATTAATAAAACTATTTGCTGCTTACTTTCGCCATGACTTCTTCACGGCTGAGCATTTGCTTTTCTGCCTCGCGGCGATTGACGTATTCGTATTTGCCTTCAGCCAAGTTACGGTCTGAAACCACGATACGATGTGGAATACCAATCAATTCAAGATCGGCAAACTTAACGCCTGGACGCTCGTTACGGTCATCAAGTAGTACATTGATGCCTTGCGCTTTTAGCTCTTCATACAAAGCGGTCGCCGTCTCCATGACGGTCTCTTCTTTTGACTTCATCGGAATGATAGCCACTTCAAAAGGCGCAATCGAGTCATCAATGGTTGGCGTTTTTGGCCACATGATGCCGTTTTCGTCGTTGTTTTGCTCGATAGCAGCAGCGATGATACGGCTAACGCCAATACCATAACACCCCATCATTAGGGTAACAGGCTTGCCATCTTCACCAGATACGGTCGCATTCAGCGCTTGCGAGTACTTATCACCCAACTGGAAGATATGACCGACTTCGATACCACGTTTGATTTTTAGCGTGCCTTTACCATCTGGAGAAGGGTCGCCTTCTTGTACGTTGCGCACATCAACAATACGAGTAATGCTTGCATCACGTACCCAGTTCATACCAACGGTATGTTTATTGACTTCATTCGCGCCCGTGACAAAATCTGACAAGGTGGCGGCTGAGCGATCAACAAATACTGGCATATCCAAATCAACACCGATAAAGCCTTTATGCAGACCCGCTGCTATGAGCTCTTCATCAGAGGCCATCATAAGCGGCACATTGGCCTCTTCGATTTTTTCAGCTTTAATGGTATTGAGCTGATGATCGCCACGTAAAACGATAGCGATTAATTGCGGCTCACCATCTTCAGTATGACCATGAACGATTAAGGTTTTCACCGTCGTCTCAAGCGGTACGCCCAAATGTTCAGCAACCACTTTACAGCTGGTCATATTTTCCGTTAAGACGTCTTCGCGCTCCATCTTCGGTGGTTGACGCTCAGCGGTGCTTACCGATTCAGCAAGCTCAACGTTGGCCGCATAATCAGAAGAATCTGAGAAGGCGATATCGTCTTCGCCGCTGTCTGCCAACACATGGAACTCATGCGAAGCAAAACCGCCGATAGAACCCGTATCCGCTTGTACCGCACGGAAATCCAAACCCAAACGGGTAAAGATGCGCGTATAAGCGTCATACATATCATGGTAAGTCTTAGCGAGTGACGCTTGGTCAACATGGAACGAGTAGGCGTCTTTCATGGTGAATTCACGCGCACGCATTACGCCAAAACGCGGACGAATCTCATCACGGAACTTACCTTGGATTTGGAAAAAGGTAATCGGCAACTGCTTATAACTGCGCAGCTCGCCTTGGGCAAGATTGGTGATGACTTCTTCGTGCGTCGGGCCCAAAACAAAATCGCGGTCATGACGGTCTTTGAAGCGTAATAGCTCAGGACCATAATCGTCAAATCGACCGGTCATCTGCCAAAGCTCGGCAGGTTGGGTCATTGGCATCAGCACTTCTTGAGCGCCGACGTTTTGCATCTCTTCGCGAACGATGCGTTCGACTTTTTGCAACACGCGTAAACCCATCGGCAACCAGATATATAATCCAGAAGCGATTTTACGAATAAGACCTGCTCTTACCATTAATTGGCTTGAGGCGATATCAGCATCGCTGGGAGTTTCTTTTAGCGTGGCAAACAAAAATTGACTGGCTTTCATAAATAAAGCATAACCTTATCAACGATAAAATAAATAAGAAATAGTAGGATATTGAGCGTGTGCTTTGATGGCCGACGCAAGCTTACCTTTTATCACTTGGTAATAGTCTAGGACATGCCTAGCTAAAAAGTACTGCGACAAACAGTACATCAGAAGAAAGTGCGTTCATAAAACGCCTTGCAAAAAGGCTAGAACTTTTCATTTTGTATTAAACGTCCATATTGGCAACGTCATATTTTAGACATATAAGCCAGAAAAATAGGTGTACGCCAACATTTTGCTTATACAATCTGACTATGTTAGGTAAAGTTCGCCTAAGACGCAATGACTTTTTGTTTTTTCAGCCACAACATTACTTAAAGAGCCAAATATGTTGGTATTAATTCGATTATTTAGCGGTTTTAAGCATATTTATAGCAAATAATGAGCTGACTTCTTCGCCATAGCACTATTGAGAATTATGTAGAGTATTGGTAGTTATTACTTGAAGTTAACGCGCGCAACTAGCATTTATATCTTAGATTTCGATACTAAATATTTAGCTTTTTAACTCGCTTATAAAAACAAAAAAACTTTGAGGTAGTTTACATGACCAATCCTGAGAACCATTCTTCTATCAGTAATAATAATGCCAATCAGCCGCCTGCGAAAAAACCCATCGCTATGATGTCGTGGTTGGTAGTGATGATTGGTCTTGCCGCGCTCGTTTTTGCGATTTATAGTCTGCAAAAAAGTAGCAAAGAAGCGCCTATAGAGACCATTACCCGGGAAGGGGTGGTGATGCAAATTCAGAAATTGAATCGCTTGGAGACGGTGGCGTTTAGTGTTGATACTATCATTACCAGTCAAAAAGCAGGCAGTTGGATGAAGCTGTGGCAAGATGAGCAAAAGGGCTTGTTTATCGCCCGTGGGCGCGTAGAAGCGGGGATTGATTTGAGCGCTTTAACGCCTGAGATGGTGCAAGTGATAGCGCCTGCTGAGGCTGCTATAAAAAATGCTGAAAGCGTGGATGCCAATAATCCCGTCTCTATCATGCCGCAGATTCATATTACTTTACCGCCATCAGAGGTGTTTTCGGTTTATTTAGACGATATCGAGATTTATGATTGGCAAACGGGCGCTTTTGGCATGATGCAGGTTGATCCAAAGATTTTGCAACAAGCGCAAAGTATGGCAAAAAAGGAAGTGCTTGAACGTGCTTGCCGCGGTGATGTAATGAATATGGCATTAGAAAATGCGCAAACGCAGTTGCAGCAGTTATTTTCATTAACTGGCGCAGTAGTAACGATAACCACGCAGGGCGCAGGGGCGTGTCAGATGCCAGTGACTAATGCTTAAATGGTTTAAATGGATTGGGTTTTGGCATTGTAAGGGGTTAGGACGAGGAGAGAGGTTTCGGTGTTCTGATAAATATCTTCGCCAGTTAACAGTTGTTGCTTGAAATGATGAGTAATAGGGTTATTATATTATATAGCAGGACTTATTTGTGATTAACGACAGACTTATAAATACTGTCGTTCAAATAGGCCTATATCTCATATAATGTAAGAGGTGGCATCTATGACAACTTCTAATAATCAGCCGTCTGCCCATGAGAAGCGCAAATTAACCAAACATCCTAAAGCAAAAGGGTCGCTATCGTTTGCGACTTGGGTACTGTTAATCCTCAGTTTTACCTTATTCGCTTATGCCATTTACACCATTAAGACGCGGATATTAGAGTCAGATACTGGTAGGGCGAGTGCGCCACAAAGTAGTTTGGTGCAAATAGACAGCTAAGGCTTTTAAAATCATGACTGTTTTTTTAACTCATAACTGAGTTTTAGTTCATGGCTATTTTTAGTGCATAACTGTTTTTAAATTTAGAGCTGTTTACACTCAGTCTTATCTTTTAAATTCTGCAATCGCTAATTGCCGAGCAGCTTTGTGTTCAACTATTGGTATTGGATAGTTAATATTAGCAAACTTACTACCCTTAGCCAGTTCTTTACGCATTTTATCCTCGCTATGCAAAATGCTGGCAGGAACATCTTTTAATTCCGGTAGCCAAGTCTTGATAAATTCGCCGTCAGTATCATGAGTTTTGGCTTGGCTAAAAGGGTTCATAATACGGAAGTAGGGCGCAGCATCCGTACCTGTTGACGCGCTCCACTGCCAGCCGCCGTTATTTGAAGCAAAGTCACCGTCTATCAGCTGCTGCATAAAGTAGCGCTCACCTAAGCGCCAATCAATCAGTAAGTCCTTGGTCAAAAACATCGCGGTGACCATCCGTAAGCGATTGTGCATAAAGCCAGTGGCATTTAAACAACGCATTGCGGCATCAACTAAGGGCACGCCAGTCTTGCCTGTATACCACGCCTCAAAATCATCCTCGTTATATGACCAATGAATCTTACTATCTGTCTCTTCTTTATAAGCCTTATGGCGGATGAGCGTTGGCTTATCAACGATTACATGACGATAAAAATCTCGCCAAGCAAGCTCGCTTATCCAGCGATTAATGTCATTGTTGTCAGAGTTCTTAAGGGCGTTGCCATCATCACTGTGCAATTCTTCCTGCGCTTTCGTGGTTTGTAAATAGCAAAGTCTGGGACTGATTGAGCCAATAGTCAGGTAAGCTGATAATTGACTAGTCGCGTGCAAGCTTGGCACATCGCGGCTGATATCATAGTTATCGATATCTTCGGCGATAAATTCCTCTAAACGCTGGCAAGCAGCAGCTTCACCAGCGGGGTAAGCTGCACGAGCGTAATCAAGCTGTGCGTCCATATCAATATGCTTTAATGAATCAATACCTTCTGAACAGCCATCTTGTAATGTCTTTTGATAGTCATCAACAGTTCCTTTACTTAATTTTTCGATATCTTTGATAGTCGTGGCGCTAGCTTTCGAGATTTTTAGCTTGGCGTTGTTGTTGTTATTTATGGCTGCTGCTTCATGCATTTGCATGGTGCTAACATCTAAGGTATGCCGCCATTTTTTATAAAATGGCGTGAATACCTTGTACATGCTATCGCCATCATTGGTGGTAATGCTGTGCGGCGGTAAGATACATTGGTCATGCCAGCGAATAAATTCGATATCGTTTTTTGCCAGTTGTTTGGTGAGTTGTTCATCACGCTCAATCTCATTGCCTTCGTACTCATGATTTGCCATCACACAGCTGATGTTATTGGCCTCACATAATGTGCTTAGCGCCTCGACACAATCAGAAAAGCTTGGACAAGCCTGTACGTTCAATGTGATATTCAATTGTTTATGCAAAGATGTTGCTAAGATTGGCAAGGTGCGGGCGATGTGGTCGAGCTGTGTGAGTGACATATCGTGCGCTTGCCACTGTTCAGGCGTAAGGAAAAACATAGCACTGACTTGCGCCTTGTCTGCGTTCGCCCGCTCACAAAGTGCCGCCAACGCTGTATTGTCATGCAGCCGCAAATCACGACGAAACCACATTAAGTAATGCGGCATACTGACATTCGTATTATCATGGTTTTCGCCATTGGCTGACGCCGTGTTAGACATTCAATTATTCCTATTTTAATCAATCGCAATCATAAACAAAACTACGAATAAAAGTATGCTAGGATAAGTTTTTGGATGCAATTGATTTGCTATGCGCTTAACAAATCAGCATCATTCCTTATGATGAGCATTTGGCGTAATATCGCTGTTGGTGGGATTTATAGAAGCTTTTATTTTTAGCCTATTATTTACTGCCTTTACCGAAATTTTAGCAAGCTTATAAAAAAGGGCATATAATGCACGTTAAGTTTTGCGGCTTTACCCAGCTTAGTGACGTCAATACCGCTGTGCAGTTGGGTGTTGATGCGGTCGGCTTGATATTTTATCCCCTCAGTCCGCGTGCGGTGACGCTAGCGCAGGCGCAGATATTAAGCGCTGCCTTGCCTGCTTTTGTCAGTGTCGTGGCATTAGTGGTCAATATGCCTGAAGATGAGCTGATTGAACTGGCAAATAATGTCCCTTTTGATATCATTCAATTCCACGGTGATGAAACGCCTGAACAGTGCCAGTATCTGGCAAATGCCGTCAATAAACGCTGGATGAAAGCGCTGCGTATCAATGCGGAGCAAGATACTGTGGAAAATGTAAGCGCACGGATTGATAGTTTTGCCGCCGCAGGAGCGAGCAGTATTTTGCTTGATGCTTATCATCAGTATAAATATGGCGGTACGGGCGCGCGCTTTGATTGGAGCCTGATTCCAGATAATAGCTCACTGCCGATTGTCTTAGCGGGTGGACTGGATGCCGACAATGTCGCTGCGACTCTTGATTTGCCTATTTATGGCGTCGATGTTAGCGGCGGAATTGAGGCTGATAAAGGTAAAAAAGACGCTGCTAAAATGCGTGCCTTTATGAAAGCAGTCAAGCGTGACCGATGGCAAAACGAGACGGTCACTGACGCTCTCTAAGATAACTGCTATATTTGTGCTATCTACTCTTATTTAAGCGTTATTCCGACTTCCTGATTAAATCTAATTTTTCTTTATCCTAATATTTATACGACCAATCCTTATACTAAAAAATACCACTTATCGTAGGAATTATCATGAGTCATGCCACGAACAAAGTACCATCTGCTACTGCACAATCTATCAACACCTTTACCAATCCAACAGACGTACAAGACTTTAACCAATACCCTGACGCACGCGGACATTTCGGCGTTCACGGTGGTCGTTTTGTCTCTGAAACCCTGATGGCGGCATTAGAAGAGTTAGAAGCGCTATATACTAAAGTAAAAGCCGACCCTGCGTTTTGGGAAGAATATCATAATGACTTGGTCAATTATGTTGGTCGCCCAACCCCGCTTTATCATGCCAAGCGCTTGAGTGATGAGATTGGTGGCGCGCAAATTTACTTTAAGCGTGAAGACTTAAATCATACTGGCGCGCATAAGGTGAACAACACCATTGGGCAGGCACTGCTTGCCAAGATGTGTGGTAAGAAGCGTATTATCGCTGAGACCGGTGCAGGTCAACATGGCGTTGCGACGGCGACGATAGCTGCTCGCTTAGGGTTAGAGTGTATCGTTTATATGGGCGCGGACGATGTTGAGCGCCAAAAAATGAACGTCTATCGTATGCGTTTGCTCGGTGCAACGGTTGTGCCAGTGACTTCTGGTTCACGTACCCTAAAAGATGCGATGAATGAAGCCATGCGTGATTGGGTAACCAATGTGGATAGCACGTATTATATTATCGGTACGGTTGCCGGCCCGCATCCTTATCCGCTACTGGTGCGTGATTTCCAAGCGATTATCGGTAAAGAAGCGCGTATCCAACATTTAGAAAAAACGGGCAAATTACCAGATGCCTTGGTCGCTTGTGTTGGCGGTGGCTCGAATGCTATTGGTCTATTTTTTGATTTCCTAAACGATACTGAAGTCAAAATGTATGGCGTTGAAGCGACAGGTGACGGCATAGAAACCGGTCGCCATTCCGCGCCATTGGCTGCTGGCCGTATCGGCGTGCTACATGGCAACCGTACTTATCTGATGGCAGACGATGAGGGTCAAATTCAAGAAACGCATTCTATCTCAGCGGGACTTGATTATCCTGGCGTTGGTCCTGAGCATAGCTTCTTAAAAGATATGAAACGTGTTGAGTATGTGGGCTGTACGGATAAAGAGTCATTGGCAGCCTTTCATGAAGCGACACGTAAAGAAGGTATTATCCCTGCGCTCGAATCTGCCCATGCGGTTGCCTATGCGCTTAAGCTGGCTAAAACCATGACCCCTGAGCAAACCATTATCGTTAATATGTCAGGTCGCGGTGATAAAGATTTGCATTCGGTAATGAAGGCGGAAGGGATTGAGTTGTAGTCGCGTATTTTATTGCGCACTATAAATCCGCTTTTATAAAATAAATTGATTGGCTCTCTCATTAAATCGTAGAGGGTCAATATAGCCAGTTTGAATTAATTGTAGAGAACACTATGACCCGAATTGAAAGCACCTTTGAAACCCTAAAAGCTCAAAATAAAAAAGCCCTTATTCCTTACGTGATGGCGGGCGATCCTAATCCGAGTAACTTTGTTGGCTTACTACATGACTTAGTCAAGCACGGCGCAGATATGATTGAAGTGGGCTTACCGTTTTCTGACCCAATGGCCGATGGCCCAACCGTTGCATTGGCTGGCGAGCGCGCCTTAGCAGCAGGAACGAGTACGCGTGATGCACTAAAAATGGTTGCTGAGTTCCGCAAGCAAGACACGCAGACGCCAATTATCCTCATGGGCTATCTCAATCCCGTTGAAATCATCGGTTATGACAACTTTGTCGCTTTATGCGAGCAGTCAGGCGTAGATGGTATTTTGATGGTTGATTTGCCACCAAGCGAGGCGGGCAGCTTTACTCAGCATTTAACTGAACATGCGATGAATGAGATTTTCTTATTATCGCCGACCACTTTGCCTGAGCGCCGTGAGCAAGTACTGACCCATTGCGGTGGTTATATTTATTATGTGTCGCTTAAGGGCGTGACTGGCTCGGCGACGCTAGATACCGATGATGTTGCGACCCAAGTGCAAGCGATTAAAGCGGAGACCGATTTGCCAGTATGCGTGGGCTTTGGGATTCGTGATGCAGCATCAGCGAAAGCAATTGGTAAGCATGCCGACGGTATCATTGTGGGTAGTGCGTTGGTACAAAACTTTGCTGATATCGATGCTAAAGATGCCTCTGCGGTTGCGGCAGCTCAGCAAAAAATCATGGCAAAAATGGACGAGCTACGCGGCGCACTCGATAGTTTAACGGTCTAATATTATATCGAACGTATTGGCATCAACGTGTGTATGGCTCAGCAACGTCATTATCTTACTATTTATAAGAGGGGCGATAGCTGTTTTTATATCAAGGATTATCGTAACTTTTATAACAATGTTTATAAAGACACGGTTAAATGACTTTGCTAAAGTTAGTTTACGTGTGTAAACTAACATCACATATAAATTGTTACAGTTGCGCATAAGCGTGCTTTATAACTGCTCATGTTATAAGGATATGTGACTTTTAAATTGATTCTTATAAACGGACTTCTTAGGGACAAGTAACTAAGCCAACTTGTCGATAAGCCTTTGATAATGGCGAATAATATGACTGATACCATAACACCAGATACTATAAATAATAATGCTGCGAATAACGGCGCTGCGCCAAATAATACCGCAGGGCAATCGTGGTTTAATCGCCCAATACCGGGTATTAAGCAGCAACTGACCGCACCTTTGACGGCGGTAGAGACCGAACCGTCAACCAAGTGCAGCAGCTGTCATTCGATGATTACCAATACGGCGCTGATTTTTAATTGCTATGTCTGCCCGCATTGTGACCATCATTTACCGATGAGTGCTCGTGAGCGCTTAAACTGGCTGCTCGACCAAGTAGAGGGTGAGCTAGGACAGCAGTTCACTGCCAAAGATCCATTAAGCTTTGTGGATAGTAAGCCGTATCCGCAGCGCATGACCGAAGCACAGGACAAGACCGGTGAGTCCGAAGCGCTAATTGTGATGTACGGTAAATTGCGCAATCTTGATATCGTTACTTGTGCCTTTGACTTCCGCTTTATGGGCGGCTCTATGGGCTCGGTGGTCGGCGACCGTTTTGTAGAGGCCGCTGAAAAAGCCCTTAAAGATAAAGTTCCCTTAGTCTGCTTTGCTGCTTCTGGCGGTGCGCGCATGCAAGAAGGTTTGCTATCATTAATGCAAATGGCTCGTACTGCGGCGGCGATTGAACGCTTAAGAATTGCTGGCGTGCCATATATCGTGGTATTGACCAATCCTGTTTATGGCGGGGTGACGGCATCGCTTGCTATGTTAGGTGATATCCATTTAGCAGAACCAAAAGCCATGATTGGCTTTGCAGGCAAGCGCGTGATTGAACAAACGGTTCGTGAGACGCTAGAAGAGCCGTTCCAGCGTGCTGAGTTCTTATTAGAGCATGGCGTGGTCGATGAAGTGGTACATCGTCATCAATTGATTGATACGATTTATCGTTTGCTTGCAAAGCTATGCCGCGTACCGAATGTTGCTGCTTAATACGCTTAACTGCTTAGCAAATAAGAACGTTAGAAATAGCGTTCTGCTAGAATAAATTTTCCTCGCTTGCTGTGCGCTTCGCATTCCAGAGGCTTTGCAAAATTTAACCCAGCAGCACTGTATCCTTTTTAAACTGTATACTTTTTAAATTAAATCGACTAAGTAAAAATTACGAATAGCATTTATCGTTAATAACGGTAAATGCTATTTTTGCTTTTTGGTCAGGTAGTTATATACTGTCTCTATTTTCTTAATGAATATCTTTTAAATAACTAGTTCCTAACCGACTATTTCAATATAGGTTCCGCTCATGTCTGACTCTTCACTTTCTACCTCTAACACTCCTACTGAGCACTCGAGTTTGACCGAATGGCTTGATTATATGCAGCAGATTCATGTCTCGGCGATAGATATGGGGTTGTCGCGAGTATTGCCGGTTGCTGAGGCATTAGGCGTGGTACAGTCAGCCAAAGACGATGCTTATGTATTTACCGTGGCGGGTACCAACGGTAAAGGCTCAACGACTGCGGTCATCGCACAAATGTGCCAAGCGACAGGGTATAAAACGGCGCTGTATCAATCACCGCATCTGAGCGTATTTAACGAGCGCGTGCGTATCAATGGCGAGATGGTCAGTGATGAGACGTTAATTGATGCCTTTAGCAAGGTAGAGGCGGCGCGGTTGCGGTGCGCTTTAACCTTGTCATTTTTTGAGATGACAACGCTTGCAGCATTATTAATCTTTGCCGAAGCAGACTGCGATGTCTGGGTGTTAGAAGTTGGGCTCGGCGGTCGCCTTGATGTGGTCAATATTATTGACCCTGATATGGCAGTGATTACCAATATCGCTATCGATCACGTCGATTGGCTAGGGGATAATGTCGAAGATATTGGCCGTGAAAAAGCAGGTATTTTACGTGATGGCATTACCTTGGTTTATGGCGCTACTGCGATGCCAGCTAGTGTACAGCAAGCGATTGATACGCATCAGGCAACTTGTTATCAAGCTGGGCAAGACTTTGATTATCGTGAAGTGGATACCGACGTTTGGCAATACAGTAATGCCGCTGTCACCATGCAACTACCACGTCCAGCACTGTCATTGACCAATACCGCCAATGCCTTATCAGCGGTGTTGGCAAGCCCATTAAATATTGATAAAAAGGCTATCGAACAGGCATTGCAGACGGTCAAGCTCGCTGGTCGTTTTGATTATTGTGAGACGCATAACCGTCATTGGTTATTTGATGTAGCGCATAACGAGCAAGGCGTTGAGTTTTTATTGGCGCAATTATTACCGCTTTGGCAGCAGCATTTAGCCACGCAAAATAGTGCTGATGCTCTCAATCAAAGCAGCAATCAAGCCAACCGTAAACCTGCCAGCATTAAAATGCTGTTTTCTATGTTGGGCGATAAGGATATCAATAAAGTCGTACAGCGTTTGACCGAAGCGGGCTTGCCTATTAGCGATTGGTTTATCGCTGAGATTGATTATCCACGGGCGGCGAGCACTGAGCAGCTGCAAAGTATCTTAGCAAGCTATGTCGATAGTGCGCAAATACATGAGTTTAAACGTTTATCAGAAGCCACCGATGCCGTTATAAATGACAGTCAAGCGCAAGACTTAATCGTGGTATGTGGCTCGTTCCATACGATTGGTGAGGCGCTAGCGGCACTTGCGGTTGATAATTTAAGTTAAAATCGTATTTATATCATGTTAATCTTAGCAGTAGCATGATGGCAGACAGTATGAAAAATATGCTTTATAATCAAATTGATTTAGCATCCTGCTATACAATGCTATGAGAGAGATGCTCGGCATAACCTTTATAAATGGATGGACGTAACCGGTGGCAATGGCAACTATTTAACTATCAAGGCTGTTTATCAAAGCGATTTAAACTATTTAAGTATATTTTTAAGACGACCGTTTTTGAAATAACAGTTTTTGAGACGACAGCTTTGAAATAACAGTTTTTGAAACGATAGTTGCGCCGCTCAATCAACCTTATTACCAACTAAGAGACGTAAACGGATGAACTTTTCGAGACAAGCCTTATTGGGCATTGGGATGATTATAGGCGGTAGCGTGATGCTATACGCCATGGTGCAACAAATTGGTGATAGCAATAAACCCCAACCAGCGTCAGCGATGATAGATAAGCCAAGCCCCGCACAAGAGTCTCCGCAGCCATTGACGACTGATATCGAGACTGAAAAGCGCATCTTGGCACAAAAACAAAAAGAGCGCGCTGCTCGTGTTGCAGAACAAGAAAAGCGTGCTCAGCAGTTCTTAACCGAACAAGAAGCGGCTGAAGCACAAGCATTGGCAAAAGCCCGTGCGGAAAGTCAGCAGTATATGGCCAGTAGCGCACCAGCTGCTGAAGAAAGTAAAGAGTCAGAGGCTGCAAAAAACAACCTTGCCACGCCAACGGTAAAGCCTCGTATGGATAGCAGTAATAGCACTACTGCTTCAGCTGAAAATGATGCAAACGCTCGCGAGCAGCAAAAAGCTGCCCAAGCGCAACAAGAAGCGCAGCGCCAAGCCGCCCTTAAAGAACAAACGGCTGCTAAGAAATTAGCAGATAGTAAAAAGGAAGCTGAGGCAAAAAAGCAGGCTGATGCTAAGAAACAAGCGCAAGCTGCCGCTGAGAAAAAGCGAGAGGCAGCAGAAGCAGCTAAAAATGAGCCACCAAAGTCGCCTTCTGATTACCAAGTAAAAAAAGGTGACGGGCTGATTAAACTGGCGCGGCAATACAATATGCCCGTAGAAGTCTTGGCACAAGCGAATAATCTATCACCTTCGACATCACTACAACTGGGTCAAAGTATTACCATACCATCGCGCAAGCAGGTGGAGCGCTTAGCGCGTGAAGCAGCGGCAGCTGAGCAGGCGCGTGAAGACAAGCGTCAAAAAGAAGAAGCGCTAGCCAAGAAGTCGGCCGATGCCAAGCGTGAAGCGCAACAGAAACTTAGTGAGGCGCGCAAAGAAGTGAAAGAAACCGATGCTAAAGGTAGCTTTGGCGTGCAAGTGGCACTGGCAAATGACCAAGCCAAAGCGGATGAGTTGGCAAAGAAATTCCAATCTGCCGGCTATCAAGTTAAGACCAGTGCTACTAGTCGCGGTGTACGCGTTATCGTTGGTCCTGAGCGCGGCAAAGTTGCGGCATTGGCCTTAAAAGATAAGATTAATAGCGACCCCAAAGTTAATACGACAAGTGCTTGGGTCTTATACTGGCGCTAAAATAGCGTTTATAGTGCTGCAAATCGATGCTAGTTATTGCTAAATAAACCGCACAATTTTAATTAGGCTGGTTTATATTTTTATCGCTGTAGCTAATTTTATTCAAACACGACATCTATTGTCGTGTTTTTTGTTTTATCGTTTGCCGATTGGTGCAAGCTTGGTTACGATGAGCGCCGTTCTTTCCTATTTCTTTCTGTCCCTCTCTGTACTGTATAACCTGTCAGCCTACAAAGGCTGCCCTGTCGCGGTTGGCCATGTGTCGTCATCTTTTTAGTGACATCAGCACACGTAGCTGACGGCTTTCATTATGTATAAGGTAAAACCATGTCATTTGGCGTTATATTTTTAATATTGGCGGTTGGATTTGTAGGGTTGATCACCCTGCCAAAACTGTTCTCTCCTAAGCAAGTTAATGAACCTGAACCGCCGCCTGTGCGCGGTGATGAGCTGGCTATTTGGCCCTTTGCGCCGATGCCCATTATGACGGACACGGAAGTGATATTTTTTAATAAGTTAAAAAATGCTTTGCCAGAATATCATATTTTTGTCCAAGTTCAGCTGTCACGTATCATCGAAGCCAATAGCAGTGAAACCTCAGAACGCAGTTTTTGGTTTAATCGTATTTGTCGTCAAAGCGTTGACTATGTCATCGTTGATGTCGATGCACAGACTACTTTGCTCGCCATTGAGCTTGATGATTGGACGCATAGCAGTAAAGCGCGGCAAAAGGCCGATGATAAAAAGGATAAAGCGCTTGCCAGTGCGGGTATTGCTATCGTGCGCTTTCACGCCGAGCGTATGCCAAGTGCTGATATGCTGAGATATGAGCTGATGCAGGTGATTGAGAGTTATTGAAAGGCATAGATAAGTGTTAATAGGTATTAAACCAAAATATAAGCTAGGCAAAATCAATCATCTACACCATCACGCAGCCGAGGATAAATGACAATCGGTCTATCACCTTCAAAGTAGAGCCCTGTTTTTAAGATAGCATTTTCAGAATTGATAAGTGGTAGCTGACGACCATCGTAGAAGTCGCGCTTGCTAAACCATTCGATATAATGGGCGGCGCGCAATACGCTGATATCAAACCTCGCAAGACTAGCGCTATCAGTGGTATCGCACCATTCGTGCATGGGGAAGCTGGGTGTTAGCCAGTGAGGATAGACGAAATGAGCGATGTTCATTGGCAAAAAGAATCGCCCTTTTATGACACCATAACGCTTATCAATCTTAACTTGTCCATGCTTCTCAGTATCCACCCAAATGCTACAAAACTGCTTGGTTTGCATATGGGTCATTTTGCGCTGTAGATTGTCGTTGGAGTTGATCCCAACCCAATTAATCGGCGCAAAAGGTGCGGCACCCATAAAAAACTTAATCGCCAACTCCCAATGTTCAGTGAGCTTTTCCTCATGATTATATAAAATCAAATCCAGCTCACCAATCGTCTGTTTGCCATTGTATAACTGCACGTTATTAGCAAGCGTCTCATACGGATGCAATTTGCGCGCAAAGCCATCTTCTAGCCAAAATGATAATAAGCCTTCAAAGTGAAAACCTAAGCGATTAGGGCTCGGACATTTTAATAAATAGCGGGTCAGCGCCTGATAGTCATTGGTGGTATCCAACTCCTTTAAACGCTGCTGATAAGCTTCAAACTGCTGTTGCCAAAAGCTTGCGCTATGTACGAAGATAGCATGGGTGTTTTGGTACGGTGCTACATCTAGCCACTTCGTCAAGACGTTAGGGCAGGCAAGCACATACGCCAAATCGCGCACATAAGGTCGCTGGTATGCTTCCCAAGGCGCATAATTGGCATGAGTTGCGAGAGTTGTAGGGCGTGGCACGCTAAGCTCAGACATAGGTCAAATCAGAATAAATATAAAGTATTTACCCTAGCGGCTCAATTGCTAAAAGTCTATAGGCAATCGTAATATGTTAAGATTGTCGTCATCTGGCAGCATATCTTTTGCCAATTATTCAATAATAATGAGGGTTAAAAAATGAAATATCTTTTGCAAGTCGACTTTCCTTATAGCGGACCTTTTGGCAGTGCGTTTTTTGACGCCATGAAAGAGCTGGCCGAAGACATTGCAACCGAGAACGGTCTGGTCTATAAGCTATGGACAGAAAATGAAGAGACGCAAGAAGCGGGTGGCATTTATGTATTTGATAATCTGAACGATGCCAACAGATATTTAGAAAAGCATACCCAAAGGCTGACCTCATTTGGTTTTAAAGACATTAAATCTAAAGTGTTTGTTATCAATGAAGCGCTAAGTACGATTACTAAAGCATCTTTGTAATACTTAATGGAGAATAGTTAAGTATAAAAAAAGCCAATCATTGATATCAATGATTGGCTTTTCTCTTTAACTACTATGTTTGGTCGGAACGGCAGGATTTGAACCTGCGACCACTACACCCCCAGTGTAGTGCGCTACCAGACTGCGCTACGCCCCGAATGACTGACTATTTTACGCAAAATTATGCATATTGCAAGGGCTATTTATTTTAGCCAAAATCTACAGTCGCATTTTACTTATCATAGTCAGCACAACCAATGAGCAGTTAACCTTAACCCAATAGCTCTTTTAGGATTTGGTTTACTTGTTGTGGATTGGCACTACCACGGCTGGCTTTCATCACTTGACCAACCAGACCGTTAAAGGCTTTTTCTTTACCGCCGCGATACTCATCGACCATCGCTTGGTTTTTCGCGATAACTTCTTCAACGATGGCTTTGATAGCGCCGGTATCAGTTTCTTGCTTAAGCCCTTTTTCTTCGATGATTTTATCTGCGGCGTCATCAGCGTCGCCGCCTTCACGCTCATAGAGAGCACTAAAGACTTTCTTAGCCAATTTGCCAGATAAGGTATCGTCTTTAATACGTGCCAGCATACCAGCCAATTGCTTGGCACTGATAGGCGAGTCGATGATGTCTTTATCATCTTTATTGAGCGCACCGAGCAGATCGCCCATGACCCAGTTAGCCGCCATTTTGGCATCTTGTTGTCCAACCTCAGCGACGACATCTTCGAAATAATCGGCTAGCGGACGGCTACCAGTCAAGATACGAGCGTCATATTCTGATAGACCAAGTGCCTCTTCAAAACGTGCACGACGGGCAACAGGCAATTCAGGCATCGCTGCACGAATGCTATCAACGGTATGCTGCTCGATACGGACAGGCAGCAAGTCAGGGTCAGGGAAGTAGCGATAGTCGTTGGCGTCTTCTTTGGTACGCATGGTACGAGTTTCATCGCGCTCTGGATCGTACAGCATCGTGGCTTGGATGACTTTACCGCCGTCCTCAATGATATCGATTTGGCGCTCGATTTCACGGTTGATAGCGCGCTCGATAAAGCGGAACGAGTTAAGGTTTTTCAGCTCAGTACGTGTGCCAAGCTCGCTACCAGGCTTGCGCACAGAGACGTTACAGTCGCAGCGGAATGAGCCTTCTGCCATGATGGCATCTGAGATACCAAGCCATGTGACCAGCTGGTGAATGGCTTTGATATAAGCAAGGGCTTCATGGGCTGAGCGCATATCAGGCTCAGAGACAATTTCGATTAATGGCGTACCAGCGCGGTTCAAATCCACGCCCGTCATGCCATCGACAGCATCATGCACCGATTTTCCAGCATCTTCTTCTAAATGGGCGCGGGTGATACCCATACGTTTAGGGTATTCGTTTTTATCGCCTTCATTGACCACGACATCAATATAACCCTTGCCAACGATAGGATTGGCCATTTGGGTAATTTGATAGCCTTTTGGTAAATCAGGGTAGAAGTAGTTTTTACGGTCAAACGTATTAAATAAACCCAGCTCAGCATTGACGCCAATGCCGAATTTTAAGGCGCGATCGACGACGCCACTGTTTAATACGGGCAAGACACCCGGCAGACCTAAATCGACGATACTGGCTTGGGTGTTTGGCTCATGACCAAAGTCAGTCGGCGCGCTGGAAAATATCTTACTTTCGGTATTGAGCTGGCAGTGAATCTCAATCCCGATGACCACTTCATAGCCATCGACGAACAGCTCTTTGCGGACGATTTCTTGGTGAGCGGCATTATCAGTAGTAGTTGCTGTGTTCATTATACCGTCTCCTTCGCGATGGTAGAGTGTTGTAAATGGTGGTCGGTATGCTGCTGGAATAGGTGCGCGGTAGAGAGCAACTTGCTTTCTTGCCAATACTGACCAATCAATTGCAAACCAATTGGCAAACCGTTTGACGTTAAGCCAACAGGCTGACTAAGTGCAGGTAAACCGGCTAAGTTGACACCGATGGTATATACGTCACCCAAATACATCGTCGCAGGGTCAAGGTCTTCACCAAGCTTATAAGCAGCGGTTGGCGCGGTTGGACTGGCGATGACATCACAGTTAGCAAAAGCGTCTTCGAAGTCTTTGACAATGAGTCGACGTACTTTTTGAGCCTTGGTGTAATAAGCATCAAAGTAACCAGCAGATAGCGCGTAAGTACCGGTCAAAATACGACGTTGTACTTCAGGGCCAAAGCCTTCTGAGCGTGAGCGCGTGTATAAGTCGAGAAGGTCGGTTGGGTTTTCACAGCGATAACCAAAACGCACGCCATCAAAACGTGACAGGTTCGATGAGGCTTCCGCTGGTGCGAGCATATAATAAGTCGCAAGGGTAATCTCAGGGTCAGTAATATTGACCTCTACAATCGTTGCACCAAGCGCTTCATATTGCTTTAGCGCTGCACGTACCGCTTGTTCGACTTCCGTATCTAGTCCGCTCGTAAAGTACTCTTTTGCCACGCCAATACGTAAGCCTTCTAATGGCTTCGCGTTATCACCAGCGGCAGTGACCGCAGTATTCAAATCTTGGACATAATCTGGCATATCATGTTTGATAGAAGTGGCATCGCGTGGATCATGACCAATCATCGGTTGTAGCAGATACGCACAGTCCATGGCACTACGACCCATGCTACCTGCTTGGTCAAGACTTGAGGCGTAGGCAATCATACCGAAGCGCGAGATACGACCATAAGTTGGCTTGATACCGGTTAAACCACAAAATGACGCTGGCTGACGAATAGAACCACCCGTGTCACTAGCGGTAGCAACGGGCACAAAGCCTGCGGCGACGGCGGCAGCACTACCACCTGATGAGCCACCGGGGACGTGATTTAGATTCCAAGGATTGTGTACCGCACCATAATGCGAGCTCTCATTATCCGAGCCCATCGCAAACTCATCCATATTGAGCTTACCAAGGCTAATCATGCCCGCTTTATCAATATTGGTGACAATGGTTGCATCATAAGGTGAAATGAAGTTATGTAGCATTTTTGAACCACAAGTCGTCAATACGCCTTGGGTACAAAAAATGTCTTTATGTGCCATTGGTACGCCAAGCAGTGGACGCTTGTCGCCTTGGGCACGCATCTCGTCGGCCGCTTGTGCTTGTGCGCGCGCGGTTTCAGAGGTATGAGTGATGAAACTGTTAATCTTGCTGTCGAGCGCGTCGATGCGCTTTATATAATGTTCAGTTAATTCCGCGCTGCTAAATTGTTTGTCTTGCAAGCCCGTAATAAGCTGCTGGGTACTTAAGAGGTGAAGTTCAGACATAAGGTGTCGTCCGTCAAAATGTGAGTAGCAGTAAATAGGATAAAATAAAGGCAAAAACTATTAGAATAATTATTCAATCACTTGTGGCACAAGGTATAGACCCGCTTCAACAGCAGGGGCCATTGATTGATTGCGCTCGCGATTGATATCGTGTTTAGCGACGTCTGCGCGCAAATCTTGGCAAACTTCATGAATGTTTGACAAAGGTTTGATATCGGTGGTGTCTACATTACCAAGCGTTTGCATCAGCTTTAGTACTTTGGTGATATCGTCGGCGTAGCTGCTGGCGGTGTCTTCATCAACACCTAAGCGCGCAAGGCGGGCAACTTCTAAGATTTCTTGACGGCTGACAGTATTTTCAGTCGCTGGGGTTGGCTGTGACATAATTTCTCCAGTTAAGGACAGTTTTTATTAGAGTAGGGTATGACTAAAATGGGTCAGTATTAAGAGAGATAATCGTTAAAAAATACTAAAACAGGTTAAAAAATATTAAAACACAGGCTCTATCTGTATGTTTTATAGAGAGTGTCCTTATTATAAAGCATCTCAGCCAAGATTACAGAGCAGGGCTTTGATTGCTGCATTATTATCTATGCTTTATTGGTCTTTATGCTTCATTCATTTTTATGTTTTGCGCGTTGGCTTTATGAGTCGCTGCTGTTATTAAGCCTTGCGGTTACTAAGCGCGCAACTGTCTTTATTAATATAGTCAATCTTAAATGAAACAAGTACAAGTATTATAACGCGCTACTGGTATTCATTCTCCTTGCTTGCTGTGCCTATGCAGACAGAGGCTGCGCAAAATGAATATCAGTAGCTCTGTGTTCATTTTATAGCGCATCGCCTATAGGCTGACTTTAGAAAACAGCCCTATTTGCAAAATTGACCGGATAGTTATGGATTGATTATCAATTACTCACTATTTGGTTATGAAATACGTTACAGTATGCACCCACTGCTAAGCAAATTAATAAGCAAAACACTCAGCAGAAATGTCACATGGCTGTAGCGCCTTGTTAGTTATTGAATTAAATGATGTTTCATATAATGGAGTGGTATTGTCCGCCATTTCAAACTTTGTAACAAATTTTAGCGCTTAAGAGCAAAATCCTAGCGTACTGATGCAAATATCTGTGTTTTTTTTGAGCTAAATCGGTATAATTTAGCTCAGTTTTTGCATTTCATCATTATGGCTTCGGTTTGACTTGTTGCGATGATAAACTCTCGCCACAGGTCATGTCTAACGACGACCTGCTCAACACTGACGAGTAAACCCTCAGTCAATTTCGTTCGCCTCATTCGCCTCATTCGCCTCATTTGTAAGACGCTGGATATATTAGTCATGAACCTGTTTGGATTTTTATCAAATAATATCGCAATCGACCTCGGTACTGCGAACACCCTTATTTTTATTCCTGGTAAAGGCGTGGTGCTCGACGAGCCTACGGTGGTCGCGCTACGAAGTAATCGTACCCAGAACCCTACCGTTGCTGCCGTTGGTATTGATGCCAAGCAAATGCTAGGTCGTACGCCTGCCAATATTACGGCGATTCGCCCGTTAAAAGACGGCGTGATTGCGGATTTTGAAGTGACGCAAAAAATGCTCAAGCATTTTATCACTAAGGTAAGAGCCAAGCGTTTTATGGCACAGCCTAACGTGGTGGTTTGTGTTCCTTGCAAATCGACCCTTGTTGAACGTAAAGCGATTCGCGAAGCGGTCTCATCAGCAGGCGCAAGCAAAGTATTGTTGCTAGAAGAGCCTATGGCGGCAGCAATTGGTGCTGGCATGCCGGTTCATGAAGCCAGTGGTTCGATGGTCGTTGATATCGGTGGGGGTACCACTGAGATTGCCGTTATCGCCTTGTCAGGTTGCGTCTATGCGGAGTCGATTCGTATCGGTGGCGATATGTTTGATGAAGCGATTATCACTCATGTACGCCGTACCCACGGTTGCGTGATTGGTGAAACCACCGCTGAGCGTATCAAACAAGAAGTTGGCTCAGCATTAAATGAAGACAGCCAGCTAGAAGTTGAAGTTCGCGGTCGTAGTATGGCAGAAGGCGTACCAAAAACCTTTATGGTCAATTCAGAAGAGGTGCAAAAAGCTCTTAGCGATCCATTAAGTGGTATCGTCAGCGCAGTAAAAACCGCACTTGAGCAAACACCACCTGAGCTGTCATCAGATATCGCAGAACGCGGTATTGTCTTAACGGGCGGCGGTGCGTTATTAAGAGGTTTAGATAAGCTGATTTCAAAAGAAACCGGTCTACCTGTCACTGTTGCTGAAGACCCATTAACTTGCGTCAGCCGTGGCGGTGGTATTTCGCTTGATTTTATCAATAACAAAAGTCTTAATATGATTTTTGTCTAAATCGGTAATGCTTATATAGGTGGTATTGTGCATATAGTTGGTAATGTTTATTTCGTATTGCCTATATAGTTAGTAATCAGGCATGGCTATATTTACTCTATTTGATGAACGCTAGCATGACATTGCGTGGGCGCTTTATCATAAAAACCGTTTTTTCTTATTCGTTTTATTCTATTAAAGGTAGCCAATCAGGTTGCCTTTAATAACATTAATCCATGATAAAACCCATGCCAAAATTAAATAGCAGCACGATATTACTTGCTTGGTCGTTTTGGTCATTGGTTTTTAGCATTGCTATAGTTAGTTTAAAATAAAAGCGCGACATTATAGCTATGTGCGACTGGTATAAATTTTCCTTGCTTGCTGTTATCACAGAGGCTACGAAAAATTCATCCCAGTCGCACGGTATAGATTTTAAAATTGTATCGATTTTAAAGTAGTTCTACTATATCGAGATGCTAAGTACAAAATTTTGATAGGGTCATATTTTATATCTTGATATTTGCTATTGTTATGTCAAGTAGCCGTTATTGCTCACATTAAAACCTCTAGATTAGACCAACTATGATTCCAAGTATTTTTGCTCGCCAACCGCTAGCGCTTCGTAAGACTGCTATTGTATTGATAGTGGCGCTGATACTGATGTGGTTTGATAGCAAAAATCCAGAATGGTTCAATCCCATACGTACGACCACCCATGCCGCCATGCAGCCCATTTATGAGCTGTCGTTATTGCCAAGCTATGCAAAACACTGGTCAAGTGGCAGTCTGCAATCTAAAGAAGCGCTACGCCGCGAAAACATGCAGCTAAAATCGCAACTTATCCATGCTCAAGCTAAGCTGCAGCAGCAAGATTATATCTTGGCGCAAAACGCCCGCCTGCAAGGTATCCTATCGACCACACGTCCCGAACAGTTTGATTTAAATTTGGCCCAAGTGATTGGTACTGATACCAATCTGCTCAGGCAAATCGTGGTGCTCAATAAAGGCGAGCAAGATGGCGTGCAAGTGGGTCAAACGGTCATCGATGAAGACGGTATCTTAGGGCAAATTATTAATGTCTATCCCAATACCAGCCGCTTGTTATTGATTACCGATGAGCAGCAGTCTGTTGCCGTAACCGTCAAGCGTACGGGACAGCGCGCCATTGTCACCGGTGAGGGCATACCAACCTCTTTACGTCTAAACTATGTCTTTAAAACCTCAGATGTGCGCGTTGGCGATGAGCTGGTGTCATCAGGATTGGGCGGGCGTATACCGGCAGGCTATCGGGTTGGGCGTATTGCTCATGTCGAAGATACGCAAGCTGATAACTTTAGAAGTATTGAAGTCACGCCAGCGGCAAACTTTATCGACAATGCTTACGTGCTGGTGCTACAAGATAAGCTGAGCAATAAACGCAATGCAGACATCAGTGAAAATTAATAGCTTATTCATAAGAAAGTATAACTTATTCATAAGCATGCATAGCTTGTCATAATCCATAGCGTGCATGTATGGATAGATGGATGAATGAATGATATCCAAAGATATTATTAACCATTAACCGCCGTGTTATTCCCCTCAATGCTAGATTAATAGTCAAATAGCAGCCGCTAAACACTCGCTAAAGGTAAGTATTCATGGCATATCCTGATTCTGATAATGCAACTGGGCTGTTGCTTGCCGTGATTGTCCTGAGCTTTATTGTCGCCTCCTCGCTTAGTGTTTATCCGTTAAGCCCGAGCATGGCAACATTGCGCCCGATGGTTATGATGATGGTGCTGATTTTTTGGTTACTGTTTCAACCGCGTTATGTCGGGGTTTTTGCCGCCTTTACCATTGGCATCATCGCTGATTTGTTGATGGACACACACTTAGGTCAGCAAGCCTTTGCTGCCGTGATGGTGGCATTGGTGATAAAAGTCACTAGTATTTATATTAGACAGCTAAATACCATCAGTGCGTGGCTAATTGCCAGCCTAGGGTTAGCCATCTTCCAAGTCACTTTATGGATATTACAGATGTATATCCAAGATACCTTTGTCGCCCAATCTGCCTTATCTTTATTGATGAGTATTATAAGTTGGCCATTGGTGCTATTTATATTACGCAAATTTGCGCGCTGATTTTAGGTGCTTATTAATCTGCAATAATAAAAAGTCATAAATTTATAAAATAAGAGAATAGCAATGAAACTCATTTTAGCGTCTGGCTCACCGCGCCGTCATGAGCTGTTAACTAGAGCGCAACTCGACTTCACGGTCATGAGCGTCGATATTGATGAGACGCCTCATATTGATGAAGCGCCCAAAGCGTATATTGAACGTATGGTCGCTACTAAGGCAGAGGCAGCAGTCGAACAATTAAATAGAGCATTGAATAAAAAGTTAAACGACAAACAAGCTGACTTACCTGAATCCATTATTGTTTTAACCGCTGATACCATCGGTGTCTTAGCAGACGGCAAGACAGTGTTGGTTAAACCGGCTCATCGTGAAGACGCTTATCGCATGTGGCAGCAGATGTCTGATAATGTCCATGAAGTCTGGACAGCGGTGCAAGCAACCCATATAGCATTCTCCTCTGAGAGTGCTAGCAGCCCAAATCATAAGCCAGTATTGCAAGTCGTGAATCAGCAAAAAATCACTGAGCGTACCGAAGTGACCTTTATACCTTTAACCATAGAGATGATGAGTAATTACTGGGACAGCGGTGAACCTGCTGATAAAGCGGGCGGTTACGGCATTCAAGGTTTGGGTGCAGCATGGGTGAGCCGTATCAATGGCAGCTATACCAATGTGGTTGGTTTGCCGCTGGCACAGACATTGGCGCTTATAAATAAGATGCAAGTAAATGACATGCAACTAAAAGAAATACCAGAGGATAAAGCTAAGGCTGTCAATTCGCTAAAAGTAGATGGCTAACCCTTATGCACATAATGACACGGTAGGGTGATGGGCAAACGCAAGGTGCATTTGGTACACTGTGAGGCTACCAAACTATGAACGCTTCACAAGAAAGCTGAGTGATAAGAGAAAATATTATGTCCGAAGAGCTGCTGATTAATATTAGTCCCATGGAATCTCGGGTCGCCGTGTTGGATAACGGTGTCTTAGGCGAGATTTATATTGAGCGTCATCATAAACTGGGTTTGGTCGGCAATATCTATCTAGGGACGGTGGTACGTGTGCTTCCCGGTATGCAAGCAGCTTTTGTTGATATTGGACAATCGCGCACCGCATTTTTACATGTCAATGATATGCAGCGTGAGCCGCGTCCAGTCGCCGAAAAGAAAAACAAATCCCAAGACTCGACCAATAACGAACGCACTATTATAGACGCCGCTACTGATGAATTAGCAATCACGCCGCCCGTTGTCAGTGCGCAAAGCACTGAAGTCGTCCCCGTTACAAAAACTCTGATTCAGCATCGTCTGCACGAAAGCCAACGTATTTTAGTACAAGTCACCAAAGACCAGCTCGGTAGCAAGGGTGCACGTCTAACCACCAATATCTCGCTGCCATCACGTTATTTGGTTTATTTGCCATCAAGTGAACATATCGGTATCTCGCAACGTATCGATGGCGACGAAGAGCGCACACGGCTGAAAACTGAACTTGCTAGCCTGATGCAAACCGTCAATCTAAAAGGCGGTCTCATTGCCCGTACAGCGGCTGAGCGTGTCCCTGTCGATAAGCTTGAAGAAGATATTTACTATCTATTGCAGCTGTGGCGCACTATTTGTGCCCGTCGCCAAGAAATGAAGCCCAATCAAAGCTCCGAGCTTATCTATCAAGAGTTATCGCTACCTTTGCGCTCGATTCGTGACTTGGTACATGCCGATACCGAAAAAGTGGTGATTGATAATGCACAAATTTATGAGCAAGTTAGATACTTTGCCAAAGAATTTGTCCCCTTTGTCTATGACCGCATTGTGCATTATACCGCTGAGCAATCACTGTTTGATGTGCACCGTGTCGAAGACGACTTACGCGACGCCCTAAAACGGCGGGTCGACTTAAAGTCGGGTGGCTATCTGATTATCGATCAGACTGAAGCCATGACCACGATTGATGTCAATACTGGCTCTTTCGTTGGCGCGCGCTCGTTAGAAGATACCGTTTATAAAACCAATCTCGAAGCCACCCATGCTATTGCACGGCAGCTACGTCTGCGCAATCTAGGCGGCATTATTATTCTAGATTTTATCGACATGCTTGAGCAGCAGCATAAAGACGATATTTTAGAGAGTTTGCAAGCACAGCTGACACAAGATTATGCCAAAACCAAAATCACCCAAGTCAGTGAGCTTGGCTTGGTTGAGATGACGCGCAAACGTACCCGCGAATCGCTCGGTCAGCAGCTTTGTGAGCCGTGCTCAACCTGTCAGGGTCGCGGCTTTGTTAAAACCGCTGAAACCGTCTGCTTTGAGATTTTCCGTGAAATCATGCGCTGTGCTCGCACTTATAACTCACCAAAGAAATTTACCGTGGTCGCCCATGCTGCCGTGATAGATTTATTACTGACTTCAGAATCGGACACCGTGGCAGATTTAGAGTACCTATTGGGTCGGGTAATTACCTTTGACGTTGAGAATCTTTATACCCAAGAGCAGTATGATATTGTTCTAGATTAAGCGTTTATTATTAAATACCCAAAGCAAGTAGTTTAGAGATTAGCGACTGCATAAGTTAATCTTTAATGACCAATACTCTTATAAAAAGTGGGGATGTAGTGTACAAATAATGTTTTATATCAATTACTATCTAACATCATTGCAAATAACCTCCTTGCAATGGGTCAAAAATTATGTATAATACACACCACTGAATTATATATGCGCAGCCAATCAAACAGCTGGCGCTATGACAGCTAGAGCATCGTTTCTAGCACTATTTCATTATGCCTTTGCTGACATCCTATAATGGAAGGGTCGGCGGGGCTTTAAACTATTTTGCTTTTAGTACGCTATAAGTTCCGTTAACGAACTCATTCTGGTTTAGAACAGAAGGCCGCTTTAAGTGAATATTTAACCAAACGGCTTTTGCTCATTTACTTGCAAAGCAAGAATGACAAAGGCACATATTAGGAGCTTGCTGGCATGGCTAACCAGAGAATCCGTATCCGTCTTAAGTCTTTTGATCATCGTCTGATTGATCAATCTGCACAAGAGATTGTTGATACTGCAAAGCGCACCGGTGCGCAAGTTTGTGGTCCTGTACCGTTGCCGACTCGCATTGAGCGCTTCAACGTTCTAACTTCACCACACGTAAACAAAGACGCTCGTGATCAGTACGAAATCCGTACTCATAAGCGTATGGTTGACATCGTTCAACCTACCGACAAAACTGTGGATGCGCTAATGAAGCTTGACTTGGCGGCGGGTGTTGACGTTCAAATTGCTTTGGGTTAATGCACATAAACACCCAACCCATTAATATAAGATATAAAGAGGTCTAAAATGGCGATCGGTTTAGTCGGTAAAAAATGCGGCATGACCCGTGTCTTCACTGAAGCAGGCGCATCTATCCCTGTAACAGTGGTTGAGATCAGTGCTAACCGCATTACTCAAGTAAAAAATACTGATGTAGATGGCTATCAAGCCATCCAAGTTACCACAGGTACCCGTCGTGACAGCCGCGTAACAGCAGCTCAAAAAGGTCACTTCGCTAAAGCTGGTGTTGCAGCTGGCCGTGGTGTTTGGGAATTTCGTGCCAATGAAAGCGACCTTGAAGGTCGTGAAATTGGCGGTGAGATCCTAGCTGACTTGTTCGAACAAGGTCAGATGGTTGATGTCACAGGACAGAGTAAAGGTAAAGGCTTTCAAGGCGGCGTGAAGCGTCACAACTTCAGCATGCAAGATGCCACTCATGGTAACTCAGTATCTCACCGTGCCCTTGGTTCAACTGGTCAAAACCAGTCACCAGGTAAAGTCTTCAAAGGCAAAAAAATGCCAGGTCAGATGGGTAACAAACGTGTTACCGTTCAGGGCCTAGAAGTGATATCGGTTGATGTTGAAAAAGGGTTACTTGTCATCAAGGGTGCTATCCCAGGTGCCACCGGTGGCGATGTCATCGTACGTCCGTCAGTCAAAGCCTAAGCAAGGGGATTAACGTGGATTTAAAAACAGTTACAGGGGCGGCAGTTGAGCTTTCTGATACGGCTTTCGGTCGTGAATTCAACGAAGCATTAGTGCATCAAGTCGTCACCGCATATCTTGCTGGTGCTCGTCAAGGTACACGCGCTCAAAAAACCCGTGCCGAAGTTTCTGGCGGTGGCATTAAGCCATGGCGCCAAAAAGGTACTGGTCGCGCTCGTGCAGGTTCTATTCGTAGCCCAATCTGGCGTTCTGGTGGTCGTGCATTCGCTGCAAAACCACAAGATTGGTCACAAAAAGTTAACCGTAAGATGTATCGCGGTGCGATGCAGTGCATCCTAGCCGAATTGATTCGTCAAGATCGTCTAATTTTGGTTGAAGAGCTAAGCGTTTCTGGCCCTAAGACCAAAGAGCTGATTGCAAAGTTAAATGACTTAGGCGCACCTCGTGCACTAATCGTCACCAAAGAAGTTGACGAAAACTTATACTTAGCTGCTCGCAACATTCCACACGTCAATGTACTTGGTACAAATGAAGTGGATCCAGTGAGCTTGATTGCTTTTGATAAAGTAATCATGTCAGTTGAAGCTGCGAAACAATTTGAGGAAGCACTAGCATGAATAACGCAAGACTTTATCAGATCCTAAGAGGACCTGTATTCTCAGAGAAATCTCAAATGCTTGGCGATTCACTTGGTGTGCAGGTATTTAAAATTGACTCTAACGCTACTAAGCTAGAAGTCAAAAAAGCAGTTGAGATGATGTTCGAAGGCGTTGAAGTTTTAAAAGTAAACACTTTGAATGTTAAAGGTAAGACAAAGCGTTTTGGTAAGAATATCGGCCGTCGTAATGACTATAAAAAAGCCTACGTTACCTTAAAAGCTGGTCAAGATGTACAAATGGCTGATGCTGGTGAAGACGTCGCAAAAACGACTGCTTCTACTAGTGAAACAGCGAACAACGAATAAGGATTACACTCATGCCTATCGTAAAAGCAAAGCCAACATCACCAGGCCGTCGTTTTGTTGAAAAAGTGGTGCATCCACACCTTTACAAAGGTCGTCCTTTTGCAGCGCTTCTCGAATCAAAAAGTAAGTCAGGTGGTCGTAACAATAATGGTCGCATCACGACTCGTCACATCGGTGGTGGTCATAAGCAACATTATCGTATTATCGATTTCAAACGTACTAAAGACAATATCCCAGCCACGGTAGAGCGTATCGAATACGATCCTAACCGTACTGCGCACATTGCTTTACTTAAGTACGCTGATGGTGAACGCCGCTATATCATTGCTGCTAAAAAACAAGCAGTTGGTGATACAGTAATGTCAGGAGAGAACTCTCCAATCCGTCCAGGTAACTGTTTACCGCTGAAAAACATCCCATTGGGTACTGTGATTCACAATATCGAACTTAAAATCGGTAAAGGTGCACAGCTAGCTCGTTCTGCGGGTGCCAGCGTTCAATTACTTGGTCGTGACGGTATTTATGCTATTCTACGTCTACGTTCTGGCGAAACACGCCGCGTACACGTGAACTGCCGTGCCGTTATCGGTGAAGTTTCTAACACTGAAAACAACTTGAAATCACTTGGTAAAGCCGGTGCTTCACGTTGGCGTGGTGTTCGTCCTTCTGTTCGTGGTGTTGCTATGAACCCGGTTGATCACCCACATGGTGGTGGTGAAGGTCGTAACAAAGGTCGCCATCCAACCAGCCCTTGGGGTCAGAAGTCTAAAGGACTTAAAACGCGTCACAATAAGCGTACTGACAGTATGATCATCCGCCGCCGCGCCAAGAAGAAATAAAGGAAGAATTTCATGCCTCGTTCATTGAAAAAAGGTCCATTCATAGACGCGCACTTGTTTGCCAAAGTTGAGAATGCATTAGACACCAACTCACGCAAACCAATTAAGACTTGGTCGCGCCGCTCGATGATTTTGCCACAAATGGTTGGCCTAACCTTATCTGTTCACAACGGCCGTACTCATGTACCGGTTATCGTGAGCGAACAGATGGTTGGTCATAAACTAGGTGAATTTGCCCCGACTCGTACGTATCGTGGTCATGGCATTGACAGAAAAGCTAAGAAATAAGGTGCTTACCATGGAAGTAACTGCAAAATTACGCGGTGCCGCCATTTCGGCACAAAAAGTTAGACTCGTTGCTGATGAAGTTCGTGGCAAATCTATCGAGCGTGCTTTGGATATCCTAACGTATAGTAATAAAAAAGGCGCTGTCTTCGTTAAGAAATGTCTTGACTCAGCCATCGCCAATGCCGAACATAACAACGGTTTAGATATTGATACCCTTAAAGTATCAACCATCTACGTTGATGAAGGCATTACGCTAAAACGTATCCTACCACGTGCTAAAGGTCGCGCTGATCGTATCAGTAAGCGTACTTGTCACATCACTATAAAGGTAGGAGAATAAGTTATGGGTCAAAAAGTACATCCAATCGGAATTCGTCTTGGTGTTGTCAAAAAGCATAACGCAAACTGGTATGCTAACCCTAAACAATACTCAGAATACCTGATCAACGACATCCAAGTCCGCGAGTATCTACGCAAAAAACTAGATAATGCTATGATTAGCAATATCATGATTGAGCGTCCTACTGGTGCTGCTAAGATTACCATCGCCACTGCGCGTCCTGGTATTGTTATCGGTAAGAAAGGCGAAGATATCGAAAGACTTCAAAAAGAATTGACCAAAATTATGGGCGTACCTGCTCAGGTCAACATTGAAGAAATCACTTCACCTGATCTTGATGCACGTTTGGTCGCTGATGGTATCGGCAGCCAACTTGAGCGTCGCGTTATGTTCCGTCGTGCGATGAAGCGCGCGGTACAGAACAGCATGCGCTCTGGTGCTAAAGGTATTAAAGTTGAGTTGTCTGGCCGTCTTGGCGGTGCTGAGATCGCTCGTACTGAATGGTACCGTGAAGGTCGTGTGCCATTGCATACACTCCGCGCTGATATTGACTACGCGTCAGTACGTGCAGAGACAACTTACGGCACTATCGGTGTAAAAGTTTGGATTTTCCGTGGCGAAATCCTTGACGGCATGAACAGTGTATACAATCCCGTCAAAGAAGAGCAGACTCGTGCGCCAAAACGCCGTGGTCGTGGAAACGGAAACCGTCGAAACACAGACAGAGGTTAAACTATGTTACAGCCAAAACGTACCAAGTTTCGTAAAATGCACAAAGGTCGTAACACTGGGCTAGCTCATCGTGGAAGCACCGTTGCATTCGGACAAATTGGTCTAAAATCGTTGACTCGTGGTCGTATGACTGCCCGTCAAATTGAAGCAGCACGTCGTACCATCACTCGTAAAATTAAGCGTGGCGGTAAGATTTGGATTCGTGTATTCCCAGACAAACCAATTACTAATAAACCACTAGAAGTACGTATGGGTAAAGGTAAAGGTCCTGTAGAATATTGGGTATGCGAAGTCAAACCTGGTAAAATGCTATATGAAATCGAAGGGGTTTCAGAAGACCTTGCTCGCGAAGCGTTAACGCTTGCTGCAGCAAAACTGCCCTTTAAAACTACCATTGTTAAGCGGACGATAATGTAATGAAGATCAGTGAATTACGTGATAAATCATTAGAAGAACTGACCCAGTTACTTGATGAAAAGCAACTTGATGCTTTCCGTATTCGTATGGCTAAAGCAACTGGTCAGTTGGGGAATACCCATGAAGTGCGTGTCAATCGTCGTGCGATTGCTCAGCTTCAGACTTTGATTAACGAGAAACAACGAGGCGACTCATGAGCGATAACAATCAAACAGCGACCAATGCTAGCGTATTGACAGGACGAGTTGTCAGCGACAAGATGGACAAGTCCATCACAGTTTTGATTGAGCGTCTGGTTCGTCATCCTTTGTATGGCAAACAGCTTCGTCGTTCTACAAAAATCAAGGCTCATGATGAGAATAACGTTTGCCAACAAGGCGACCTTGTCCGCATCAAAGAAACGCGTCCAATCTCAAAAACCAAGTCTTGGACTTTGGTTGAAGTGGTTGAAAAAGTAGAAAAAATCTAAGTAAATTGCATTAAAAGCCAGAAGCTGTTAAAATAGCCGCCTTTTTAAGGATGCTGATTGCGCCGAGCGTATATCACTCACATTAAGAGTAGCAGCGGTTATTATTATTAAAATGCCGACTACTCATACTGTGCTAGCGGCAGCAACTGGTTTTTATTGCTCATACGTGTGGAGTAACGCTATGATTCAGGTTGAATCGATGCTGGAAGTTGCAGATAATAGCGGTGCAAGACGAGTTCAGTGCATTAAAGTACTGGGTGGCTCTCATCGTCGTTATGCATCAGTTGGCGACATTATTAAAGTAACGGTTAAAGAAGCCATTCCGCGTGGTCGTGTTAAAAAAGGCGACGTGATGAATGCTGTAGTTGTACGTACCAAAAAAGGCGTTCGTCGTCCTGATGGTTCTGTTCTGCGTTTTGACGACAATGCTGCGGTATTGTTGAACCAAAACAAAGCACCGATTGCAACTCGTATTTTTGGACCGGTAACTCGTGAACTACGTGGTGATCAGTTTATGAAAATTGTATCACTAGCACCAGAAGTATTGTGAGGTAATCCATGTCAAAATTACGTAAAGGCGATACAGTTATCGTGATTGCTGGGAAAGACAAAGGCAAGCAAGGTACTGTACAAGCTGTAAAAAATGATCGTATTAAAGTTGAAGGCATTAATATTGTCACTAAACATCAGAAGCCAAATCAGGCAACTGGCGTTGAAGGTGGTATTCTTAAGCAAGAAGCTTTTCTGCATATCTCAAATGTCGCAATATTAAATGCGCAAACCCAAAAAGCTGATCGTATTACTTATCAGTTCGGCGAAGACGGCAAGAAACAACGCGTCTATCGTTCGAACGGTGAAGTAGTGGCGACTGCGTAAGACACTAAGGGTGTAATGGTAATGGCAAGATTAAAATCTTTATATAACGAAGAATTAAAGCAGCAAATCAAAGAAGAGCTTGGTTTGGCGAACGTGATGCAAGTGCCTAAAATCACTAAAATCACACTAAATATGGGTGTAGGCGGCGCGTCTCAAGACAAGAAATTGCTTGAAGGTGCAGTAGCTGATATGACCGCTATCGCTGGTCAAAAACCTGTCGTCACCAAAGCGCGTAAATCAGTTGCTGGCTTTAAAATTCGTGAAGAATGGCCAATTGGCTGTAAAGTAACGCTACGCGGTGAGCAAATGTACGAATTTTTAGATCGTCTCATTGCCATTGCAATTCCTCGTATTCGTGATTTCCGCGGTTTTTCACCTAAAGCCTTTGACGGACGTGGTAACTACTCATTGGGTATCAAAGAACAAATCGTATTCCCAGAAGTAGATTTTGACAAGATTGATCGTATCCGCGGTATGGATGTGACAATCACCACGTCAGCTGGTACTGATGAAGAAGGTCGTGCGTTGCTTAAAGCATTCGGCTTCCCATTTAAATAAGGTAAAGACGTTATGGCAAAGAAGAGCATGATTAACCGCGAATTAAAGCGCGAAAAAATGGTTGCTAAGTACGCTGACAAGCGTATCAAGCTAAAAGAAACTATCAGTGATATGACTGCAAGTGACGAAACTCGTATGGAAGCGATGTTAGAGCTACAAGCTCTACCACGTAACGCATCACCAGTACGTCTGCGCAATCGTTGTGCTATCACAGGTCGTCCTCACGGTTACTTCCGCAAGTTTGGCTTATCACGCAATATGCTGCGTGAGCGTGTCATGCAAGGCGATGTGCCTGGTGTTCGTAAAGCAAGCTGGTAAGGAGTAACTATATGAGTATGCAAGATACCGTTGGGGATATGCTAACCCGTATTCGTAACGCACAAATGGCCAATAAAGTATCGGTAGCAATGCCGAGCTCTAAACTACGTAAATCAATCGCTGACTTATTGGTTAGTGAAGGTTATGTAGCTAGCGCTGTTGTTACTGAAGAAGACAACAACAAAGCAACTTTATCTATCGAATTGAAATACTTCGAAGGTAAAGCTGTTATCGAAACGATTCAACGTTTTAGCCGTCCTGGTTTACGCCAGCATCGCGGTAAAGACGCTATCCCTACTGTTAAACAAGGTATGGGTGTTGCTATCGTATCAACTAGCCAAGGTATCATGAGCGATCGTGCTGCACGCGCTGCTGGTATCGGTGGTGAAGTCGTTGCATTCGTTGCCTAATTAGCAATTGTTGCTATGGGTAATGAGACGATAAAGTCTACTTGAACCCCTTTGCGCTGATGACAATTCTGCATAGAATTAACGAAGCTCAAAGAACGCTAAGCATTTGATATTGATAAAATTGAATGATGTTTATTGGGAACAATTATGCTAAACTAGCAGGCTTTTTAGCCTGTTAGTTTTTTCGCTAATATAAAGAAGTTAATTTTTTAAGGAATATTCCTATGTCTCGTGTGGCTAAAGCCCCAGTGACGCTGCCAAACGGCGTAAGCGTTACTTTGAACGATCGGCAGGTCGAAGTTAAAGGCAAGAACGGCAATTTGTCTTTACGCCTGCATGATTTGGTCGAGCTGAAACAGGAAGATGATGCAATCATTTTCTCACCTACAGTCGATTCAAAAGAAGCCATGATGCACACTGGCACCATGCGCGCTCTGCTTAACAACTATGTTACAGGCGTTAATGAAGGCTTCGAAAGACGTCTTCAACTAATTGGTGTTGGTTATCGTGCTCAAGCTACTGGTAATAAAGTAACGCTAAACGTTGGTTACTCACATCCAGTAGAATATACGTTACCTGAAGGTGTATCGGCTGAAACACCAACGCAAACTGAAATTGTTTTGAAATCAAACAATAAGCAGCAGCTTGGTCAAGCAGCGGCTAATATCCGCGCTTTCCGCCCACCAGAGCCTTACAAAGGTAAAGGTATTCGTTATAGTGACGAGCATGTGATTCGCAAAGAAGCCAAGAAAAAATAAGGTGAGTTGAAATGTTTGATAAAAAAGCAGCTCGTCTACGTCGAGCTAAGAAAACCCGCGCACATATCCGTTTCTTGGGCGTTCATCGTCTAACGGTTAACCGTACGCCGAAACACATTTATGCCCAGATTATCTCTCCGAACGGTGGTGAAGTGATTGCTCAGGCATCTACCTTAGACAGCAGTTTGCGTTCAGGCGCGACTGGTAACGCTGATGCAGCGACGTCTGTGGGCCAATTGATCGCAGAACGCGCAAAAGCAGCTGGTATCACTAAAGTTGCCTTTGACCGTAGTGGTTTTAAATATCATGGTCGAGTTAAAGCTTTAGCTGAAGCTGCTCGCGAAAACGGATTGGAGTTTTAATCATGGCTAGAAATGATAAAAATGATAAAAATGAACAGACTGACGGTCTAGTAGAACGCTTAGTTACCGTTGATCGCGTTGCAAAAGTTGTTAAAGGTGGTCGTATTTTCTCTTTCACCGCGCTAACTGTAGTTGGTGATGGCAATGGTCGTGTTGGTTTTGGTCGCGGTAAAGCACGTGAAGTGCCAGCTGCTATTCAAAAAGCACTAGAAGCTGCCAAACGTAATATGATTACTGTTGAGCTAAATGATGCAACTTTGTATCATCCAATCAAAGCACGTCATGGTGCTAGTAAAGTTTATATGCAACCTGCATCTGAAGGTACTGGCGTAATCGCTGGTGGCGCAATGCGTGCTGTATTAGAAGTTGCTGGTGTCAAAGATGTTTTGACTAAATGTTATGGTTCTACCAATACCGCTAACGTTGTTCGCGCAACGTTCAATGGTTTACGTGATATGTCAACTCCAGAAAAGATGGCAGCGAAACGTGGTAAATCTGTAGACGAAATCTTGGGTTAACTTAGACTAGGTGAGTTACGATGAAAAAAATGAAAGTCACTCAATTTAAATCGGGTGCCCATCGCCTCAAGAGCCACAAAGCGAGCTTGAAAGGATTGGGTTTACGCCGTATTGGTCATACTGTTGAAGTAGAAGACACTCCTTCAACACGTGGTATGGTCAATCGCGTCAACTACATGGTAAAAGTGGAGGAAGCGTAATGGGACTTAGATTAAATGAATTATCACCAGGTGTTGGCGCAAAGAAAACTGCCCAACGTCGTGGTCGCGGTATCGGTTCAGGTCTTGGTAAGACTGGTGGTCGTGGTGTAAAAGGTCAGAAATCTCGTTCAGGTTCTAGCATTCGCTCAGGATTTGAAGGTGGTCAAATGCCTTTATATCGCCGTCTACCAAAATTTGGTTTTACCAGTAAAATGGCCATGACGACTGCTGAAGTTCGTCTGTCTGAACTGAACAAAATCGAAGGCGATGTGGTTAGCATTGAAACATTAAAAGCTGCTAACCTTATCCGTCATGACATGAAGCGCGCTCGTATTATGTTGTCAGGCGAAGTTCCTAAAGCTTATACCTTTAAAGGTATCAAAGTGACTAAAGGCGCCAAGCAAGCAATCGAAGCTGCTGGTGGTAGCATCGAGGAGTAGTAACGTGTCAAAACAATCAATGTCATCGGCTGGTATACCGCTCAATCCATTTGCCTTTATACGTAAGTATGATGAATTATGGACGCGTTTATTATTCTTAATCGGCGCATTGATTGTTTATCGTTTAGGGTCACATATTCCAGTGCCGGGTATCAATCCGGTTAACTTGGCTGATCTGTTTTCGCGCAACGAAAATACCATTCTGAGCATGTTTAACATGTTCTCAGGTGGTGCACTAGAGCGTATGTCCATCATGGCGCTTGGCATTATGCCATATATTTCAGCATCAATTATTGTACAGATGATGTCTGCAGTACTGCCATCGCTTGAAGCCCTCAAAAAAGAAGGTGAAGCGGGACGACGTAAGCTAAACAAGTACACCCGTCAGGGCACACTTGCGTTAGCGCTAGTACAGTCATTAGGAATGTGTGCTGGCTTAATCAGTCAAAATCTTACCTTATCTTCTGGTCTGACCTTTTATATTCCAGCGGTTACCTCATTGGTAGCTGGTGCTATGTTCTTAATGTGGCTTGGTGAGCAGATTACAGAGCGCGGCGTAGGTAATGGTATCTCAATGCTCATTTTTGCGAGTATTGTGGCTGGTACGCCAGGTATGATTTCGCAGTCTATCGAACAGGTCAATCAAGGGCAGATGAACTTGATTGTACTCTTTATCTTTGTATTGCTAGGCATCGCGGTGACTGCTGGTATCGTTTATATTGAACGTGCTCAGCGCCGTGTACCAGTGAACTATGCACAGAAGCAACAACAAGGCCGCAAGATATATGCTCAGCAGCAGTCACACTTGCCGTTGAAGCTGAACATGGCAGGGGTTATCCCGGCCATTTTTGCCAGCTCGTTATTGTTGTTTCCAGCAAGTTTAGGGCAGTGGGTTGGTCAATCGGCTGATCCTACCTTGACGCAAAAGATATTGCAGAATATGGCATTGGTGTTGTCTCCAGGGCAACCGCTATATTTGGTTCTGTTTGGCGCAATGATTATTTTCTTCTGTTACTTCTATACGGCATTGGTATTTAGTCCGCGTGAAGTCGCTGAGAACCTTAAACGTAGTGGTGCGTATATCCCAGGTATTCGCCCCGGACAACAAACTCAGCGTTACCTAGATCATGTATTAAACCGACTGACCTTTATTGGCGCGATGTATATGACGGTTATTTGTTTAATGCCAATGGTCGTCCAGTCATCGTTTGGTGTACCGTTTCAACTTGGTGGTACGTCGTTACTGATTATGGTGGTTGTGGTGATGGACTTCATCTCGCAAATCCAAGCGCATTTGATGACCCATCAATATCATGATCAGACGTTAATTCAATCGCCCACTCAACCTTAAATGAGCGGTACGATATCTCAAAGGAGTATGCTATGAAAGTTCAAGCATCAGTTAAGAAGATTTGTGGTAGCTGTAAAGTTGTGCGCCGTAAAGGCCGTGTACATATTATTTGTACCGCAGAACCTCGCCACAAGCAACGTCAAGGTTAATATTTAGTATTCTAAAGTGTTAAGCTTTAGTTACTAATTAAATTAATACTTGAAAAATGACGGCGGATGGGATATCATCCGCCACTTGCCGTAGTTTATGCAAAATCTTTTATAACATGGTCAATGAATGGGCTTGGTTACCAAGTCAAAACAGCGATAATAATTATAAAAGCTTTAGTATTGACAGCAACAAATCTGAAAAATAATGCCTTATCTATAGATAAAGCTTATTTTTCTTTAATGGAGAGAAATCAATGGCTCGTATTGCCGGCGTAAACATTCCGGATAATAAGCATGCTGTTATTTCACTAACTTACATCTTTGGTGTAGGTCGTACCACTGCTCAGAAAATCTTAGAAGCAGTTGGCATTGCCCCTACTACTAAAGTTAGTCAGTTAGATGATACACAGTTAGATGCTATCCGTGCACAAGTTGCAAATTACATGACTGAAGGTGATCTTCGTCGTGAAGTGTCAATGAATATCAAGCGTTTGGTTGATCTTGGTTGTTACCGTGGCATCCGCCATCGCCGTAACCTACCAGTTAGAGGTCAGAACACCAAGAACAACGCTCGTACTCGTAAGGGTCCGACACGCCCTCTCAAAAGATAATTAACTTAGGAAGCTAAAAGATGGCAAAAGACACTCGCAGTCGCAAAAAGGTGGCTCGTCGTTCAGTATCGGAGGGCATTGCCCATATCCATGCGTCTTTTAATAACACCATTGTTACGATTACCGATCGTCAAGGTAATGCATTGGCTTGGGCCACTTCAGGTGGACAAGGCTTCCGTGGTTCACGTAAATCTACACCATTTGCAGCTCAGGTTGCAGCTGAAGTCGCTGGTAAAGCGGCTCAAGAATATGGTGTTAAGAATATCGACGTTTTGGTCAAAGGACCAGGACCGGGTCGTGAGTCTGCGGTAAGAGCACTAGGTGCATTGGGTTATAAAGTCAACAGCATCTCTGATGTAACCCCAATCCCACACAATGGTTGCCGTGCGCCGAAAAAGCGCCGCGTCTAATATTAAAGACGAAGCTTTTTATCATAAGAGCTTATAGGAGACATAACAATGGCCCGTTATATTGGACCAAAACTCAAATTATCACGTCGTGAAGGTACAGACTTAGGCCTTAAGTCTGGTGTTAAACCATACGACGTAAAAACGAAAAAATCGGCTCGTCCACCTGGTCAACATGGTGTTAGCCGTAATAAAAGTTCAGAATACTCTCTACAGTTACGTGAAAAACAAAAAGTTAAGCGTATCTATGGTGTATTAGAGCGTCAGTTTGCAAACTACTACAAAGAAGCTGCTCGTAAGCGTGGCGCTACTGGTGAAAACTTGTTAGCAATGCTTGAGAGCCGTCTTGATAACGTAGTATATCGCATGGGCTTCGGCTCAACTCGCGCTGAAGCACGTCAGCTAGTTAGCCATCGCACTGTGATGGTAAAAAAAGCTGGCCGTGATGAGTTTGTTCGTGTGAACATTCCATCAATTCAGTTGCAAGATGGTGATGTCATCGCTATCCAAGAGAAGTCTCGCGAACAACTACGTATTAAAAACGCTATCGAACTAGCGACACAACGTGGTATTCCAGAATGGCTAGATGTTGACCACAGCAAACTACAAGGCACGTTTAAGAAAGCGCCTGATCGTATTGATCTACCTGCTGAAATCAACGAAAGCTTGATCGTTGAGCTATACTCTAAGTAAGTAACGTGATGCTCGATGTTATGAAAATAGCATTGAGCAATTGACGTTAATTAAACCAGTTTAATAAATCGAGGTGACATCATGATGCTAAGTGCAACTGAGTTTCTAACGCCGAATGCCATTAACGTGGATACGGTTAATGAAACGATTGCGAAAGTCACGCTCGAACCGTTAGAACGCGGCTTTGGGCATACCTTAGGTAATGCCTTACGTCGCATCTTGTTATCTTCATTACCTGGTGCTGCAGTCATTGAAGCTGAGATTGATGGTGTTGACCATGAATACTCAACGCTTGAAGGACTACAAGAAGACGTGCTTGACTTGCTTTTGAACTTAAAAGGCTTGGCAATTACCCTTCATGACCAAAATGAAGTATTTTTGACCTTGGATAAACAAGGTCCAGGCACTATTACTGCTGCAGACATCACCTTGCCGCATAATGTTGACATTATCAATCCAGAATTGGTATTAGGCACATTAAGCGATCGTGGTCATCTTAAGATGCGTTTGCGCGTAGTAATGGGTCGTGGATATGAGCCAGCAAACCAGCGCCGTGAAGATGGTGACACTAAAGCGATTGGACGCTTGAAGCTTGATGCAAGTTTTAGTCCAGTACTTCGTGTTGCTTATCAGGTTGAGAACGCACGTGTAGAACAACGTACCGATCTTGATCGTCTTATCATTGAGCTTGAAACTAATGGCACTATAGATCCAGAAGAAGCAATTCGTAAAGCAGCCACTATTTTACAACAACAGATTTCTATCTTTGTTGACCTAGAAGCTGAAGAAGCGCCTGAGCCTGTGAAAGAAAAAGAAGAGGTTGATCCGGTGCTATTACGCCCTGTGGACGATCTCGAACTAACGGTTCGCTCAGCCAACTGCTTGAAAGCTGAAAACATTTACTATATCGGTGATTTGGTACAGCGTTCAGAGACTGAACTACTAAAAACCCCAAATCTTGGTAAGAAATCATTAACGGAAATCAAAGACGTATTAGCGTCTAAAGATTTGGAGCTTGGTATGCGCCTAGATAACTGGCCGCCAGCTGACCTTCGTGTTGATGATCGCTTTTCTTATCGTAGCCGTTAAACTTTAAGGATTTTTGACTATGCGCCATCGTAAGAGTGGAGTCAAGCTGGGTCGTACCGGCAGTCATCGTAAGGCAATGTTTCAGAACATGACCAACTCATTATTTGAGCATGAACTGATCAAAACAACTTTACCAAAAGCAAAAGAGTTACGTCGCGTTGCTGAGCCATTAATCACTATGGCTAAAGAAGACAACGTTGCTAACCGTCGTTTGGCATTCAGCCGTATGCGTAGCAAAGCTATGGTAGGCAAACTATTTGGTACTCTTGGTCCTCGTTACCAAGCTCGTCCAGGTGGCTATTTGCGTATCGTAAAATGCGGTTACCGTGATGGTGACAATGCGCCAATGGCTTATGTAGAACTGGTTGATCGTGACTAATTTTACACGCTAATTGTAAGATAAAAAAAGCTCCAATTAATTGGAGCTTTTTTTTATGCGTTTTTTATTGATAAAGGTTTTATCTATAACAATAGCGAGCTGACATCAGCCGCACCTTGTCTAATAACCTCGGGCTGACCACTAGTCATATCAATAATGGTAGTTAGCTTAGTGGTTTTAATACCGGCATTTATCAAACCATCTATTTGATGACCCAGTAAGTCTTCGATCTCAAAGGGATCGTCCAATATATCATCACGGTTTGGTAGTATTAAGGAGCTGGTCAGAATAGGTTCGTCCATGGCTTTTAACAGTGCCTGCGCAATAGGGTTGCTCGGTACTCGAATGCCGATGGTTTTTTTCTTAGGATGCGCCAATTTCTTAGGCACATCTTTGGTAGCGTTTAAAATGAACGTAATCGGTGCTGGTGTATGGGCTTTTAGCTGTTTAAATTGCACATTGTCTACGCTTGCATAATTGGCAATTTCACTCAAGTCGCGACATAGCAGCGTAAATTGATGCTTATCATCAAGCGCGCGTATTTGCTTGAGTTTTTCTAGCGCATCTTTGGCACCTAGCCGGCAACCAAACGCATAACTGGTATCGGTAGGGTAGATAAGCAGCTGATCACTGCGTAATAAATCCGCCGCTTGTTCAATAAGTCGCGGCTGTGGATTCTCTGGATGAATGTAGAATACTTGCATAATCATTCCTTGTTTTATAATTATAGATTATTTGATAGGGGGTTTTTAATATAAAAATTTAATCCATCATGATTGAATCGAACAATTTTAATATCACACTTTTTTCTGACTAACTATGCTAATAAACTATTAATTATAGAAAAAATTAAAACTACCTATCCAGTATAGCGCAAAGCAAATATAAGTTTATTGGCACGGCGTTACTATGAGTAGGGAAACGTTAACGCTATAAAATGGATTATTTTTGATAAGTAGCAAATATGAGGTGAGCAGTATTGTGCAACTAAGCAGCGCTACAGATAGTCAATAATGCCTGCAATAACGTTTTGGCATCACGCGGTAGCGTATGAGGCTCAGCAATATAGGCTTTGGCTTGTTGATAGACATCATAAGCAAAGGTGCTGGTGCTGGTATCAAAGTCTGCAAATAGATTGTCCTGTGATACTTGAAAATTACGCCCGCAAGCCAAGCTAAACAAACACTCCAGTGCCTGTGGTTTAATCTCTACACGCTCAAATGCCTGCTGCTGCGCTGCTGTGCGTCCATCAGGCGCATACCAGTAGCCAAAGTCGCTCAAGCTCCTACGCTCACTACCAGTGAGGCTCCAGTGACTACATTCATGCAATGCACTTTGAAAGAAACCATGGGCAAATTCAATACGTGCTGGCTGATTGTTTTTGGCAGGAAAATACTCTGGTTCGCCTGCGCCGCGTACTAAGATAACCTGCTGCTCCGCAAACAAGGTATTGAATAAACTTATCAGCCAATCAGTCGCTGCTTCTTCATTTTTATCATTAGAGATATTTGCACTTTGTGCATCTATGATTGGCTTGTCAGGAAAGGGTTTTGTATGTTGAGCATGGATAATCTGCTGCCATTGTTCTGACAGAGCGTCTAACTGCGGCTTTACTTTGACCCTATCATTGGGTTTTTTATTGTCCAATGCCTGAAGACGTTTTAGTAAACGTTTGGCGTCAGGCGCAGAAAGTAAGTGAGAAAAATCAGGATCAACCACAGGCGATATCATATTAAAATAGTAACCAAGTAAGAGATTTATGGCGCTTTATACAGGCACAATAGAGTCACGCGGATAAAACAAAGCAAGAGGCAAACCTTTTGCGAAAATTAGTGTACAACAATTAGCATCAAAACCAGTGCTATAACTATTACTAAAGTTAGTGCCAAAAAATCTTAACATACTAGCGCTAGCGCTAATCCATGCTTTCCGTTAGTATGGCAGGCAATATTATACACCGTTTTTGATGAATGAGGCCGCGCATGTCAAGCACCCCAATAAACAAGCCCTCAGCGCTTCAGGCTGATAAAGCATCAGCCCCTACGTCAGCGAATCTGCCAGAACATATCTCCTTAAGTAAATGGGAAGACAGTGGTTTTGAATGGGTAGGGCAAGTCGCACCGCGCTCTTTTGAGCGTCTTAATGCCTTACTGACGACCGAGCATCTACAGTCAGACCTTCAGATCAAAGCCAATCTTTATCGCCGTAATAATGTTTTGCATCTCTCTTTTACCTTAACCGGTGAGATATGGTTAACTTGCCAGCGTTGTTTGCAACCGATTGCGATTGATTTGACCGATGATTATGATATCGCATTGCTCGATAATGAAAGCCAAGTACGCTTGGTCGGTGAAGAGCAGGATTATTTATTGCTTGATGAAATTATCACTGAGCCGGCTCCTGAGCGTTTATTACCGCTTAAAAAACTGGTCGAAGATGAGATTTTATTGAAAACACCGATGGCACCAAAGCATGATGATTGCGAGATGAGTGTTGAGCAGTTTGGTGAGATACCAGAAGAAGAAGAAAATGAAAATCCTTTTGCGGCCTTAGCTTCGTTAAAAGGTAAGTTGTAGTCGTATAATTTCCAGTATGGGCAAAATTAATAGCAGCTTTATACCTTTTATCAGCTTTCTGCAGAAGAGTGGAAAGCAGGGCTTTATTAATTCGCGAAACATGCGTATAATGTCCCGTTTATTGCATTCTAGCAACCTGCCGCTGGCAGAGAGAAGCTGACCTTGCAAACGAACTATAGATTTTAGACGTAGTCAGCACTTTAATACGTGTGGCAATCTATTTAACTAATGATGCGTAAGACTTAGGTTGTTGTGATTATATAGCCTCTGTCAGTATCGATTAAAGCTGAATTTCAAGCTTATCCCTTTTAAGTATAGGAGCTATATCATGGCTGTTCAAAAAAGTCGTAAAAGTCGTTCTCGTCGTGACATGCGCCGTTCACATCATCGTATGGAAATCGCTGAGTTAAGCATCGACGCCACCACTGGTGAAAAGCATCGCCGTCATCACATGACTAAAGATGGTTTCTATCGTGGTCGCCAGTTGTTTAAAGTTAGTCAAGACGCTTAAGTTATTTGCTAATTGATGGTTGATGCAAAATGATGATAGTTCCGATAACTATCTATGATTTTACACAGTTATTATTGGGCAAGCAGTTTGAGCAAACGAAAGCCAAGTTATTTCGCTATCATATATTATGTAGCTAGATAACTTGGCTTTTTGTTATTCGTTTTTTAACAGTAATTCATTTTAAGCAGTAAATATTATAAATAAACCGTTTTACGCCATTGGCTTGTTGGCAGCTATGCTAATTGCCTGCGTCAGTGTATAGTTTAACCACCGTTAGCTGTCTTAAAGGAATAATGATAGCCATCACTTTATATCATAAATCTTCTAATTATTTTCTAATTCTATAATGCACCCCATTAATTTAGGGGTATTTCCAATTAAATAAGGAATATTGGTTATGGCCTCTGTACCCGATATGATAAAGAAACAACCCACTCGCATCGCAGTCATTTTCCCAGGACAAGGCTCGCAAGTCGTCGGAATGCTGAGTGAGCTTGCTGAAACCTATCCTGAGATTCGTGATACCTTTGCTGAGGCGAGTACGGCGCTTGGTGAAGATTTATGGGAAATTTGTCAGGACGAAGACAAGCTCAATCAAACCCAATACACTCAGCCGGCTTTATTGACTGCTAGTATCGCTGTTTGGCGCATTTTACAACAAAAAATAAAAGACAAGCCTTGTTACCTAGCGGGTCATTCTTTAGGGGAATATAGCGCCCTTTGTGCGGCTGGTGTGATAACGCTTGCTGATGCCGTCAAGCTGGTGCATAAACGTGGCCAATTGATGCAAGAGGCGGTGGTTGGTATTGATACCGCAATGGCAGCCGTACTAGGTCTAGAAGACCACCGGGTTGAGAACTTGTGTGAACAAGCCACCGAGCATGTTGATGATGCCATCGTCGGGGCAGCAAACTTTAACAGTCCCGGACAAGTGGTGGTTTCAGGTAATGCCGCAGGCGTCAACGCCGTCATTGATAAAGTCCAAAATACTGGCAAAAAAGCCATTCCATTAAAGGTCAGTGTGCCATCGCATTGTGCCCTTATGGAACCTGCAAGCAGTGCCTTGGCAGAAGAGTTAGCGGCTATTCAGTTTGATCAAGCGACTATTCCTGTGATTCAAAACCGTCATGCACGGGTCGAAACCAGTGCCACGGGCATCAAGCAGGCATTGACCGAGCAGTTAAGCGAACCTGTCCTATGGTCAAAAACCATGCAAGAGCTGGCGGATAAACAAATTAATATTTTAATCGAGTGTGGCAGTGGTAATGTCCTGAGCAATTTGGCCAAGCGTCAAGCGCATCCTATTGCCAGTTATCCTACCGACAAGCCCGCCCGTCTAGATAAGTTAATGGAGGTATTATCATGAGCCGTACGATTACATTAGTGACCGGTGCTAGCCGCGGTATTGGCAAAGCCGTTGCCAAACGTTTTGCCAAAGAAGGCCATTTTGTCATTGGCACAGCGACCACAGAAAAAGGCGCGGCACTTATTGATGATTATTTACACGATAGCGGCGGTATTGGTCGAGTATTAGACGTACGTGATACCGCGCAGATTGATAAGCTGTTTGAAGAGATTGAAAGCGTCTATGGCGCGGTACAAGTATTGGTCAATAACGCCGGTATTACCCAAGATGGCTTATTGATGCGCATGAAAGATGAAGATTGGGACAATGTGCTTGATACCAATTTAACCTCAGTTTATCGTATGAGTAAACGTGCGGTACGCGGTATGATGAAAGCGCGCCGTGGTCGTATCATCAATATCACCTCTGTCGTCGCCCAAATGGGCAATGCGGGCCAATCTAACTATGCTGCGACCAAAGCTGGTGTAGAAGGTTTTAGCCGTACGCTGGCGCGCGAGATTGGCTCAAGACAGGTGACCATTAACTGTGTCGCTCCAGGTTTGATTGAAACAGACATGACCGATGAGCTCGATGAGCGCTTACTCAATTCAATGCTCGATGCGGTGCCGATTAGCCGTCTTGGTCAGCCAGAAGATATCGCCGCGGCGGTCTCATTCTTAGCGAGTGATGAAGCCAGCTATATCACCGGTGCGATTATTCCAGTTAATGGTGGCATGTATATGTAGCATTAGAATTTATTATTCTAATTAAGCGTTACATACTTATAATAAAAAACTGTGTGAACGAGTGTAAACTATAATAAAGGGTGCTATAATGACGGATACTTTTTTGTCAAAGCCCTGTATGATAGCAAGGCTTTACCAGACATTAGTCAAAACGTATAATTGGTTATAGTGCACTCAGACAGCCATATTAATCTGAACATCCCATTTTATATATAATGCTATAGTGCCCAATACGGGACTATAGCAATTTGTCAAAATAATAGATCAAAAAGGAGAAATCTACATGAGTAATGATACCGAGCTAAGAGTTAAAGCTGCAGTAGCAGAACAATTGGGTATGAATGTTGAAGACATCAACAACGATGCATCATTTATGGAAGACTTAGGCGCTGATTCATTAGACCTAGTTGAATTGGTTATGTCATTTGAAAGCGATTTTGGCATCACTATTCCTGATGAAGATTCAGCAGAACTAACCACAGTTCAAAAAGCAATTGATTACGTGCAAGCGCAGCTATAATTAGCTATTAGCTTAAACCGTTTGATATGACCGTTTATCTTGATAGATAAGCGGTTTTTTTTGCTTATTTTTTCTTGCCTATTTTTTATAGATATCGTCTAGCTATAGTAGAATTACTTTAAAATCGATACAGTGCGACTGGGATGAATTTTTCGTAGCCTCTGTGATAACAGCAAGCAAGGAAAATTTATACCAGTCGCACATAGCTATAACGTATCGCTTTTATTTTGAACTGACTATATCTATCATTGTCTTTCTTAATTTGCCGTAATAGCTTTTATACATTATTCGTTACCATTAACGATTACGTTAACATAAGCTACGCCAAATCAACATTACTCAACATACTATTACTATTCATCGCTGATGCCTTTGCTTATACTCATAATGGTAAACAAAAAAGGGTGGTAACCGCTAGGCGTTATCATCGTAAAAATAACCATGCATAATAATTAATAATATTTTAAGGAGCAGTTATATGGGTATGTTCAGTTTTGCAAAAGATATCGGTGATAAAATCTTTAACCGTGATGATGCCAAGCATGACGCTAAAGCAGAAACCAAAGCGGATGCCAACACCCCAGTACAAAGCAGTGAGCCATCAGCTCAGTCAGTTGCCAATATTTTACTGCGTCGTATTCAGCAACAAAACCTGAATATCAGCGATTTAAAAATCAAATACAACGGCTCAACCGATACTGCTGAAATCAGTGGTAAAGCGAAAACGCAAGCAGACCGTGAAAAAGCCATTATTGCTATCGGTAACGTGCAAAACGTTGCTAAAGTCATCGATAATATCGATATCGAAGAAGATGCGCCTGAATCTACTATGTATACGGTAAAATCTGGTGATAGCTTATCTAAAATTGCAAAAGACGTTTATGGTTCAGCGAACGATTATATGAAAATCTTCGAAGCCAATAAGCCAATGCTTTCTGAGCCAGATAAGATTTATCCTGGTCAAGTATTACGTATCCCTAAGCCATAAGATGATTTTGAATATTAAAATATAGACTTTTAAACATAAATATTTAAAGTTACATGCTAATAAAAATGCCTCTTACTAAAATAAGAGGCATTTTTTTGTTTGGTATATTTGCTATAGAAGTTATGGCTTAAAGCTTTCTAACTTTTCCTGCTGCTCTTTGATAGCCCAAGTAATATGCTCATCGAGCATGGCATTATGGATGCCCAGTTTTTGCTGAAGTTGAAAGGTTATTTCTGCGCTACCATCCGCATTGCCAAGAGCAATGGCAATATTACGTAAAAAATTCACATAACCCGTGCGTCTCAGTGGGCTACCTTCGGTCTTCTTCATAAACTCTGCTTCCTGCCATTGCCATAGCTCAAGTAAACTGCTGCTATCAAGATTGTGCCTCGGCGCAAAGTCCTCTACCGATGTCAGGTTGGCGTAGCGATTCCACGGGCAAATAAGCTGACAGTCATCGCAGCCAAAGATACGATTACCAATGGCGCGGCGATATTTGGTGTCTATAATGCCATCGTGCTCAATGGTGAGATAAGAGATACAGGCAGAGGCATTAAGCTCGTAGGGCGCGATAATCGCTTGGGTAGGGCAGATGTCGATACAAGCGCTGCAGCTGCCACAATGCTCATTAACCGGCTCATCATCGGGCAGCTCGAGGCTCATAAACAGCTCACCCAGTACAAAAAATGAGCCAGCTTGTTTGTTGATGAGTAGGGTATGTTTGCCCGTCCAACCAAGACCTGCTGCGTCGGCAATAGGGCGCTCAAAGATAGGAGCAGAATCACTAAAAGGTCTAAAAATAAAATCTTGCTCTGAGCCGATATTAAGATGCTGCCATTCAGGAAGCATGGCTCCGATTTTTAATGCCAATTGCTTAAGGCGACTACGCATTGTCTTATGATAATCGCGACCTCGAGCATAACGGGCGATGATACCTTGATTGGGATAAGCGTTATCAGTGACCGCTCGCGGTGTGGGAGTTTGGGTTAAGTAATCCATGCGTACGCTGATGATGGTTTTGGCGCCTTCTACCAGCTGTTCGGGATGGGCACGCAAGTGATGGTTATTATGCATAAACTGCAATTGCCCCTCATAACCCTTAGCTAGCCATTGCTGTAGTCGCTCAGTCTGCTGAACAAATAAAGGATGATGCACCGATAAAAAACCACAGTCAGCAAAGCCTAGAGCTTGGGCTTGGGCTTTAATCCATTGCTTGACCTCAGCTGGCGTTGCAAAGGTTGGCGCATTATTAACATCAATTTTTGTTTGTCGTACATGATTGGACGTAGTCGTCTGCGCTGCTAACGTCTGTGTGTTTGGCTGTATTAACTGAGACTGAGTAGGTTTGGATTTGCTATTCATAGTGAGCTATAAATGATAATGTGAATAGCTGTATGATAAGCCAGTGAGCTAAGAGCGCAAGTAGCAAAATAAATAAATCTGGATTTATACTGATATCTAATCGAACCTAACATTTGAATAAGCTCATAGGGATGATACGTCATCCTATTATTAAAATAACAAAGCTATTAAATAAAATAAGCGAGAATCAACCATGCCAGTACCAGTCAATTTATTAGCAAATAGCACTATGCCTATTGCGCTGTATAACAGTGAACAACTTTATGCCATGGAGCAGGCATGGTTTACAGACGGTCATGATAGTTTTGGACTGATGAAACAAGCGGCATGGCAAATGGCGCAGTATATTGCAGCGTTTTATGAGCAAAAATCCCTAAATATTCATGAATCAGATAATATTGATTTTTACCGTCGTCCTGCTTATTCGCATCGAGTCAGCATTTGGGTGGGCAAGGGGAATAACGGTGGCGACGGTTGGCTGATTGCTTATTATTTGCAGCAAATGGGCTGGCAAGTAGAGGTCATAGCCGTTGGTTTTGATAGTCATGAGTTTGAGATAGCTAATACAACGCAACATCTTAACGAGAAAAAAGCGCTATCTGATGCACAAAAAGCGCTAAAAATAGCGTTGTCTGCTAACTGCCCCTATCAGTGCTTTGAAGACAGTAATTATAATGACAATAACAATAACAATAACAATGAGAAAGTAAATAAGCAGTGGCAAGCGGATGTTTATATCGATGCGCTATTCGGTATTGGTTTAGATCGTGCGCCTACAGATATTTATAAGCAGGCAATTTGCGCTTTTAATGCTGCTATTCAGGATGATAGTGCTTTGGCGATTGCGGTTGATATTCCCAGCGGATTGGTTGCTTCTACGGGTCAAGTATTCGACCAAATAGCGGTGCAGGCTGATGCGACGCTATGCTTAATTGCGCGTAAATTTGGTTTGCATACTAAAGATGGTATGGATTATAGCGGAGAAGTGATGGATATACCGCTGATACCGTATCAAATGGATAGTGAGGCATTTAAGCCAGTTGCCAAATTAATGACGACTGCGCATGCTTTAAATCCTCGTCGACAAAATAGCTATAAAGGCAGTTATGGACATGTATTAATCATCGGTGGTAATCGTATTGATGGCTCCCAAGGGATGGGCGGTGCCGCTATCCTTTCGGCCTCGAGTGCGATGGCAACAGGGGCTGGTAAAATTACTGTCGCCTGTCACGAGGCATTTCATGGGGCGCTATTAACCTCACTGCCAGATGCAATGACGATGAATTTACATGATACCGATGGGGTAAAGAACCTTATCAAGGAAGGCAGTGTGGTTGCTATCGGCATGGGGCTGGGTCGTGATGAAAAGGCAAAAGCAGTGTTTATCACTTATATTGAAGCTGCGATAAGAGAAGGTAAGCCGATAATCATTGATGCGGATGGTCTGTATCATCTGGCAGCATTACATCTCGATAAGCATCAATTAATCACACAGCTAAAAGAGCATAGCGCTAAGCATCAGGTTTGTTTCACCCCGCATAGTGGTGAAGCCGCTAAGTTATTAAATAAAAAGATTAGTGAGCTAGAAGCTGATAGGTTAGCAGCGATAAAAAAGTGTGCCGAAAACTATGGAGGAGATTGGGTACTAAAAGGCGCAGGGTCGTTGATTTTGGAACAGGATAAAGCAGAGCATCATGTTTATGTTTGCGGGGTCGGTAATGCTGGCATGGCAAGCGCTGGCATGGGCGATGTGTTATCAGGTGTGATTGCAGGTCTACTAGCTCAAGAAGATTTAAACGAAGCAGCGCGTAGTTTGCACCAAGCGGTTCTTCTTCATGGATTGGCAGGAGACTGCTTAGTCAAACAAACGGAGAAATTAAACAGTATGACCAATAATGATAGGTCATTATTGGTCGGTCAACGAGGCTTACAAGCGCAAGATATGCCCGCTGCTATTCGTCATGTTATGCAACTGCTGACTGAATAATTAATAACTCAGTCATTATTGATAAGCGTTAAATAGAGCGTCATTAAAATTCTTGAAAAAATAATTAAAACTAGGTTTTAGCCCCATTACAATATTGGTTGATGGCTTGCTGTACGCGCTCACGCTTTAGCTCAATTTCACGGCCATCTAAATATTGACGCTTACCATTGGCATCCATCTCATAAATACGTCCGCCAACATTGAGGTTGGTCAAATTGTTACGTAATGACTGGCAACGCTGGGCATTGGCCTGCGCCTCTTGCTCTTTGATACGCGCTTCTAACTGCGCCACCCGCTGTTCTTCTGCGCTTTGCGGTGCCGCTTGGTTGGCTTCAGTTTTACCAGCTAATTGCCCAGCGTTACTTTGTCTACCGTCACTGCGAAATTCGATCACTTCGATATTTCTACCATCTTGCGGGGCATGTTGGCTGTATTTCACCTCACCATGCGCGCCGATAGACTTATAAACCTGAATGGCATGACTGGCATTGATTGGTAGCATGAGCATACACGCCGTGCTGATACTCATAAGCAGTTTGGCAGCGGTATTTATCGTAGACGCATATGCCATGGTAACAATCCTCTTAATAGGTAAAAAACGGATATATTTATCAGTTAAGGATAATATTTAAACGTCTTAATAACAATATAAATACATTAGCGTTTGATTCTAGCAAATAATACTTATAAATGTACATTATTTAATAACTAATAGTTAGGGTTAGGGTTTAGAAGTTTTTCTTGACAATGGTGCCCAAACCACCGAATATAATAGCAGTTGATTGGTCAGTGAGCGGCTTTTATGATATTGCCGTGGCACTTGAAAATAAGGACTAGCGGTTGCTTATCAGCAGCTTGCTTAGCTTTATTTTCTTTGTGACAAGAATATAAAATAGATGGTCATTATCGCAATGGTTATCAGATGCTATATTTATTGTCTCCGGACTTATCCGTCTACAATGACTAAGATAAACTTATTATTAGTGTGTTTGCTAAGATTTGGCTGTAGTAAAAATAGGGCATAATGTGTGGTTATAACATTTACTCATCAAACAGGTTATAAGATTTAGAAATCCTATAACGTGTCACCATTTTGAGATTTGTTTTTTCATGCGCTATCGATTTATTTATTTATTACTAGCGTAAGCTCGTATTCATCACAAATAATAAGCTTCTTTTATAGATGCATTCGCATCTTGTCACTTGTCTATCGATAAACTCCTGTCACAATACTGACCTTACATATATTGCTGTGTTTGAGTGGCTTGCTGTCTTATAAAACAGCGTTACTTAGATATGGTGGGCACACATTCTTGATATGGACAAGGATTCGTATTTATTTTAAGAGCCAGACAACCCTATGTAAATATCGTGGTTTTCTCTTATAAATAAACGCCAATACTTGCCACAAAAAAAGGTGATGACAGTGACGCAAACCACGCAAAGTCCAAATATGACTGGACATACCCAAACGGGTAATGCCGCCAAAAATTTTGAAGAGAAGCAACAACGCCTTGCTGAAGGTAGCGATCAGCCTGTGATGCTATCTGGCGCTGAGATGTTGGTGCAATCACTCACCGATGAAGGGGTCAAATACATTTTTGGCTACCCAGGCGGTGCTGTTCTGCATATTTATGATGCCTTGTTTCAACAAGAGAATATCGAGCATATTTTAGTACGTCATGAGCAAGCAGCCGGTCATATGGCAGATGCTTATTCGCGAGTCACAGGGCAGACAGGGGTGGTCTTAGCGACTTCAGGTCCGGGCGCTACCAACACGGTGACGGCTATTGCCACCGCCTTTATGGATTCTGTGCCGATGGTGGTCATCGCAGGTCAGGTACCTAGTAGCCTAATCGGTGAAGATGCCTTCCAAGAAACTGATATGGTTGGTGTATCGCGTCCTATCGTAAAGCATAGCTTTCAAGTGCGCCATGCTAGCGAAATCCCTATGATTGTCAAAAAAGCCTTTTATATTGCCCAGTCTGGACGCCCCGGTCCTGTGGTCATCGATGTGCCAAAAGACATGACCGCGCCTAGCGAAAAATTTGCTTATGAATATCCGAAAGAGGTATTTATACGCTCATATCAGCCGTCATTAAAAGGTCATAGTGGTCAGATTAAAAAAGCGGTTGAAACGCTGCTTGCTGCTAAGCGCCCGATCATTTACTCTGGTGGCGGTGTTGTTTTAGGTAATGCACATAAAGAGCTGACTCATCTTGCGCATCGCTTGAATTTACCAGTAACCAATACCCTAATGGGCTTGGGTGCCTTTCCTGGCTCTGATAGTCAGTTCTTAGGAATGCTTGGTATGCATGGCACGTATGAAGCCAACATGACCATGCATCATGCTGACGTCATTTTGGCAATTGGTGCGCGTTTTGATGATCGCGTAACCAATAATGTCAAAAAATTCTGTCCGAATGCGACGATTATTCATATTGATATTGATCCTACGTCTATTTCAAAAACGATTAATGCGCATATTCCGATCGTGGGCGATGTCAAATCTGTCCTTACCGATATCATAGAGATTGTCGGTGATGATAAAGAGCTAGAACAACATGCATTGTTAGATTGGTGGTCACAGATTAACGAGTGGCGTAAGCGCCATGGCCTGCGTTATGACACCAGCACTGACAATGGCATTAAGCCACAAGCGGTCGTGCAAGCTTTAGATAAAGTGACTAATAGTAACGCGATTATCACCAGTGACGTCGGTCAGCATCAGATGTTTGCGGCGCTTTACTATACCTACAATGAGCCGCGTCAATGGCTAAACTCAGGTGGTCTTGGTACCATGGGCGTTGGCCTGCCATACGCAATGGCGGCGAAGCTTGCTAACCCTGAGCGCGACGTGGTTTGTATTACCGGTGAAGGCTCTATTCAGATGAATATCCAAGAGCTCTCAACCTGCCTACAGTATAATTTACCAGTTAAAATCTTAAACCTGAATAACGCCCAGTTAGGTATGGTAAAACAGTGGCAAGACATGCTGTATGAAGGCCGTCATGCACAGTCTTATATGAATTCACTACCGGATTTTGTCAAATTGGCCGAAAGCTATGGTCACGTCGGTATTAAGATTACTGATCCTGCGACTATGGAAGCACAGTTGGCGGAAGCCATGGCCATGACAGATAAATTGGTATTTATCGACGTTTATGTCGATCGTAACGAGCATGTGTATCCGATGCAAATCGCTGGGCAAGCGATGCGTGATATGTGGTTAACAAAAGGGGAGCGTACCTAATGCAACAACAACATCTCATTTCGGTATTGATGGAAAACGAAGCGGGTTCGTTGTCGCGAGTGGTTGGTTTGTTCTCTCAACGTGGCTACAACATCGAAACTTTGAACGTTGCGCCAACAGACGATCCGAGTATTTCTCGCTTAACGTTAACCACTATTACGTCACCTGAAAAAATTGAACAAATCACCAAGCAATTGCATAAATTGATTGAAGTGGTTAAAGTGCTTAATCTATCAGATAATGTACACGTTGAACGCGAGCTTATGCTAATCAAAGTACGAGCGACAGGCGGTGTACGTGAAGAGATTAAACGCAGTGCCGATATTTTCCGCGCACAAATCGTTGATGTAAATTCAAACCTTTATACCATTCAAATCGTCGGTGACAAAGCTAAGCTTGACGGCTTTATCGATGTGATTGGCCGCGAACGTATCATGGAAGTCGTGCGTTCGGGTGTGATTGGTATTGCACGCGGCGAAAAAACGCTAAGCTTATAATCAGCGTTTATTGCAAAATATACGGTTTTAAGCTTGGTATTTTAAACTTATTTATTCGACACTTAACATAGCGCTTATATAGCAAATCACTTTACGACAGTGACTGTAATCTAGGCGTTTATTTATCCATGGCCCGCCATGATTGAGGAAAAGGACTCTACTTATGAACGTTTATTATGACAAAGACTGTGATCTATCGATTATCCAAGGCAAAAAAGTTGCTATTATCGGTTACGGTTCACAAGGCCATGCACACGCACTTAACCTACAAGATTCAGACGTCGATGTGACCGTTGGTCTACGTGCCAACTCTGGCTCATGGAAAAAAGCGGAAAACGCTGGTCTAAAAGTTGCGGAAGTAGAAGAAGCGGTAAAAGCTGCTGACGTAATCATGATTTTGACACCTGATGAGTTCCAAAAAGAGCTCTATCAAAATGAGATTGAACCAAATATCAAAGAAGGTGCAACATTGGCTTTCGCTCATGGTTTTGCGATTCATTACAACCAAGTCGTTCCACGTAGCGATCTTGACGTTATTATGGTTGCGCCTAAAGCACCAGGCCATACTGTACGCTCAGAATTTACCAAAGGCGGCGGTATTCCAGATTTGATCGCTATCTACCAAGATGCATCAGGTCAAGCTAAGCAGTTAGCCTTGTCTTATGCTGCTGGTGTTGGTGGTGGTCGTTCAGGTATCATCGAAACCACGTTTAAAGATGAAACTGAAACTGACTTATTTGGTGAGCAAGCGGTTCTTTGTGGCGGCGCTGTTGAGCTAGTTAAAATGGGCTTTGAAACCCTAACAGAAGCAGGCTACGCACCAGAAATGGCTTACTTTGAGTGCTTACATGAGCTAAAGCTTATCGTAGACCTCATGTATGAAGGCGGCATCGCTGACATGAACTACTCAATCAGTAACAACGCTGAATACGGCGAATATGTGACTGGTCCTGAAGTCATCAATGAGCAATCACGTGAAGCCATGCGTAATGCGCTAAAACGCATCCAATCTGGCGAATACGCAAAAATGTTCATCAGTGAAGGCGCAACCAACTATCCATCAATGACGGCACGTCGTCGTAACAACGCTGAGCATCAAATTGAAGTGACTGGTGCTAAATTGCGCGGCATGATGCCTTGGATTGGCGGCAACAAAATCATCGATAAAGACAAAAACTAATTTGCTGGTGAGCGATTAGGTAATTAATCGCTCATCTAGAATTTAAAACCCGTGTTATCACTTGATGGCACGGGTTTTTTAATGGCTATTATTTCAATAAGCTAAGTAAGGTTTTCATGTCAATTGCTTTAATATTGGTTGAAAACACAGCATCTCTGCCTCATATAGACAGCCTTCATCATTTTTATCAATGACTTTGTCTTACTTAAAGCGTTATTTCATGTCGCTTCTTATTTTTTCTTGATTACAGGTTGTCTGTTGTGCAAATACCAAATCCTAACTGGCTAACGCCGCAATTCGCATATATTACTCTGAGCGCTATCGTGGCTGTTTTGATATGGATAGAAGGGGAGATGCTCAAAAGCAATCAGGGTAAGCTGCCAAAGTCCAAATTTTTCCAAATCAGCTCCTTGATTGATACCGCTTGGTTTTTTGTCTCGACAGTCGCCTTATATGTTATCGATCTAGCGCCATTAGCGCTTGCAGTTCCGGTCGCTTATAGTATCTATACCATCTATGGCTGGATATACGGCACACGGCTACTCAAACGTAAAGGCATACCCGATTCACCGAAAGACTTGGTGGTTCCAGCTAAGTACATCGCTTATAGCCAATCGTTTTCCTTGATATTTTTTGCGCTATGTCTACTGGTATTATCGTCACCATGGCTACCGTTACCGCAATAGATATCGAGTTAAATAGTTAATTTATTAATTTTATCATTAAGAAAAACGTGATGAGTATTCGTTATAGTTTGCTAAATAACGACAAATAGTTATGAAAATCAATACTTTAGCTAGGATGGCGTCATCCTAGCCATTCCCTTTACATAAGAAGTGGATTGTTTACAAAAAAAAGTAATTTAACCTGTTGCAGTTGAGAAAAGCTGTTATAATCAGCTTGTACTCAAAGGATTTGAGGCGAGGACAGATAGTATATCTTCTAGATATATCAAGGGTTTAAGCCGACGCATTCAGCAGAAAATACTTGAGTATATATCAATTAATCGGTGATGACACACGTCTCGCCAACAGTTAAAGAGTTAGGAAAATTTATGTCAGATAAAGTTGAAGGCACTGTAAAGTGGTTTAATGAAGCTAAAGGTTTTGGTTTTATCGCTCAAGACAATGGCGGACAAGACGTATTCGCTCACTACAGCGCTATCCAAGGTAACGGTTTCAAAACTCTAGCCGAAGGCCAAAAAGTGTCTTTCATCTTAGGTGATGGCAAAAAAGGCCCACAAGCTGAGCAAATCGAAGCTATCTAATCTTACTAATTATTAAGTTATACTGATTTATCAGTTTACTTAATAGCAAAAGATTATTAATAAGCATTGATTCCTTTGTTTGTTAAAACAATAAAAATACTGTTTAGACTTTAAAAAAAAGCAACCTCTCATCAGGTTGCTTTTTTTATGTAATTTTTCTAAGAAAATAGACTACATATTTAATATCACTAAGCTTGTTCTCATTGATTTTAAATAGAATATAGGCGATCCGCTGTAAAATGAACACAGAGCTACTGGTATTAATTTTGCGCAGCCTCTGTCTGCGTAGGCACAGCAAGCAAGGAAAATGAATACCAGTAGCGCATTATAATACTTGTACTTATTTTATTTAGGACTGACTATAGTAGGTTTTAAATGTAATAGAAGCTTAAATCAAGGGATGGTTATCCAGGAATTGATTCGTAAAGCATAGAAAGCGTGATAAATATTGTACTGCTTAAGGCTTTTAATAAGATAAATGGTTCATTTATGCGCTTATAGACGCTTTTTGCAACAGTGGTGACAAATTTATGACGCATTATTCACGGCGTTGTCTTGACCTTAGCACTGTGCTCACGCAAGATAGATGGGTCTGATAATTACGGTTGGCTTAGCTTTAACAGGTTTTAATATTTTACTTTTAAATTTTGATTATTGGTAAAAAGCAAGTATTATGCCAAGACACTTTTGGTGATTGGCTTATGAGTGTTTAGTTAAAATTTCTGTTACTGTAGTAATAACCTTTAGTGGTATTTTGAACGACGATTTGAACAACAGTTTGAAAAAGATGAACCTCTGGTTCTTAACTGGCAATTTTTAATTCATAACATTAATAAACGAGGAACGTATGAAAGCATTAGTAGCGGTCAAGCGTGTCATTGATTACAACGTAAAAGTTCGTGTAAAAGCTGATAATTCTGGCGTAGATTTATCTAACACTAAAATGTCAATCAACCCTTTTGATGAAATTGCTGTTGAAGAAGCGGTTCGTCTAAAAGAGGCGGGCGTGATTGATGAAATCATTGTGGCATCAATTGGTCCAAAAGAGTCACAAGAGCAGATTCGTGCAGCTTTAGCATTGGGTGCTGACCGTGGTGTCTTGGTAGTGACTGACGCAAAACCTTATCCACTACAAATCGCTAAAATCCTAAAAAGTATCGCAGAGGCTGAATCTACCGATATTATCCTGTTGGGTAAACAAGCTATTGATGATGACAATAACCAAACTGGTCAGATGCTAGCGGCATTGATGGGTATTGGTCAGGGTACGTTTGCGTCAGAAGTGAAAGTTGACGGCGGTAAAGTAAATGTCACTCGTGAAATCGACGGTGGTTTACAGACCCTAGCGCTTGACCTACCAGCGGTTATTACCACGGACTTACGTTTGAATGAGCCACGTTATGCTAAATTGCCTAACATCATGAAAGCGAAGAAAAAGCCACTTGATGAGAAAACGCCTGCTGATTTCGGTGTTGATATGGCATCTAAGCAAGAAATTATCAAAGTCGTGCCACCTGCTGAGCGTAAAGCTGGTATCAAAGTGGGTTCAGTTGACGAGTTGGTCGATAAGCTAAGAAATGAAGCAAAAGTTATTTAATTGTTAATACTTTGCTACGGCATATCCTGTGCAACGTTATGAGGTCTGAGCAGTTTAATATTTAAGCTATTTGATATTTAAGCTAAATGGATAAATAACGCTGTACATAAACAACCGCATGAATAGATGATACGAATAAATAAAGGACAAAAACAATGGCAATTTTGGTATATGCAGAACATGACAATGCCAGTCTAAAAAAGGCAACTTTAAACACTATCGCTGCTGCTAAACAAATGGGCGATGATGTCCATGTATTAGTCGCGGGTAGTGGCGCACAAGCGGCAGCTGATGAAGCCGCTAAAGCCGCAGGCGTGACTAAAGTATTATTAGCAGACAATGCCGCTTATGAGCATCAGTTGGCTGGTAACGTTGCGCTATTGGTTGCTGATATTGCTGGTGATTATAGCCATATCCTTGCACCTGCTACCACCACTGGTAAGAACTTTATGCCACGTGTGGCAGCTTTACTTGACGTGAGCATGTTGTCAGAAATCTCAGCTGTAGTAGACGCGCAAACGTTTGAGCGTCCTATCTATGCAGGTAACGCCACGGCAACGGTTAAAACCACAGAAGATAAAGTCGTCATGACAGTACGTACGACAGCGTTTGACCCAGTAGCAAGTGAAGGTGGTTCAGCGACTGTTGAAACTATCGACAACGTGCAAGAAACTGGTAAAGCAAGCTTTGTTAATGAAGAGATGGCCAAGTCTGACCGTCCTGAATTAACTTCAGCAGGCATCGTGGTTTCTGGTGGTCGTGCCTTAGCAAATGGTGAAAACTTCACTAAATACATTGAGCCATTAGCTGACAAGCTTGGCGCTGCTGTTGGTGCATCACGTGCTGCTGTTGACGCAGGCTATGTACCAAACGATATGCAGGTTGGTCAAACGGGTAAAATCGTGGCTCCGCAGCTTTATATCGCGGCTGGTATCTCAGGCGCTATTCAGCATTTGGCTGGTATGAAAGATTCTAAAGTCATCGTTGCTATTAACAATGACCCAGAAGCGCCTATCGCTAGCGTTGCTGATTACTTCTTAGAAGCTGATTTGTTTGAAGCGTTACCTGAGCTGACTAGCAAGATTTAGTTCTTAACGGTTTAGTGCTTTATATCGCTTAATCTATGATAGTTTTGAAGGCCTTCGGTTCAATGAATCGGAGGCTTTTTTTATGTGAAAATTCAAATCCTCATAACGGTCTATACTTCGACAGTTAATTTTGATTTTATTAGCCTATCCACTATGATAGACTAAAATTTAGTCTATTAATTTAGCAGGATTTTGGACAAATAGCTTTATCATAGCGCCCGCGGGCTAAGTGATAGTCAGGTGATTGTTATGAATATATTCTCGTGAGAGGCTACTCATAACTGGATGCTATAGACCAATGAATTAGTACATAAGGGATTAGGAGATACTAATGAGTGCAGGATTAAACGCGGCAGTACGCTTACCTCAAGAATGGCATGAGTGGGTCGCGACGAATATAATACGCGGTGTCCAAACAGAGACAATCATTGAGACATTAAAGAGCAATAGCTTTTCAGATGCTCAGATCAAAGCCGCTCTCAATGATGAGTTAGAGCCAGTGGCGAATGACAGCAAGCAACCCATTCGTAGGCTGCCGAATAATTGGAAAGAATGGGTCGCTACTAATCTACTTGAGGGAACGAGTAAAAGCAGTATCGCGAATGTATTGGTGCAGCAGGGATTTAGTGAGGCGGAGATTGCCCTAGAGGTACAGACGGCTTTAAAAAGTCCCTATTTGCGAGCGGGTATAAAGGCTGCCAAAACGCTAAAAAAGCGAGAATGGCTACTTGAAACCTGTGATCACTTGGCTAGATTGGATGCCGGTTACAACCAACAGCTTGATGTCATTGATACGCCAGCGTTTGAAACCTTTATTAGAGATTATTATAGTAAGCACAAGCCTGTGGTACTTAAAAAAGGCATTGATCATTGGCCTGCTCTTAAAAAGTGGAGTCCACAATACTTTGCTGAGGTTTTAGGGGATGCAGAAATTGAGGTGCAGTTCGATCGCGAAAATGATGCGCTTTTTGAGCGGCATTCTGATAAGTATCGCAAATCGATGCTGATGTCTGAATTTGTCAATATGATAGAAAATGACGGCGAAAGTAATAACTATTATATGACTGCGAATAACACGCAACAAAACGTTGAAGCCATCAGATCAGCACTTGATGATATAGGGGATTTTGGTGAAGGCTACCGCCAGCTTTTAGACAGTGATGCAGCCTTTAGTACGTATTTTTGGATGGGACCCAAAGGTACTTTTACGCCGCTACATCATGATTTGACTAACAATATGTTGGTTCAAGTGTATGGCTCTAAAAAGGTTACTTTGATTCCAGCTTGGCAAGTGCCTTGGCTCTATAACGATTTGCACGTGTATAGTGAAGTAGATTTTCCCAATTTTGATTTGAAAAAACATCCATTGATGCAGCATGTGACCCCAGTTGAAGTTACTATTGATGCAGGCGATGCGTTATTTATTCCTATTGGGTGGTGGCATTGCGTAGAAGGGCTGGATAAATCTATTAGCATCAGCTTCACCAACTTTAATGCACCAAATAACTATGCTGAAAGCTTTAAAAAAGCGCAGAGTTAAGAGGCAGGATTAAAAAACCAAGCTTACTCTTAAACTAAAAATGACTGATAACGCAAAATAGTGCTATCAGTCATTTTTTAATAAGTGCTTATCGATATATCCAACACTAATGCTAAGTGTATTTTCTCTGGCGCAGCGTCTCATATAAGCATAATGAGCCAGCAATGGCGACATTAAGACTTTCTTGCCCATTAGGCTGCGGTAGAGCGATAGGGGTGGCGCACTGCATCAGCTCATCACATACGCCTTGGCCTTCATGTCCCATAATCCAAGCAATAGGTTGCTTTAAGTCGTGTTGATAAATGACGGTATCAGTATGTGAGCTGGTCGCAAATAGCGGTGTTTGCACATAATCCAAAATATCTTGCACACTTAGATCTTCATAAATGGTTAGGGCAAACTGTGCGCCCATACCTGCTCTGAGCGTCTTTGGTGACCATGCTTGCGCGGTACCACTGGTACATAGGATATTGCGTATGCCAACTGCGGCGGCAGTGCGCAACAGCGTGCCAACATTACCGTTATCTTGTACATCATTAAGAATAAGACAATCGTCACTAATGGCCGCTAAGCTGGGCGTTGGTATAGTAATCAGCGCCATAATGTCGATGCCCGTACCTAAACTACGAATACTCTCATACAGTACATCGGACAAAGTCAAAATAGGTGTGTAGGTTGGCAGTCGCGTTAAAATCTGCTGAACTTCAGGATGCTGATGCGCTGAGTCTGCAAGGAGTATTTGCACGAACGGATAATCGCTACGCAGCGCCGCATCGATTAGATGCACACCCTCAATGACGGTTTGACCTTGCTTCTTGCGTTGGCGCGCTTGCGTTAATAACCCTTTGACAAGCTTGACGGTCGTATTTTTATCTGAGGTAATAAGCTCGGTGGGATTTGCTACCATAATGGATCGCTTAGAAAAAATAAAAAGTTTAAACCGTCATTATAAGGACTATCAATATAAGGTATATCGCTTATATCGCTTTATAATGACGGTTAGCAGATTGGCGCGGCTGAATTATTTATCAGTATAATTTACATGTAAACTCTTAACATACTCGACTTCATTTCTGCTACCGAGTACCACAGGAACACGTTGGTGAATATCGGTTGGTGCTATATCCAAGATACGATTGACTGCGTCGGTAGCAGCGCCGCCAGCACGCTCAATCAACAAGCTCATCGGATTGGCTTCATACATAAGGCGTAGCTTGCCCGCTTTATTGGCATCTTTAGTATCAAAAGGATAAGTGAAAAGCCCACCGCGACATAAAATACGATGCACATCACCGACCATCGCCGCTACCCAGCGGGTATTAAAATCGCGGCCACGAACACCAGTTTTGCCAGCAATGAGTTCGTCGATATATTGTTGCATCGGCGCGCGCCAGTAACGATAGTTTGAAGCATTGATAGCGTATTCGCTGGTATCAGCATCGATGGTGACATTTTCTTCTATCAGCACATAGTCATTGGTATCAGGGTCTAAGCTAAACATCACAACATTATCAGTGATAGTCAGCGCTAATACCGTAGAGGTGCCATATAGCAAATAACCGGCGGCTAGCTGTTGGTTGCCCGCTTGTAAGAAGTCGCTATTTTCACTGATTTGACCTTGGCGTTGGTACGGTAGGATAGAGAAGATAGTACCGACGGCCATATTAATATCGATATTTGATGAACCATCAAGCGGGTCGAACAATACCAATAAACTGCCATCGGCATTGGCAGGGGTGGCATCGTCGAGCTCTTCTGAAGCGACGCCAGCACAATGGCTGTTTTTTGCCAAAGCGTCTAATAATAAATCATTAGCCAACACATCGAGTTTTTTCTGCTCTTCACCTTGGACGTTTTGATTGCCCGCTTCACCTAAGATATCTGCAAGCGCCCCTTTTCTTAATAACTGTGAGATGGTCTTACCAACATCAGTCACGGTAGTAATCACGTCATTGAGTGCAGGGTTGCTGGCATGAGCGTTTAGATAGTTTGCTAAGGTTGTCATAATGCTTCCTGATAAAGGCTATTGAAATGAATATTGTTTAAAATAAAGGCTGGTAAATTTAAAGAACAAATGAGCGTTTGAGAAATATTTTAGCTCGTACTTAATGCCCTTAAATCTGGTAAATTCTTAAATACCCCACACGGCATCTTTGTCCTGACCACAAAATCAGCTACACTAGCGCTATTATTATTTATTTATCGTTTGGATAAGCGGATTTTAATGATGGTTATGACAGGTCTATGGCTATTACCCAAGAAGATGACAAATGCTGTTTTTTGCGGCGTTATGTCTATCACTGCCACTGGGGTAAATTGTAGCAAATAAGTGCCAAAATGTCCTTGTCTCTGTGCTTATCGACCATAAATCGCCAAAAAATGCATAAATGATGCTTAGCAAATCATATAAACCAACAATAAAGACCTGCCATTATGTCAAATTCTATCGATAGTCGCTCAACCCAGACCGTCTCGCCAACGGATTACGCTAAATTCGACCCTGATACCATTCATCAAAAGCTTAATAGCTCGTTAAGTCTTCCGCAGCTTAATAACGATGGCAGTATTCGCCATTTCTTAGGGGTAGAAGGGCTTAATAAGGCGCAGTTGCAGGCAATTATTGCCAAAGCTGAGACGTTTTTTGATGAAAATGGGCAGCTGATTAACCGTCCTGAGCTCGAAGGCTATACGGTGATGAATTTATTTTTTGAACCGTCAACGCGTACCCGTACAACCTTTGAAGTCGCTGAAAAGCGCCTTGGTGCCAATGTGCTAAACATCGATATCGAACGCTCTAGTACCAAAAAAGGCGAAAGCTTGCGCGATACGCTGTGGAATCTACAAGCCATGACGGCAGATATTTTTGTGGTACGGCATTCAGCGTCAGGCGCGGCCCATTTTATGGCAACCGAAGTAACGCCGGATATTGCTATTATCAATGGCGGTGATGGCTGGCATGCGCATCCAACCCAAGGGATGCTCGATATGCTGACCATTCACCGTGAAGCGCCGCGCCCATTTGAAGAATTATCAGTGGCTATCGTTGGTGATATTAAGCATTCACGGGTCGCACGCTCTGATATCAGTGCGCTACAAACGTTAGGCGTTAAAGACATTCGCGTCTGCGCGCCGCGTACCTTGTTACCTAAAGGTATTGAGCGTTTTGGCGTACAAGTGTATGAAAATATGAATGACTGTGTCACGGACTGTGATGTCATTATGGGGTTAAGAATACAAAATGAGCGTATCGGCTCGCCACTGCTGGCGTCATCGAGTGAATATTATAAACACTATGGTATTACACCAGAGCGGCTGGCGCTGGCTAAACCTGACGCCTTGGTGATGCACCCAGGGCCGATGAACCGCGGTGTTGAGATTGCCTCAAGCGTCGCCGATGGAGCGCAGTCTGTGATTTTAAAGCAGGTAAATAACGGTATCGCTATTCGTATGGCGGTCTTGTCACTGGCAATGGAAGGTCAGCGCGCCCATCAAGCCGCAAGTAAATAATCCGCTGCCACGCTGTTTTATATTTATTTATCCCATTTTATTGATACGGTAATAACGCTCATGACCACTATGTTAAATACGGATGCACCGATAATTAACCATCTTCCTCAAGCATTTAAAGACTCACTACCAAGCGGGGCAACAGACAAATTAGCTGCAGTTGCAGCGGGCGGTGAAATGTGGCTACTGCCTCCTTTGGTTGATTTGTGCGCGCGCCTACGTGAACCGGGACAACAACAACACGGTACGTTAGAATCAGAAGGGCGCGCTGCCCGTGGCAATGGTTTTTTGCATGTGGTGATTCCGCCTGATACCAATCCTATTTTAGAAAACGGCTCGCTGTTAAAAGGCTTGCGTGAGCGGGCGCTTGGTGATGGCGGTATTTATTTGCATATTTTAGGTGCGTTGACCGCAGGCTTAGAAGGCGAGCGCCCATCAAATATCGCTGGGCTTAAAAAGGGCGGCTGTATCGCGGTATCTAATGCGCGTCGACCTTTTCGCAATGACTTAGTATTACTGCGTACCTTGGAATATGCGGCTACTTTTAATATGAAAGTATTCTTTTATCCTGATGAGCCAAGTTTGTCTGGTGATGGGGTGGCGCATGAAGGTTATATCGCGTCATATCATGGTCTGCAAGGGATTCCTTGGATTGCGGAAACGGTCGCTTTATCGACGCAGCTGTTAATGGTGGAAGAAACGGGTATTGCCGCACATTTTAGCCAGTTATCTTGTAAGTCTTCGATTGAGCTGATGCGTTGGGCAAAAGACAAAGGTCTACCCGTGACTTGTGATGTGGCGATGCATCAGCTGTACTTAACCGATGATAATTTAAAAGGCTTTAATGCCCAAGCTTATGTGCTACCACCGCTGCGCAGTAATACCGATCAGCAAGCCATTCGCCGCGGGCTAACAGATGGCACCATTGATGCGATTTGCAGCCATCATGAGCCGCTAAATAGTACCGCTAAAAAAGCACCATTTGCTGAGAGTACGCCCGGTATCTCAAACTTTGATACCTTTATGGCGCTGGCATGTCAGTTGGTACGTGATGAAGTACTAACGCTTGAGCTGCTGGTCGATAAAATATGCCTTAATCCAGCAAAAATTGCTGGTATTAGCGAGCAGTATGAAAGTATCGGCGGCGCAGTATTGGTCGACCCCAATCTCGAGTGGCAATTGACCACGGAATCCATGCTGTCAAATGGTAAAAATACGCCATTCTTTAATCAGCAGTTGCAAGGCCGCGTTGTGGAGACTTTCTTTGGCTAACTTGCCCCGACAGGATGATAATCTGCAACCATCCTCGAAGGATAACGACCGAAATTTAACCAGCCAGCAGCATAAACCGCACAGTCGTGCTAGTACCTCTAGCGAATCTATTAAAGCAGTCGCAATATATGAGGTGGTCAAAGGCGTCGGTGCGCTATTAGGGGCGGGGGCTTTATGGTCATGGCATACTGACCTTGAGCATTGGCTTACGACAGCGACCGCTTCTTGGCAACAGAGCTTTGGACAGCTACTGGCACCGCAAGTTGATAGTGCGGTACGCATTGCTCAGCAGGCAAGCAAAAATTGGCCAGTATTCTTATTGTTGATTTTCGCTTATGCCAGTCTGCGCTTTCTTGAAGCTTATGGTTTATGGCAAGACAGAACGTGGGCGTATTGGTTTGGGGTATTAGGCTACGGGATATTTATTCCTATCGAGCTTTATTATCTGTTTGCTAGCCCATTTGACTGGTTTAAACTTGCCATCTTAGGATCGAATATTATTATTGTGATCGTGGTTTATCGTAATATGAAGCGCAAAGGTTTGATATAACTAGGCTGCTATAAAAATAGATAAACGGGTTCAATAGACCTAAAAAAGCCAGTATAAGCGATGATACTTATACTGGCTTTTATTTTACTAAAACGACTAGATTAATACTCTTTAAAGTCTATATTTCTGCTACTGGCTCATCAGTGCGAATACTTTTGGCGACTTTACCGACGCTCAAACCTTGCACCAAGATAGAGAATATCACCACCGCATAAGTCAGCGCCAATAAAATATCACGCTCGCTACCTGCCGGTAGCTGCAAGACCAGAGCAACTGAGATACCGCCACGTAATCCGCCCCATGTCAGTACTTTCCACGCGCCTGTCGGTAAATCAAGCTGACGGTGAAAGGTTTTGGTGGTCATACCTACCACGATAAAGCGCGCAAGTAGAGCAATAACAATGGTCAAACCAGCGGCGATAAATAAATTGCCCGAATAAGCTATCATCACCACCTCTAAACCAATTAACACAAATAAAATAGCATTGAGAATCTCATCAATTAATTCCCAAAATAGGTCGATATAATGGCGCGTTTTATCGCTCATCGCCAGTGCCCGTCCGCGATTACCAACCATTAATCCCATCATTACCATCGCAAGTGGACCTGATAAATGCCAATGGCTGGCGAGTGCATAACCGCCTATCACGCCTGCCAGCGTCAATAATACTTCCTCTTGATAACTATCGATGCTTTTTATTAAATAATATAATATGCCGCCGAGTATCAAACCAAAGACAATACCGCCACCGGCTTCAACGGCTAAGGTATGGGCGACATAATTGGCGGTTGGGATATCGCCGCTCGATAAAATACCGAGCAGCAGCACGAAAATAACCACGCCGATACCATCATTGAATAATGACTCACCAGCAATGACGGTTTCAATACTTTTTGGTGCGCCTGCCGATGCCAAAATACCCATGACGGCAATAGGATCGGTCGGTGATATCAAAGCACCAAATAGTAAGCACCACAAAAACGGCAGCCCAAAACCAAATAGCGGCAGCATAAAGTATAGGGCAGCGGCAATTAGTAGCGCCGATACGATCGTGCCAATACAAGCAAGGATACCAATGGGCAATTTATAACGTTTTAAATCGCCAATATTGACGTGTAGCGCTCCGGCAAAGAGCAACATAGACAGCATGCCGTCTAATAAGACTTCGGTAAAATCAAGCTGCTCTAATAAGCTCACTTCGTAATCAATCAGCTCATCAAAACCTAAAAAGCCCAAAAATATCGCACCGATAGATAATAAAATGGAGATAACCATTACGCCAATAGTCGTTGGCAGACCGATAAATCGATGGTTTACGTAAGTCAGTAAGGCGGTAATCGATAAAAAAATAGCGCTGATTTCTAGTATGGTCAAGCTGCTGGTAGGAGCCATAAAAAAGGTCTCAAATAATGATAAAAAATCGTCCTAAGATTAGAACTTATAAAGATTGACTGGGTTTTTATTTTAGTTATTTTCGCGCTTGCATGCTAGTTATGAATAGCAAACTTATTTTTAGTTATGCAACTTGCTTTAGGGATTACCTTGATTGCGCTTGTAGCGTTTGACGAATATGAGCATCAAACTTAGGGACATAAGCAAAGTATTGATGCTGGGCATCATCATCGAGAATAAATAGTTTGGCTTTTTGGCACATGGCGCTTAAGTCATCGACCAATTCTTGATAGCTGAGATTGTCTTGTCCCGCACGTTCAATCAATGTCAGCTCATGTAGTAGCGTTTGCTGCTGGGCGTTATTAACTTTAGCATAATTGAGATCCACCAATGCCTGACAAAGCGCCTTTAATACCATCAAGTCTGCGGTTGCGTAACGGCGTATCTCGCCAAGCGATGCATCGATAAAGTCGGATATTTTAGGAGTATGAGTCACGACGGCCAATATGGCGACGCGTGGTTTATTGTTTATGCTTTCAATATTGCTGTTGTCTGAGTTTGTTTTATCTGACGTTGATTGATTTGACGTTGAATTATCTGGGCTTGATGTATAAAAGTGATAGGGGCTGGGAGGCTGACGCCGCATCATAATGCTTAAACAAGCGGTCAAAGACTGCACACAGTTGACCGCTGTTTTTGGATCATTAATCCCTGGTGAGAGGGCGCGTACCGCGATTTCAGTCATTTGTCCTAAGCTATAAGCGATATCGTTGGGGTGGCTTAAGCGTTGCTCAATACGTATACAGCCAGCAAAGCGTTGCCAGAACAGCCCATCAGGCGCACGCGGGACGATAGCCAGATTTGGCGTATTGGTTTGATGGCGATTGTCTGAATGGTCGGCTGGACGCTGATAAAAATAGCCAATAATATTTCTATCAGTGACAAAATCACCAAGATTGGCGTTCATGTGCACCACGCCGCCATAATCTTGGGTCAAGGTGATTAGTGACTCTAGATAAATTTGCTGCAAATAGCCTGAGCACGGTGGATAAATCGGCGTGGCAGGCCAAGTATGAAATTGTTCAACGTCATGATGTTTAACGTCACGTTGATGCTCAATATCGCAGCGGTCTTTATACCAGTAGTGAATATTTTTAATCGCCTCATTACTTGCGCCTTGAATCACATGCGATGCCTGAATCGCATGTATCATATGCTGCACGAAATACACCAATAATAATGCGCAAATAATCGCCATGATAATGGCAAAGGTTACTGCCAATTGCGGCACCCCAAAACCAACATCATATTTATGAATGGCTTTTAACACCAATAAACTATAGCTAAAAGTGCCAATAAATGCGCCTAAGACAAACTGATTGGGGGTATCTGTCAAAAAATTACGCAGCAATCTGGGGCCAAATTGCGAAGACGCCATCGATAACACGGCAATCGTAATCGAAAAAGTAGTCCCCGCGACACCGAGTACGGCACCAGCAATGGTGGTCATAATAGCGCGGGCGGCATCATCATCACCTGTAAAGGCAAAGGTGATTTCTCTAACCGTTTCGCGGTCGAAATGTTCATCAATCGTGACCAATATAGGCGCCAGTAAAATACCTACCACCACACAAGCAGTTGGAATAAACCAATAAGAGCCAATAAGCTGCTGCCATATATTTCTTAGGCGATCAGGCAAATCGGTCAGCGTCTGTAGCGACCAGAGCTGGGTAAATTGCTTCAATCTATGCATGAGTGTAAGCCATGCAAATTTAAGCCAGCCATTCTCAGGGTGTTTATCCAATGTTATGTGCTCCACAAATGACCTAAAAACTAACCTAAGAAATAATCCCATCTTTATCAACAATTAAGGATTCTATTTGGCTGATAAAATCTCTTAAAAGTAAATTACCTTACCATATAAGCCATAAAGATTAAAAATTTAGTAAAAAATAAGCCCCTACATATAGGGGCTTATTTATGTATCATCATAGTTATAAATAAAGTTATATTGAGCTAATTTGCTGTAGGATTATCTGCCTCAGTAATGATATCTCCTCTATTGGTAGCGTGCTTGCTGTCAGCATTCACTTTGTCACTATCAATATCAATATCAACATCTTTAGGAAGGATAATTTCATTATTATGCTCGTCATACTCTATGTCGCTGTCTTTATCATAAGCGACCGGCTCAAAACGTGGCGTGACGTCATTACTACCTTTATCTTCCTGAGATAAGTGATTAGGAGTCGCAGCGCTAGATTTTCTAAAGAGTTTAGAGCGCTCTTTTTTAGCTAAATCGGCTTCGTTTTCCGCTGATTTTTTTCGCGGTTCACTATGAGCAAAAATAGCATTTAACGGCATATTTAATTGCTGCTTGGCATAGGCTTCTGTATTTTCAAAGCGATTGACCAACAAGCTTAGCCACGGTTTTTGGTCTTCTGGGCTCATCTCATCAAGCTCATCTTTGATAGGTAAGGGATAAGGTAGGGTGCGATAAAAGTCCCACAAAGTCATTTTGCTCAAATCTTTTTTCAGCACATAATCCTCTTCTTCCGTCATGGTAATCAAGTTGCTGTCTTGCAGATAATTAAGATAGGTATACCATTTTGGCAGCTCTTTACGCCCCAAGACATTGCGTAGCGCTTGTTCGCTCACCGCTTCACCTTTTAAATGATGGGTATAAACAAGGTTTAGCATATCGAGCAAACTTAAGAGCGGGTGGCGCGGATACACTTCTTCGGTTTCAAAAATAGTCAAGGTATAGCTAATCTCAACGCCCAATAAAATCAAATTCCACGACAGATATATCCATAATAAGAAAATTGGTAGTGCTGCAAACGCACCATAAATGACTTCATAGCTGGTAAAGTTTGCCATCACCGTACCAAAAAGATTCTTCATCAGCTCAAAGATAATCGCGACAAACACACCGGCAATGGCAGCATTTTTTGCAGGGACACGTGCTTTTGGAATAAACCAATACATACTGATAAAGCCGGCTACCGTGATGGTAAAGGAAACGACTTGCACCCAAAACGACCAATCGATACCATAACCAGCAATTTGTCTATTTAAAAAACTTAGGCTTTGTACCGCGCTTGAGGCAAGGAATGCTGTGCCTAATACTAACGGTCCTAACGTGACGATGGTCCAATAGCGCAGCATGCTTTTCATACCGCCAGAGCGGTTTTCTACCCGCCAGATTTGATTAAAAGCGCGCTCAATGGTCGTCAAGGTCATGATGGTGGTAAAGAATAAAACCATCGCGCCGATAATGGTCAGATTTGATGATTGCTCAGCAAAGGTATTGATATACTTACTGACCTGTAAGCTCGATTGCGGCAGCAAATTGCTATAAATGACCTCATAAATCTGCGCTCTGACGGAAGCCAAGGCTGGAATAGAGGATAAAATCATCAGGAGTACCGTTAGGATAGGTACAATGGATAATAAGGTCGTATAGGTCAGTGACGCGGCTTTTTGTTGGCAGTTGTCTTCAAAGAAATGCCGCGTCAAAAAACGCAGAAATTGAAACCAGCTTTGGTGTAAAAAGGGGATTTTTTTTAATAAGTTTTCCATGACGACCATTTAACGCGGATAAGAGTGCGAATAGTGTAGCAAAAATGGGCATTGAGAATCTGCCGCTTAATTGTGTCGAAATGCATTTAAGCGACTTTCATATCATTCTATAGTGGATTAAATATAAAAACGATGCAGTAGAACAGGGATGAGTTTTTTGCAGCCTCTGTCTGCGTAGGCACAGCAAGCTAGAAAAATTCATCCCTGTTCTGCGTCATAACCATAATCGATTCAATTAGTATGGATTATATATAACAGCACTTAAACTAGAGTGTTAAGTGCGCTTTGTTTGCATGTCAGTGAATGACTCGGGCATAATGTGCACATCTATTTATAATGGTTGTTGTCTGCCATAAGTTGCCCACTATATATGATGCAAATAACACATAGCGCAAATAACAACGTCAATGATTTTAGAAGGAAGTTTTGCTAATGAGTCAGACCGCCCCTTATGTTTTGGTACTTTATTATTCAAATTATGGTACGACTAAGACATTAGCATATGCCATCGCCCAAGGTATTGAAGACGCTGGCATGACGGCGCGTATTCGTACGGTGCCGACAGTCGCGCCTGAAACCACGGCAAGTAAGCCTGCTATTCCTGATGAAGGCGATCTTTATTGCACCATGGAGGATTTAAAAGATTGTAGCGGTCTGGCGCTTGGTAGTCCGACGCACTTTGGTAATATGGCAGCGCCCATGAAGTATTTTTGGGATAATACCGTGACGCTTTGGCTGGCTGGTAATCTACAAAATAAACCAGCAGCCGTCTTTACCGCCACCGGTTCGATGCATGGCGGGCAAGAAACGACCTTGCTGACCATGATGATGCCGCTATTGCACCATGGCATGATGATTGTGGGCGTCCCTTATGCTGAGCCTGCCCTAAATCGTACCCGTGGTGGTGGCTCACCTTATGGCGCAAGCCATGTCAGCGGCGCCTTACATGATCAGCCGGTATCGGCAGATGAGCGCGAACTGGCGATTGCCCAAGGGCGTCGTTTGGCGATTACGGCGTCTGCCTTAGCCCAAGCGAATTGGAATCGTTAATTGCTGTCTAGTTAATTGACCTCTAACTATTGCTGCTTGCTGCTATCAATTAGGAAATAAATATCTCTCATGGCTACTAACCGCTCCAATCAGGACAATAACACTCAAACACCAACTGAAAAATCAACTCAGGCTACTAATGCTGTGAAGGCGCAAAAACCGATAACGCCTATTCGTCAGCGTTTGATGGTGACGTGGTTGGTATGGCTGGTTTTTAGATTATTGGCGCTGCCGATTTTAATCAGTGTCTTTAATCCCAGTAATCCAGATATTATCGGCGGTATTGCTTGGCAAGCGCTATGGTTGGTGCCGGCGTTTATCTTGACGCCATCGGTATTACGTGGGCGTTCGCCGTATGCGCTATTGATAGGCAGTATGTTTACCTTGGTTTATCTTGGGGCGAGCGGTGTGGTGCTGTTTGCGCGCATCTATGGCAGTAGTTGGGCTGAGATAGTGGTATATCTACTTGATTTTGTGCTATTACTGGCAATCAATGTTTGGTTATTTATCCTACTAAAGCGCCTGCCATCAATGAATAATGTCGTTAAGCAACCACGTTCTCGCTAGATGAGTCTTGGCATCTTGTATTGTTGTAACCTATATTGATAGCAAGATTGATAGCAAAAAAGCGGCGCTCTAAAGTAGAGCGCCGCTTTTTTATGTTAGTCATTTATGCAGAAATAATGGCTTAATTAACCTTGGTTAATTCCAAATCCATCTTTTTACCGTCGTTAATCTGACTGACTTTAACCGGTAGATAATCTAAGCTTGGCGCCAACCAAAAACTGGTCGAGCGGCTGTTGTCATCATGGACACGGTCGACACGCACGGTGTCAAAGGTACCTGCTGGCACGGTAATCTTAGTATTACCTGATTTTTTAAAGGGCGTTTTTTCTACTTTGTCTTTTTTCGCCATGTAATAGTTGCCAGAGAATTTACCATTTAACAAGTCTTGGCGAATTTGCACCTCAAGGCTCAAATCATCAAAGGCTTGCTGCGCCATATTCATGGTCGTTGATTTGCCACGATAGTTACTCACTACCTTTTTACTGCTTGGATTAAAGTCCAGTTTATGGGTACGACCAACACCCAATAGCTTATAAGTAGTGCTTGCTTGGGTTGGAACGACATTATTACCGTTAATGCTAAAGGTACTGTTTTGCGCGGCACTTGCGACACCGGCTACCCGCGCATTGACGTTATATTTCCACGTATTGCCGGCTTTATTTAACGTACGCGTAGCCGTCCCTTTGTATTTGTCTTCAACGGTAAAGCTGTAATTGGCGCTTGATGGTTCAATGTTTTTGGCGCTGGCAAGGGTAGGTGCGGTCATACTTAAAGCTCCAATCGCAGCAATGCTCGCCCCAGTGCTTAAGGCGGTAAAAAATTTAGATGGGCTGCGTTTGGGGTTATTAGAATCGGTTGCTAGGGATTGTTTATTGTTTAATAAAAAACTCATGGATATTCCTTAATTTGGTTTCAGGCTGGGTTATCAGCTTTTATTTATAAATATTGTCTTTTGTTTGACTGTTAGCTTTTATTTATAGGTCTTGTTATGTGCTCAGTCTTATATATGGTCATACTCTGTTACATTTTCAAGGGCCGCGACAGAGTCAAGCGTTTGGCTAATGTAGTTAATGTTGCTGGTTTTGCTAAATAAAGTAGGCGCAGTAACTTGCTGTAATTCTAGTAAGACGGCGTAAATGTAATAGATAGCAATAACTAAAGTGCATTCAGGTCTCATCGCTTGCATTTACAGCCGCTATTCGATAGTAAATCCGATGTTTTAGAATAATGCTGAGACCTTTAATAGCATGCAATTCAATCAAATGATTTTTTTAAAACATCATTACTGACTGAATAAGCGACAATGTGCAAAATTCTTGTAAATTTTTGGCCTTTACACTTGAACCGAACTCACCTTGCCCCCACTTTTTGATACAAGCTCAAAGCTTATCTAAAGAATGCTGTTTTTAAGCAGTCATTCTGCTAGATCTTGGTATTGAGATCATTAATTCAAATAAACCCTTACTTTTAATAACCAACTTTTGGAGTCATATCGATGAACATTCGTCCTTTACATGACCGTATTGTCGTCCGCCGTATAGAAGAAGAAACAAAAACTGCGGGTGGTATCTTACTTCCTGGTTCTGCTCAAGAAAAACCTTCACAAGGTGAAGTGCTAGCAACCGGTAACGGTCAGATTCGTGACAACGGTGAAACTCGCGCGTTAGATGTAAAAGCTGGCGATAAAGTCTTGTTCGGTCAATATGCTGGTCAAACGGTAAAAGTTGACGGCGAAGAGCTATTGATTATGAAAGAATCTGATGTATTGGGTGTGCTAGAAGGCTAATTGTCCACGAGGCAATGTTAACTAATTATTTTTAGCTGACACCATTTATACCTCAAGAGCATTTATAAAAAATTTCTTTGAAACATTTAATTGCATTCTCATACTTATAATAGTGGAGTAATTTAACATGGCAAAAGACGTAAAATTCGGCATTGATGCCCGTAAACAAATGATGGACGGCGTAAACGTTCTAGCAAATGCGGTAAAAGTAACTTTAGGCCCTAAAGGTCGTAACGTGGTTATCGATAAATCATTTGGCGCACCTACCATCACTAAAGATGGTGTTTCGGTTGCCAAAGAAATCGAGCTTGAAAACAAATTTGAAAACATGGGCGCGCAATTGGTGCGTGAAGTGGCTAGCCGTACCAACGATGTTGCTGGTGATGGTACAACGACTGCGACCGTATTGGCTCAGTCAATCTTGCAAGAAGGCATGAAATCTGTTGCCGCTGGCATGAACCCAATGGATCTAAAACGCGGTATCGATAAAGCCGTTCGCGCTGCTGTTGAGCAAATCCATTTGCTATCAACGCCAGCTGATGATTCAAAAGCGATTGCCCAAGTTGGTTCTATCTCTGCGAACTCAGACACCAAAATCGGTGAGTTGATTGCACAAGCGATGGAAAGAGTCGGTAAGCAAGGCGTTATCACTGTTGAAGAAGGTTCAAGCTTTGAAGATACCTTGGAAGTTGTTGAAGGTATGCAGTTTGACCGTGGTTATATCAGCCCGTACTTTGCTAATAAGCAAGACAGCTTAACTGCAGAATTCGAAAACCCATATATCTTGCTTGTTGATAAAAAAATTAGCAATATCCGCGAAATCGTGCCATTACTTGAGCAAGTGATGCAGCAAAGCAAACCGTTGCTAATCATTGCTGAAGACGTAGAAAACGAAGCGTTGGCTACTTTAGTTGTAAACAACATGCGTGGCGGCTTAAAAACTTGTGCGGTTAAAGCACCAGGTTTTGGCGATCGTCGTAAAGCCATGCTAGAAGATATCGCAACGCTAACTGGCGGTACGGTTATCTCTGAAGAAATTGGTCTAAGCCTAGAGACTGCGACTCTTGAGCAGCTTGGTACCGCCAAGAAAGTCACTGTCGGTAAAGAAAACACCGTTATCGTTGATGGCGCTGGTAACAAAGCGGACATCGAAAACCGTGTTGAATCTATCAAACGTCAAGCTGAAGAATCAACGTCTGACTATGATAAAGAGAAGCTTCAAGAGCGTATGGCAAAACTTGCTGGCGGCGTTGCCGTTATCAAAGTTGGCGCTGCGACTGAAACTGAAATGAAAGAGAAGAAAGACCGTGTTGATGATGCACTACATGCGACTCGTGCAGCGGTTGAAGAAGGCGTTGTCCCTGGTGGCGGTGTTGCCCTAGTTCGTGCGATGAACGCATTGTCTGAGCTACGTGGCGATAACGATGACCAAAACGCTGGTATCAATATCTTACGTCGCGCAATGGAAGCCCCATTACGTCAAATCGTCACCAACTCTGGCGAAGAAGCCTCAGTTGTGGTTAACGAAGTGAAGAGCGGTAGCGGTAACTACGGTTACAACGCAGCTTCTGGCGAATACGGCGACATGCTAGAGATGGGTATCCTTGATCCAGCGAAAGTTGCTCGTTCAGCACTAGAAAACGCCGCTTCTGTAGCAGGCCTCATGCTTACTACTGAAGTCATGATTACTGATTTACCGCAAGGTGATGATGGTATGGGTGGCATGGGCGGTGCTGGTGGAATGGGCGGTATGGGTGGAATGGGCGGCATGATGTAGTCAGCCTCTTAACCTGTAATGCTTAATACTATAATTTTTACTTTATAGTAATTGGTAAAATAAAACCCCGATAGGCTGAGCTTATCGGGGTTCTTTTATGCAAATTAAATATCATTTTAAAAACTACTGACTTGCCTCATCTCTTCTAAACGTCCACGTTTTATCATCAGACAACTCATCGACATAATAATACCCCGCCAAATCAAACTGCTTTAATTGTTCCGCATTGGTCAGTTTATTATCAGCAGCATATTTCACCATCAGTCCACGGGCTTTTTTGGCATAAAAGCTAATCACTTTATATTGGCCATTTTTCTCATCTTCAAATCGTGGTGTGATAATTTCAGCATTTAGCGCTTTCTTTTTTATTACCTTAAAATATTCATTAGAAGCGAGGTTAATTAAAACCTTGTCATCACTATCCGCCATGCGTGCATTGATAGCGTCAGTCACTGCCTCGCCCCAAAATTCATAGAGATTATCACCGCGCTCATTTTTTAGCTTGGTGCCCATCTCTAGGCGATATGGTTGGATTAAATCAAGTGGTTTTAGCACGCCATAAAGCCCTGACAAAATACCCAAATGTTCATTGACATAAATAGCGGTGTCCTTGTCCATCTGATACATATCAAGACCGCTATAAACATCACCATCGAATAAATAGCCCGCCGGTTTGGCGTTGTTATCCGTAAAGGGTTCATTCTCGCTCCAAGCCCAGTCTTGATTGCGCTTAGCATTAAGCTGCGCCAAATCGTCAGAGATGCTCATCAGCTCTTGCAAATCAATCGGCTCTTTTGCTTTTAGATTTTTCATTAGCACTTGCGAGTGCTCAATCAGCTCGGGCTGGCTATAGTAGTTGCCAAGATTGACTGGCACAGCATCTTTCTCATTAAGAGATTTGGCAGGGGAAAGTAAAAAATACATGGTTAGTCCTTATTTATAATGAGTTAAAGGGCGTTCTAATTAAGTGTCAAGTTTTCTTATTATACGTTAGGCAGTATTTTATCTTGACTTAGTCGTAGCTGTTTTGTATTTTTAAGCGTCATCGTAGACATATGTCAAATATTAAAACCATTTATGCGCTGGCTCAGAGCTAATAGCTTACAGGCTTTGCGCGCTTTTGGAAAAAATAAAAGTTTTTAATATAACAATAAAAGTTATGATGATGGTGTAAATGCCTAACTTTTTATTTTACTTGTGGGTCATCATTAGGCAATGAAAGTTAGCAGATGATATCTCTATAATAAAAAGGCATGATGGCAAAGGCGTCATCATTTATTAAATTGATAATCTTTGGTCTTAAGTGTTAAACCAACCATGACCAAAGATTTTTTTGTCCCCTGTGCTTTTTAAATGTGCGTTGAGGGTGTTAAAAGGTAGTCATTAGACGTGAGTATAGTCATTAGACGTAAGTAAGGAGACGGTATGAGAATCGGTGTTATTAGTGCAGATAGCGCAAGTGAAAGTCGGGTAGCGCTAACCCCAGACGCGGTAAAAAAATTACGTAAACTAGGGTTTGAAGTCGTCATTCAGTCAGGTGCAGGTCAAGCAGCATATTATGCTGATGAGCTGTATCAAGCGGCGGGTGCTGACATTGCCAACAGTAGTACCGAGGTCGTTAACCAGTCTCAAATTATTACCACGGTCAACGACTTGCCAGCGGCAGTAACTGAGCATTTAACGGCCGGTCAAGTGGTTATCGGGATGCTGGACCCATATCGCAATAGCCAGCTAGATACTTATGCGGCAAAAGGCGCCACCGCTTTTGCAATGGAGTTATTGCCACGTACCTTGTCACGTGCCCAGAATATGGACGTCTTGTCTTCGCAAGCCAACCTTGCCGGTTATAAAGCAGTATTGCTAGCCGCCAACGAATATTCGCGTCCGTTCCCAATGTTTATGACCTCAGCTGGTACGGTTAAGCCTGCCAAAGTCGTCATCTTAGGTGTCGGCGTTGCAGGCTTGCAAGCGATTGCAACGGCTAAGCGTTTAGGCGCTGTCGTTGAAGCAAGTGATTTACGTCCGACCGCTCGCGAGCAAGTAGAATCCTTAGGTGGTAAGTGGCTTGATGTGCCGATGAGTGCAGAAGAAGCTGAGACAGCTAAGTCTACAGGTGGTTATGCGTGGACGCCATCAGAGCAATATATCAAAGACCAAGCGGCAGTGGTTGACAAGGCCTTAAGCAATGCTGATATCGTTATCACTACAGCGCAAATTCCTGGTCGTAACGCACCGCGTTTGGTACACGGGGCGACGCTTGCCAAAATGAAAGCAGGCTCAGTGCTCATCGATATGGCAGCTGGTACGGGCGGAAACGTAGAAGGCAGTGTGCCAGATGAAACCATTACCACGGCAAATGGCGTGCGTATCGTTGGTGCGGCTAATATTCCATCGCAACTGGCAGCGCAGTCTTCAGACTTATATGCCAATAACCTTGTCAATTTTATCACTACTTTAATTGCTCCTGCAGCTACAGACGACACTTCAGTAAATACACTGGCACTAAATTTAGATATGAATGATGAGATTCAAGGGGCGTTAGCAGTGACGCATGACAACCAAGTACGCCTTGCTAAACGCTAAGCCTTGAACATCAAGTTTCGACTACCTCATTACCCTACATTTGCCAGACACGAAAAAATTTTTAGGAGGATTAGATGATTGCCACTATTTTAGCTGCAGCGCCAGCCGGTGCGGCCATGAGTAGCACACCGTTTGTAGCGATTTTTACCGTATTTGTGCTCGCTATTTTTGTTGGCTACTACGTCGTTTGGGGCGTTACCCCTGCATTACATACACCATTGATGGCGGTCACCAACGCTTTATCAAGTATTGTCATCGTCGGTGCGATGCTACAGACCGTTACTATCGATGGTTCGATGTTTACGCCGACCAGTTTGCTAGGTGCCTTTGCGGTATTTTTAGCCAGTATCAATATTTTCGGTGGTTTTGCTGTGACGGAACGTATGCTTGCAATGTTTAAACCTAAAGTAAAAAAAGCAGCCGCTCTTGAAACTGGGACGACTGAAAGTGGAGGCGATGCATGAGCGATTTAACAAATATGATTGCAGCAAATGCAGATTGGTTCTACTTAATCGGTGCCATTCTTTTTGTCTTAACCTTACGTGGTTTATCTAGTCCAAAAACCGCTATTCGCGGTAACCGTTTTGGTATGGTGGCGATGGCGATTGCGGTAGCAACGACATTCTTCTTAGCGGAAGGCCCTGTGCTGTGGTTAATCATCGGTGCGATGGTATTAGGTGCACTCGTCGGTATGTGGAAAGCAAAAACCGTCGCTATGACTCAAATGCCAGAAACCGTGGCTTTGATGCATTCATTTGTTGGTTTGGCAGCGGTGGCGATTGCATTAGCAACGGTACTGCATACTGAACAACAGCATGGCGCAGTTGCCCGTGTTGAATTGTTTATCGGTTGCTTTATCGGTGCGATTACTTTTTCAGCGTCAGTCTTTGCCTTTGGTAAATTGGCCGCGAAGAGTTGGGCGAAGACCTTGGTTGGTAGCTGGGTCAAACCGGTACAGGCGCTGTTATTTATTGCCATGATTGGCTTTGGTATCGTCTACTTTATGACCGATTCGTTGCCAGCATTTTATGCGATGGCAGTGATTGCAGTTATCTTTGGTTGGATGTGGATTGCCCCAATCGGTGGCGGCGATATGCCAGTGGTTGTGTCGTTATTGAATTCATTCTCAGGTTGGGCGGCAGCAGGTATTGGTTTTACCCTTGGCAACTCGATGCTTATTATCGCAGGTTCGCTCGTCGGTTCATCAGGTGCGATTTTATCTTATATCATGTGTAAAGCCATGAACCGCTCATTGTTGAACGTCTTATTTGGCGGTATGGGTACGACAGCTGCCGCTGCAGGCGGCGATGATGGCGCACCAAAGAACTATAAAGCAGGTTCAGCAGAAGATGCAGGCTTTCTTATGGCCAATGCCAGTAGTGTGGTCATTGTACCGGGTTACGGTATGGCGCAAGGCCGTGCCCAAAACGCGGTCAAAGAATTGTATGAGCTATTAAAAGACGAAGGCGTGAATGTACGTTTTGCCATTCATCCAGTCGCTGGTCGTATGCCAGGACATATGAACGTACTCTTGGCGGAAGCCGATGTACCGTATGATGATATTCTTGAGATGGATGAGATTAACTCTGACTTCGCCAGTACCGATGTGGTCTTGGTCATCGGTGCCAATGACGTCGTCAATCCTTCAGCAAAAGACGATCCATCTTCGCCAATCTTTGGTATGCCTATTCTAGATGTTACCAAAGCGCAAACGGTAATGGTCATCAAGCGTTCAATGAATACCGGTTATGCAGGGCTTGATAACAGCTTGTTCTATATGGACAAAACCATGATGATTTTTGGCGATGCCAAGAAAATGGTTGAAGAGATGGTGCGTAGTATTAATGGTGCGCACTAATCTTTAAAGTCGGTTTTTAGATATAAATTACTAAATCTAAGCTTTGCCATAAAAAAGTCACTGAGGTGGCTTTTTTTGCGTTAAGGTAGCCAGTATTTATATTCAACTATATGCAATCATGATTAATAAATAATAACAGTGAAGAGATTTCCTTATGAACATGTTGATACGTTTTTTTATTATGGTCAGCTTATTAAAGCAGCAACTTAAACAGCAAGCGGTTAGCGAAACTTTAAGTGTCGAAACTTTGTCCGCACCAATTGTGCGCCACTATCGAGTATTGCCACATGACATGGGCTTTCGTGATCATCTGCCCAATTATCGCTACTTATCTTTTATAGAATTAAACATTACTAAATGGCTGATGGCGTGCTGTCATCAAAAGGATATTAAAAATCTCGGCTGGATTATCGCCATGCAAGAAATGGTCTATCTCAAAGAAATTAAGTTTCTGAGTAAAATGACGGTAAATAGTACGCTTGTCGGGTGGGATAAAAAATACGTTTATTTTGAAACGCGCTTCTTTGTCAAAAACCAATTGATGGGCGTTGGTATGACTAAGTTTGTATTGACCAATAAAAAAGGTAAGTGTGCGCCAGAGGTATTGGATATGACAGGTGAGCAGACAAATGAGGTCATTGATTCTTGGAATCAGCATCAAGTAGCGATTAAATCTGCTAAATAGAGAAAATAAGCTAAATCAACAAAGGCTCTATAACGAACTTGTCTATAATCAGCGGGCGAATTTTGCTACGATAGGGCTTATTAAATGGTCAAGAAAATCGTCAAGCAAATAACCAGCTTAAATGACCATCAATTCGATGACATTTATAAAATAATGATAAGTTAAGGAGCTACTATGACCCCGCAGAAATTAAAATGGACAGACAGCTTAGATATCGCTATTGAGCTTTACGAGAAATTCCCCGAGACCGATCCGCAATACATTCGCTTTACTGACTTGCATCGCTGGGTGACTGAGCTTGAAGGCTTTGATGATGACCCGCAGCGCTCAAACGAAGGTATCTTAGAAGCCATTCAAATGAACTGGATTGATGAAGCAGATTAGAGTAATCCTTCAACGTTAATCGTATCAAATATTTTTTTAAACACAAAACAGCATCAATATATAGGATAGGCCGCATTATGACATCAGAAATCAAAGAGCTACCCGAAGCGATAGCGTGCAAAGGCATCAGCGTTCGCACCACCAATAATGCTGAAATTAGCCAGGAAACAGCCAAGTTAGGTCGCTTATGGCAAAAGTTTTATCAAAATCATGCGGGCAATCTTCCTGAAGGCGAAGACATTTACGGTATCTATCATAACTATGAGAGCGATGACTTGGTCGGTGCTTTTGATGTTGTGGCCGGTTGGAAAGTAGATAGCGAGCAAGAACGGTCAGATAATAGCGCTAGTGCTAAGAATGGCACTCTAGTCAGCGTAGATATTCCTGCAGGGAAATATTTGGTCTTTTCTGAAGAAGGTAGAATGCCCAATACTGTGATGAACGCTTGGGAAAAAGCGTGGACGTATTTTAATGACCGAAGCTGTGAGCATGTACGAACGTACAATGTTGATTTTGAGCATTATATCGGTGGCAACTTAGAGTATGGGCAAGTAGATCTCTATATTGGTATTGAGTAGAAGTTTTAGAATATAGCTATGATATTTGAAGGTGTTGTAGGGTGGGTTCGCTCAAGCGTAACCCACCAATCTGATAATTTTAAAAATAAATTTAGAAGATCAACCTGCCCGTTTGCCTAACTTCTACATTCACACCTGTTAACTGTTTTAGCTCATTTTCTACTTGTTTATGGCGTATAGGCGTTAAAGATTTTTGAAAATAAGTATCGATAACAATTTTAAACCCCATAGGCGTAAAGCCTATCCCTTGCATCTCGCCGCCGTACTTTTTGATGATTTTATCAATTTTTTCCATATCTTCTTGGCTATTATAAACATCTAGCATCTGAGCGCGACTTCTATCCGCTATTGGTAATATTTCAATAGCCATGCTAAAGCCGCGTAGCTCGCCTTTCTTAATGACATATTCGTAACTGTCAGCGACTACATTCGGTCGCGTGACGATAAAATATTTCGGCACACCATCCGCATTACCATAAATGTCAACATAACTATCACCAAGTTGTGCTTTTACTTGATCCACGAACTGTTGCACCTCTGCTGAACCATATACCATTTCATGACGATAAATATCGGCGACAGGTCTATTAACGGCATTTGCTAAACTAACAATATGGTCTGGGTAGTCAACATCTCGTGGTGTATTGTCGATAGAAACATCAGATTTAGTATCAATTTTTGTCCAATCAATATGAATTTTTTTTTGCCCAACTACCGTACCTGTAGGTTCAGATTTTACTGGTTCGTATGATGTGGCGTTACAGCCATTTAATAGCGCAATCAGGACAACAGTAAAGGCGAGCGTCATAGGGTTAAATTGAATCATTGCAGCATATCCTCAAATATTTGATAAAAATTTTCAATCCAACAACAAATTCTCTAAAATCCCTTCATAAATCTGCGCCAATTTCCCCAAGTCATCTACTTCCACCTTTTCATCGACCTGATGAATCGTGGCATTACGCACGCCAAGCTCAACCACTTGCGCACCTGTTGGCGCGATAAAGCGTCCGTCTGATGTACCGCCTGATGTAGATAACGTGGTATCAACATCGGTCACAGATTTAATCGCCTTTTGACAGGCTGATACGAGTTTGCCTTCAGGAGTTAAGAAGGGCTGACCGGATAATTTCCAATGAATATCATAACTGGCTTTGCTGTTCTCAAAATATTTATCAAAAATAGCATGGGTTTTTGCTTTTAGCTCATCTTCGCTTGTTTCTGTAGAAAAGCGGAAATTAAAGACAACCTTTAGCGTTTCAGGGATGACGTTGGTCGCGCCCGTACCGCCATTGATATTAGAGATTTGCAGGGAAGTTGCAGGGAAGTAGTCATTGCCGTTATCCCAAGTGGCTGCTGTCAGATCCGCTAAAGCTGCCATCGTTGCATGTATCGGATTGCAAGCTAAATGCGGGTAGGCAACATGACCTTGTTTGCCAGTGACGGTAAGCTCTGCGCCCAATGAGCCGCGGCGACCATTTTTAATGATATCGCCAAGCGTGTCAGTACTTGATGGTTCACCAACGAGGCAATAGGTAATTTTCTCATTGCGTGCTTCTAAGGTTTCCATGACTTTGACCGTGCCATTGATGGACGGACCTTCTTCATCTGAGGTGATTAAAAAAGCAATCGAGCCATTATGTTCAGGATAATTGGCAACAAAACGCTCAGCGGCAATAGTAAAAGCAGCAATACCGGTTTTCATGTCAGCTGCACCGCGCGCCCATAAATAACCATCGGCAATGGTTGGCGTAAATGGCGGATAGGTCCAATTATTTTCATCACCTGTAGGCACGACGTCGGTATGACCAGCAAAACAAATAACGGGATCAGTAGTGCCACGGCGCGCCCAAAGGTTTTTGACTTCCGCTTGTTCACCTTTTGCCTGTCTATCACCGTAATACATAAACTCACAGTCAAACCCTGCTTGTTGCAAGCGCTCAGACAATATGTCTTGGCAGTCATCATCATCTGGTGTGACCGAAGGCCGCTCAAGTAGGGCGATACTTAATTCTAAGGTTTGTTGCTGATGGGTTTTACTCTTATTTTCTAAACTCATGACAGTCCTAGATAAGTTGATTTACTATTTCTTGTGATAACATCTGGCTTATTTTTATAATATCTATCTAATGCTGATGCTTATCAACTCTGATGCTCAAAATAACTTTAGTTTTTATCCAAGTAAATTTTCTCATAATCGCCGTAATATATTGCGAGATACTCTGTAATACAGTTTTTGGCTGGGGTATTATTATAGTTTTTAACTTTGTCACTGTTGTAAGCACGCACATAGCCAGCTGCAGAAATGACATCACCCATTTTATAACTTGTTCCTAATAGTTTTAAAGTCTTATTCTGACTATCAAAAGTTGCATGTCCTTCGGGAAATACAGGTGTCATCCATCTGCTTCCATCAAATGCAAGTAGACACCCATCCTTATATTTGAATTCAGTAGTAATAGCGGTCGGATTAATTATTAGAGGTTCTTCAGGAGTGGATTTTGGCAAATAATAGGTAAAAAATAACTCATTGTTTTGTTGAGTAGGCGCTTGATGATTAAGCGTCTCGCAGCTCACAATTAGAGGGAACATAACAAGTAAGAGTAAGCTTCTAAATAAGGTTTTATGCATTGTCATTATCCTTAATTAACAAGGCTTATTTAAAGTAAAAGTAATAGCTGATGAATGTTAAATATTGTCTTCAACAAAAGGCACCAGACCATCAAGGCGCATCCAAGTCGCGATAGAATAACGCTGACGATGAGCAATTTGCACCTGATGTTGTAGGTCACTATCAAATATGACTAGTCGATTGGCGACAGGCATGACATTATGATGAATGCCATGTTTATCGACTATTTCTAAAGCGCCGCCGTCATTATTGCTCCAATCATCATTAAGATAAAACACCGCCGAGATAACACGCTCATCACGCCCAGCTGGATTGTCGCTATGCCATTGATAGCCAAAACCCACCGGATAACAAGCGTAATGTGCTTCACTATGGCGAATGCCGGCAAACAAGCTTTGATTGAATAAAGCAGCAAGCGCATTGATACTTTGCAGATAATAATATCCGGCAAAGAAGTTTTCTGTAATCCAGCGGATGCGGTCACCGCGAATATCGCTGACCCGAATGCCAGCCGTCAACTCTGCGTCACGATACTCAATAAAACCGCTCTCGGATTGCAAGGCTAATAGTGCTTTATTCTCAAACACTTCATCAATAATCATCCAACCATCATCTACAAACTTATCTAGCTGTTCATCGGTAATCTTATTTTGCCAATCGACATCAAAGTCTGATAACGCTAATACGTGCTGAGTTGGCGGCTTTTGGTTATCGTCGCCATTATGCGGAAACAGTAATGGTGGATTATCCTGTCCAATCGGATTATGGACGACTAACTTTGTCACCTCAAGATTGCTAATAATCTGCGTCATTTTGTCTCGCCGTTATCAATAAACATGCCATTCGCTGTCAATACACAGCCAATCCATGCCTTTTTACCAAAACCATCGTTATCTTTTACCCTGTCTATGCTACCATAGATGCAATTTTTCTTATTTAAACTTTTGATCTTATGAATTATAAACACGCCTATCACGCTGGTAACTTTGCCGATGTCGTTAAACACATTTTATTGGTACAACTACTGAATCAATTGGGGCAAAAAAACAAACCTTTTTATGTACTAGATGCTTATGGCGGTCGTGGACTGTATTCGCTCGGCAGTGAAGAGGCGCGCAAAACAGGTGAAGCCAAAGGTGGTATCCAAGCCTTAGTAAAAGCTGATGTCGAAAAAGCACCGACGGCAGTCAAAGATTATATGGAAGGCATTAAGCAAGCCCGTTTCACTTATGACAAAAAAGTCTATCCCGGCTCGCCGTGGTGGATTGCCCATCATGTTGAAAAAAATCCTGATGCTGGCGTACGCGGTGAAGCGTTTGAAGCCAAAGCTAGCGAATATGATGCCTTAAATTATCAGCTGCATAAATTGCCGATTGGTATTCATCATCGCAATGCCTTTGAAGGTATCGCTGCGGTTATTCCACCAAAAGAAAAGCGCGGTCTGATTTTCCTTGATCCTCCTTACGAGCAAGAGCATAAAGACTTTACCCGCCTGATTAATCTGTTGGTCGCCTCTTATGAGAAATGGCCACAAGGCACTTATGCGTTATGGTATCCGATTAAAAATATCGAAGCGGTTGAGCTGTTCTATAAAAAGCTTAAGCGTACTGAGATGAGACGTCAATTGGTCTGCGAGCTCAATATTTATCCTAATGATATTGCTGTAGGTCTGAACGGTACAGGTCTACTTATTATCAATCCGCCTTGGCAGTTTGACAACCATGCGCGTGAGATATTGCGTTTCTTACAGCCGGTGTTAAAAGTTGAAGATGCGCCAGACTTGTCTGCAGACAGTGCCACCAATGTGCGCTGGCTGGTTGGCGAATAAGGATATCGTTATGACGACTGATCAATCATCAAGTAGCATTGCAAAGGATGGCCTTGCCAAGAGCAGTCTAGTAACTGATAAAGTTATGAATGACGGTTTGGTAAAAGAGCCACTATTACAAGATAGCGCCGCCACTCAGCCGCCTTTTGTTGATGAGCATGAGTTCAATATTCGTCTCGCGGATAATGACAATTATGATGGCTTAACCTTTGAGGTGATTGAAGCAGAAGTTGCAGAAGGCAAGCGCGTGGTCAGTCGCGGTGTGTATTTAGCGCCCAATCTCATCACAACCTTATCGTTACTATCGGGTTTTTATTCTATTTTAGCCAGTACCCAAGGCGAGTTTTATAAAGCATCACTGGCGATTTTCTTATCCGCCATTCTTGATGGCGCTGACGGGCGGGTCGCGCGTATGCTTAATGCGCAAAGCCCTTTTGGCGAGCAGTATGATTCACTTGCCGATATGCTGGCCTTTGGCGTTGCACCTGCCATTTTGATTTATAGCTTTGCTTTAGAACCTTTAGGTCGTGTCGGGTTAGGATGTGCGTTTGTCTTTACTGCCTGTGCCGCTTTCCGCCTCGCGCGTTTTAACGTTCAAGTTGGCATTGTCGATAAAAAATACTTTGTCGGTTTGGCAAGTCCGCTGGCCGCTATCTTGGTTACGGCAGCGGTGATGGTTGCGGTCGATCATAACGAATGGATCGGACAATACGATACTGCCGTCATGTTCTTATTTGCCGCGTGGGTCGTTATCTGTGGCTTATTGATGGTCAGTAACGTCAAATACTATAGCTTTAAAGAGTTCGACAAGAAGAAAGTACCTTTTGTGGTGCTTATCATTGGCGTATTGGTCATGAGTATCATCTTATATGATATCCCTGTGGGCATCTTAGCCATTGGTATCATCTATGCGTTATCAGGTATTTTTACCACGCTAAAAAGCAAAGCCACCAGTTAACGCTATGATTGCTTTATGGTAGATGTTAGCTTAAGACATGCACATACGAACCGCTTATTTTTTAATAGGCGGTTTTTATTTGCGTGCTAGGGTGGTGAGTTGCATACCAATATACGGCTCTGATAGAGATAATCATAACAACTGAGATGGTTATAATAAAAAGACACAAATAACACCTGGTTGGAGTTATTATTAAATAATTTTAATATGTTATTGTATGGTATAGCTATATAAACATTATATGACTAGCCTTTTTATAACGCTATTTGATAATAAACGTCGAGGTTATTATGCTGCACTTAAATAGTTTTAATCATCTATTACCGGTCTCAAATACCTCAACACACTTGATAAGAGGTTTGATAGCGAGTGCTTTATTTTCATTTTCACTGGTTTCAGCATCTTCATATGCCAATACTAGCAACTCAATAAGTCCCATATCTCGGGCTGAAGCTGCAAATCCAGCCAACTTTAAGCATTTAAGCGTTAATGGCCGCGCAGTGACTTATGCATCAGCACCGTGTCCTATTCAAACAGGGCTGATTTCTTGTGGTTTTGAAAAGCTCAAACTCATCAATAGCAGTATTAATGAGGTGTCCGCGGATTATGATTTGGCGCAAACTTTCTTCTATCCATCAAAAGCCCAGCCCAAGACAGCCGTTGTTGTCATTACCCGTTCAGGTCTCATGGATGATAGTGTTAGCGCAGAACGTTATCGTATTAGCTTTACCTTAAAAGGTACGCCATCTGAATTAAGTTGGCATTGGGTTCAGTATGGTGTGCAATATCAATGTGTTCGCGGTAACAAAGCACGGAAATGGACGAAGAATCTTTGCCCTTAACAGCGTCTTAAATAGCGTCTTGGATTGATACATAGATTTAGCATTATCAAAAAATCAGAAATAAACCTTCAAACCCCCTTGACCCCCATCTGAAACCGCGTATAATGCCACCCAGTCGGAAGGGAAGGCGGATTGGCGTGGATTACCACTGATTAACCATAGCTAGTTTTAACCAAGCTACTACTTAATCATCCAGTCCAGAAAATTCATTTTAGATTAATTTAGTTTAAAATAAAATAATTTACTTCTTGACTTAACAAATTAAACGTCTATAATACGCACCTCATTAAGACGAACTGGAACGACTTATATGTGAATTACATATAACAAACCCAGATAACTTATTGAAACAAATTATAAAAAAGCTTGACAAACCAAATTATTATGATATGATAGTCGGCTCGCTAGATAGGATAAGTTATTAACTTAGACTGAATAGCAAAGAGAAATACCCTATATAATCATCTACTGGACGACAGTAGCGTGACACTATTTAAAAGCATAACTAAAGAACAACTTGTGTGGATTTTTGCTGATTCAGAATGCTAAAAAATAAAGTTGACTATCCTTTCTTTTCGGAAAGATTATTAACTATAAAAATTATCATTTAAGACAGCAGAAAAACTCAAAGTTAATTCATTACG
>NZ_DEIR01000015.1:850-5255 GCF_002352555.1 Psychrobacter sp. UBA2769 | reverse complement strand
TGGCTCAGATTGAACGCTGGCGGCAGGCTTAACACATGCAAGTCGAGCGGAAACGATGATAGCTTGCTATCAGGCGTCGAGCGGCGGACGGGTGAGTAATACTTAGGAATCTACCTAGTAGTGGGGGATAGCTCGGGGAAACTCGAATTAATACCGCATACGACCTACGGGAGAAAGGGGGCAACTTGTTGCTCTCGCTATTAGATGAGCCTAAGTCGGATTAGCTAGATGGTGGGGTAAAGGCCTACCATGGCGACGATCTGTAGCTGGTCTGAGAGGATGATCAGCCACACCGGGACTGAGACACGGCCCGGACTCCTACGGGAGGCAGCAGTGGGGAATATNNTCGGGTCGTAAAGCTCTGTCAAGTGGGAAGAACCTGCAGTATGCCAATACCATATTGCACTGACGGTACCACTGAAGGAAGCACCGGCTAACTCCGTGCCAGCAGCCGCGGTAATACGGGGGGTGCAAGCGTTAATCGGAATTACTGGGCGTAAAGCGAGCGTAGGTGGCTTGATAAGTCAGATGTGAAATCCCCGGGCTTAACCTGGGAACTGCATCTGATACTGTTAGGCTAGAATAGGTGAGAGGAAGGTAGAATTCCAGGTGTAGCGGTGAAATGCGTAGAGATCTGGAGGAATACCGATGGCGAAGGCAGCCTTCTGGCATCATATTGACACTGAGGTTCGAAAGCGTGGGTAGCAAACAGGATTAGATACCCTGGTAGTCCACGCCGTAAACGATGTCTACTAGTCGTTGGGTCCCTTGAGGACTTAGTGACGCAGCTAACGCAATAAGTAGACCGCCTGGGGAGTACGGCCGCAAGGTTAAAACTCAAATGAATTGACGGGGGCCCGCACAAGCGGTGGAGCATGTGGTTTAATTCGATGCAACGCGAAGAACCTTACCTGGTCTTGACATATCTAGAATCCTGCAGAGATGCGGGAGTGCCTTCGGGAATTAGAATACAGGTGCTGCATGGCTGTCGTCAGCTCGTGTCGTGAGATGTTGGGTTAAGTCCCGCAACGAGCGCAACCCTTGTCCTTAGTTACCAGCGGGTTAAGCCGGGAACTCTAAGGATACTGCCAGTGACAAACTGGAGGAAGGCGGGGACGACGTCAAGTCATCATGGCCCTTACGACCAGGGCTACACACGTGCTACAATGGTAGGTACAGAGGGCAGCTACACAGCGATGTGATGCGAATCTCAAAAAGCCTATCGTAGTCCAGATTGGAGTCTGCAACTCGACTCCATGAAGTAGGAATCGCTAGTAATCGCGGATCAGAATGCCGCGGTGAATACGTTCCCGGGCCTTGTACACACCGCCCGTCACACCATGGGAGTTGATTGCACCAGAAGTGGATAGCCTAACCTTCGGGAAGGCGTTCACCACGGTGTGGTTGATGACTGGGGTGAAGTCGTAACAAGGTAGCCGTAGGGGAACCTGCGGCTGGATCACCTCCTTATAGATGGCATTCGGTCAGCAAGAATTCACAACAAGTTGTTCTTTAGTTTAAGCTTACGTTTATAACAAGCGTAATTGGGTCTGTAGCTCAGCTGGTTAGAGCACCGTGTTGATAACGCGGGGGTCAGTGGTTCAAGTCCACTTAGACCCACCATTTTACATGGGGCCATAGCTCAGTTGGTAGAGCGCCTGCCTTGCACGCAGGAGGTCAACGGTTCGACTCCGTTTGGCTCCACCACTATAAACGCCATGTAAGCTTTAGATGCCAATAAATACAATAGGTATTCAACAGAAACAAGTGATTTGTCTAAGATTACTTCTTTCTGTTTTATACAGAACTTATGACTCGACGAGAGCGTAAGAACTATTTAAAAACATAGATATGAGTCTGGGTTAGGAACACGTGTTCACGCGTTGTTCCTAACCTTAATAACTCACTACTTAACGACATCAGTTGTTATCCCAGTAGTGAGTTATTAAAAAAGTAAAGAGAACTGAATCAAGCGTATAAACATAGGTGATATCGTTATCATAATTAGACTTTATAACACTTAGAANNAGACTACTTGGGGTTGTATGGTCAAGTAATGAAGCGCACATGGTGGATGCCTTGGCAGTCAGAGGCGATGAAAGACGTGACAGCCTGCGATAAGCTTCGGGGAGGCGGCAATATCCTGTGATCCGGAGATTTCTGAATGGGGAAACCCACTTACCATAAGGTAGGTATCTTGTACTTGTACAAGAAGCGAACGAGGGGAAGTGAAACATCTCAGTACCCTTAGGAATAGACATCAATTGAGATTCCCCTAGTAGCGGCGAGCGAACGGGGAGAAGCCGATTAATTCTAATGTAGAAGAACAGCGTGGGAAAGCTGACCGTAGTAGGTGATAGTCCTGTATTCGAAACATTAGAGTTAACATATTAAGTAGAGCGGGGCACGAGAAATCCTGTTTGAAGATGGGGGGACCATCCTCCAAGGCTAAATACTCCTGACTGACCGATAGTGAACCAGTACCGTGAGGGAAAGGCGAAAAGAACCCCTGTGAGGGGAGTGAAATAGAACCTGAAACCGTGTGCGTACAAGCAGTGGGAGCCTTAATTTATTAGGGTGACCGCGTACCTTTTGTATAATGGGTCAGCGACTTATGTTCTGTAGCAAGGTTAACCGTTTAGGGGAGCCGTAGGGAAACCGAGTCTTAATAGGGCGAATTAGTTGCAGGGCATAGACCCGAAACCGAGTGATCTATCCATGAGCAGGTTGAAAGTGCCGTAACAGGCACCGGAGGACCGAACCCACTGTCGTTGAAAAGCCAGGGGATGACTTGTGGATAGGGGTGAAAGGCTAATCAAACTCGGTGATAGCTGGTTCTCCCCGAAAGCTATTTAGGTAGCGCCTCGGACGAACACCATTGGGGGTAGAGCACTGTTTCGGCTAGGGGGTCATACCGACTTACCAAACCGATGCAAACTCCGAATACCGATGAGTGATATCCGGGAGACACACAGTGGGTGCTAACGTCCATTGTGGAGAGGGAAACAACCCAGACCGCCAGCTAAGGCCCCAAATTCCTAGTTAAGTGGGAAACGAGGTGGGAAGGCATAGACAGCTAGGAGGTTGGCTTAGAAGCAGCCATCCTTTAAAGAAAGCGTAATAGCTCACTAGTCGAGTCGGCCCGCGCGGAAGATGTAACGGGGCTCAAACTAGGAGCCGAAGCTGCGGATTTGAATTTGTTTTCAAGTGGTAGGGGAGCGTTGTGTAAGCCTGTGAAGGTGTGTTGTAAAGCATGCTGGAGGTATCACAAGAGCGAATGCTGACGTGAGTAACGATAATGCGAGTGAAAAGCTCGCACGCCGGAAGATCAAGGGTTCCAGTCCAACGTTAATCGGGGCTGGGTGAGTCGACCCCTAAGGCGAGGCCGAAAGGCGTAGTCGATGGGAAATCGGTTAATATTCCGATACTTGTTTATAATGCGATGGAGGGACGGAGTAGGTTATGTCAGCCTGGCGTTGGTTGTCCAGGTGAAAGGATGTAGGTAGACAGTTTAGGCAAATCCGGACTGTCATTATACTGAGATCTGATAGCAAGCTGTACTTGTACAGCGAAGTGGCAAATACCATGCTTCCAGGAAAAGCTTCTAAGCAATAGTTATAAACGAATCGTACCCTAAACCGACACAGGTGATCAGGTAGAGAATACCAAGGCGCTTGAGAGAACTCTGCTGAAGGAACTAGGCAAAATGGTACCGTAACTTCGGGAGAAGGTACGCTGCCGATGGTGATAGGACTTGCTCCTTGAGCTGTTGGCAGTCGCAGATACCAGGCTGCTGCAACTGTTTATTAAAAACACAGCACTCTGCAAACACGAAAGTGGACGTATAGGGTGTGATGCCTGCCCGGTGCTGGAAGGTTAATTGATGGGGTTAGCGTAAGCGAAGCTCTTGATCGAAGCCCCAGTAAACGGCGGCCGTAACTATAACGGTCCTAAGGTAGCGAAATTCCTTGTCGGGTAAGTTCCGACCTGCACGAATGGCATAATGATGGCAGCGCTGTCTCCAGCAGAGACTCAGTGAAATCGAAATCGCAGTGAAGATGCTGTGTACCCGCGGCTAGACGGAAAGACCCCGTGAACCTTTACTACAGCTTTACATTGAACTTTGACCTGACTTGTGCAGGATAGGTGGGAGGCTTTGAAGCAGACACGCTAGTGTTTGTGGAGCCAATCTTGAAATACCACCCTGGTCATGTCGGGGTTCTAACTCAGGTATAACAATACCGAGGACAATGTATGGTGGGTAGTTTGACTGGGGCGGTCTCCTCCTAAAGAGTAACGGAGGAGTACGAAGGTGCGCTCAGAACGGTCGGAAATCGTTCATAGAGTATAAAGGCAAAAGCGCGCTTAACTGCGAGACCCACAAGTCGAGCAGGTACGAAAGTAG
>NZ_DEIR01000015.1:0-818 GCF_002352555.1 Psychrobacter sp. UBA2769 | reverse complement strand
GCTCAACGGATAAAAGGTACTCTGGGGATAACAGGCTGATACCGCCCAAGAGTTCATATCGACGGCGGTGTTTGGCACCTCGATGTCGGCTCATCTCATCCTAGGGCTGAAGCAGGTCCTAAGGGTATGGCTGTTCGCCATTTAAAGAGGTACGCGAGCTGGGTTTAGAACGTCGTGAGACAGTTCGGTCCCTATCTACCGTGGGCGTTGGAAATTTGAGAGGATCTGCTCCTAGTACGAGAGGACCAGAGTGGACGAACCTCTGGTGTTCGGGTTGTCACGCCAGTGGCATTGCCCGGTAGCTACGTTCGGATGGGATAACCGCTGAAAGCATCTAAGCGGGAAGCCCACCTCAAGATAAGATTTCCCTAAAGAGCCGTTGAAGACTACGACGTTGATAGGCAGGGTGTGGAAGCACAGCGATGTGTGTAGCTAACCTGTACTAATTGCTCGTTTGGCTTGACCATACAACACCCAAGTGGTTTGTATCAAAGCTCTAATTAATCTATCTTGTAAAGCGAAAGCTTTAGAATAAAAGAAAGAATATTTCGATATCACCTTAAACCTTGATTCAGTTAGGTTTATGTTGATGAGACTAAAAGATAATACTTAAAGTCAAAATAACAATAACAGACTCATATCTAACCCCCTTTGCTGACGACAATAGCATGATGGCACCACCTGATCCCTTCCCGAACTCAGAAGTGAAACATCATCGCGCCAATGGTAGTGTGGCTCCGGCCATGTGAGAGTAGGTCATCGTCAGCTCTCTATTCCTGAATCGCCCCTCAACTTAATTGTTGAGGGGCTTTTCTTTG
>NZ_DEIR01000001.1:0-220241 GCF_002352555.1 Psychrobacter sp. UBA2769 | reverse complement strand
AAGTTGTCCATAGCCATAAAGCATAACCGTAGGTTTGTAACCCGTATCTGACAGCGCATGTAGCTGCTGAGCTTGGGCTCGTTTAGCGGCGACTTTTTTCAGACCTGGATGATTATTCAGTGCCAAATCTTGAAAATAATTGACATCAGGTAAAGGACGGCTAGAGACAAATAGAGGCGTGGTCGGCTTGATACGATAGTCGGTACGCAAAAGACGCTGTAGCGCCATCATCGCCAGACGCGCATCATTATTGGCATTGACGGATTCGCTTTTGGCATCAGCAAGGGCAGATTGCGCCTCTAGACGATCAACCCGCGAGATAAAGCCTTCTTCAAAAAGCCGCTGCGCCATATGGTCGGTCTGCTGCAAAGTATCATAGGCATCGTCGCGTAAATAAGCGGCAATGATTGCCAACTGCGCCTTGAAGTAACGCTCAATCAAAGTGTTATAAAGCTCATTTTTGTCCAATAAGCTGTCAGCTACTGCTTCTTGAGTACGAGCATTGGACGCGCCTGTCAGCGCTGCGCTACGCCCAGCAGTATAAATAGGCCACACCACACCGAGTCCTGCACCCGTTGTAGAGCCTGAGCGTTTTAATTCATAGTTATCTGGGATACGCTGACCGACCAACTCACCAAAATCTGGTAAATCTTCTATGTTTATGGGCGGGTCGATACTATTCACATCATTGATAATGCTGGTTTTGATTGATGATAAATCAACATCGGCGTCTAAGTTATAAGCAGTAGCAGAGACGCGCGCAAACACTAACGGATGATCTATGGTTTTAAGGGCATCCGTTTGATATTCACTGGCGGCAATGGCAGCTTCATTGGCAGCAATTTTTGGTGACACTTGTAGTAAGATATTTTGTGCCTGCTCAAGGCTTAACAGGCTAGACACTTCTAAGGGATAGCTATTATCAATGCTTTTATGGGTGATGGGGTCGATAAGGGTGCTTAAGCCAGTATTGAGCTCAGCTTTAGCTGTCTGTTTTTCTGTCGTCGCTGCCTTGTTTTGTAGACTGCTTTCTTGAGTGACACTTTGATTATCTGCATCAATAATTTGCGTCACTACCACTGGCGCTACTTCATTTTGTGACGTGATAGTATCATCGTTAGCGTTTGCGGAGTGAGGCGCGGCTAAGCTCATGAGCGTAGCCGTCATCACAGCAGTAGACAGAGTCGATAAAGCAAATTTCATAAGTCACGTAAGCCATTAATTAGAATGCAAAGTGTTTAGAACGTAAAGTGTGTAGAAGGTAGCCAAACTGGGCAATATTATAGACTATTAATAGAAAGCAAAGATTGGTTATTCATAACAAAGCGTACACTGTAGTGCCACAATGGTGACGGGTCAATGCTCACTATTCGCTTATTTTACATTGAATACGCACTGTTTTTATGTTAAGTGTCTCACTATAAGGTAAATAATAGCATTATTTATGGGTTAGTGATAAAAAGTCATTGAGGATAAAAGCTCGTTGAAATAACAATCTAAACCATGCACTAACTTTTATTAGTACATGCAATAGCTTTTATTAATAAAGGCATGGCTATAAAGCTAGATAAAAAACAGCAGATAAAAATCAGCAGATAAAAAACAACACTATCTAAAATAGGATGTGAGTAATGGCAGGATATATTTTAGCGCTAGATCAAGGCACAACATCGAGCCGCGCGATTTTGTACGATGACCATGCCCGTCCGATTAAAATAGTACAACAGCCGACAACCTTAAAGACGCCGCAAGCAGGTTTTGTCGAGCAAGATGCGCAGCAGATTTGGCAGACACAGATTAGCTGTGCCCATGATGTGATTAATCAGGCCGGGTTGCTTGCGACCGATGTTACCAGTATTGCGATTACCAATCAGCGTGAGTCTATCGTGATGTGGGATAAGCAAACGGGCAAACCTTTAGCGCCTGCCATTATTTGGCAAGATCGCCGTACCGCCAGTTATTGCAAAACGCTTGCTGCAGAAAGCACGAGCGGTAAGACTGATGATAAGCATGTTGATATGGCAAGCGAGATACAACGTATCACAGGCTTACGCTTAGACCCATATTTTAGCGCCAGTAAAATCGCGTGGTTGTTAGAAAATGATCCTAAATTAAGAGTACGCGCCAATAAAGGGGAGATTGCTGTCGGTACCATAGACAGCTGGCTTATCTATAAATTAACCGGCGGCGAACACGTCATCGATGTGACCAATGCTTGTCGTACCTTGTTATACGATATCCATAAACTGGCATGGTCAGAGGAGCTATGTACCTGTTTTGCTATACCCATGAATATATTGCCTAAAGTATTGCCATCTGATGGAGATTTTGGTAAAACAAAAAAAGGGTTATTTGCCAAACAAATTCCTATTCAGGCAGTATTGGGCGACCAACAAGCGGCGCTGTTTGGGCAAGGCTGCCTTGATGCAGGCATGGCAAAAAATACCTATGGCACCGGCTGTTTTATGCTGATGAATATCGGTCAGACGCCAAAACTGAGTGAGCATAAGTTACTGACGACCATCGCTTGGCAACGTAAAGCAACGCCAATGCGTCCAGACAATTTATCATTTGATCAAATCGTTCAGTCTGGCAGGCGTATGCTACAACCGCCCAAAAAGGAAGTCACTTATGCCTTGGAGGGCAGTGTGTTTATGGCCGGTGCTATCGTGCAATGGTTGCGTGATAATCTCGGTATGATTCAACAAAGCGCTGAGGTTGAGAGTTTAGCGCGGCAAGTAGATAGTAGTGAAGAGGTAGTCTTATTGCCCGCATTTACAGGTCTTGGCGCTCCTTACTGGCGCTCCGATATCAGTGCCAGTATCACTGGTATGAGCCGCGGTACGACCAAAGCCCATATCGCGCGCGCGGCATTGGAAGCGGTGGCATATCAGACTTATGATGTACTCATCGCTATGCAAAAAGACAGTCCTCATCCATTGACTGAGCTAAGAGTCGATGGCGGCGCGGCTAATAATGACTTACTTATGCAGTTTCAAGCTGACTTATTAGGGGTGCCGGTACTGCGCCCTAGAGACACAGAAATCACTGCCAAAGGTGCGGCTTTATTAGCGGGATTGAAAACCGGTCTATACGATGAAGCAACGATGCAAGCATCATGGCAAGTCGACCGGATTTTTGAGCCTGAAATGTCAGCCGATATTCGGCAGCAGCATCTTAATAAATGGCAACAAGCCGTTGATAGAGCGTTAAAAGTCATGTAATTGTCTAATTTGAGATATTTAAGTGCTGTAACCACTCAGCCAAAGATTACTTAAAGCGCTCTGCTGACATACAAATCCATGCAAATTGGTGATAAAGATACAGGCTGTAACGCAAGGCAATCGTAATTTGGACACAAATTACATAACCTGTCTATTTGTTGGCATCCATAAATTCCTATACTTTAGATGAATTAAATCATAGCGCTAATCACTCTTATTTAATTTCTATTAATCTATAACTATTAATTCATAACTATGTCATTAATAGGCGTTAAATTAATAGCTTAGATTTACCGCTGAAAAATGAGCGATTAGTACATTAGCAATGAATAACTCTAATATATAACAAATAATTTAAGGATAATATTATGAATAACGATGGACGCATTACAGACCCTAATAACCGTGTAATCGCTGATGACTATCTTGAAGTCGGTGATAGAGAGCGCATCATCGATGATAACGCGCGTCGATTAACTGACAATGATGTTGATATCAATGGTAATAGAATTGTTAGACATGAAAATGACAATATCATTGATGATCACGACGCCATTGATCGTAATGCCGTGAAGCATATGTCAAAAGAGAGCAGAGAAGATCTGAATGCTGATCCAATCACAGGTGAGCCAGGTTCACACCCACTAGGTACAGGTATTGGTGGTATTGGCGGTGCAGCAGCAGGTGCGGCTATTGGAACAATGGCAGGTCCATTAGGAACCTTAATCGGCGGCGCTATTGGTGCTATCGTTGGTGGCGGTGCCGGTCATGCAGCCGCAGAAGCCATTGACCCAACTCGTGAAGAAGCATACTGGCGTGCTCAACATGCCAATGCGGATTATTACCGTGAAGGTCATGAGTTTGATCGTGATTTACATCCAGCGTATGCTGTTGGTTATGCCAATCGCGCCCGCTATCCAGCCGATGCCCGTTTTGAAGATCATGAATCAGATTTAGAGCGTTCATGGCATGAAGTGAAGGGTGAGTCGCGTCTAGAGTGGGAAGAGGCTCGTCGTGCAACACGTGATGCATGGAACCGTGTGTCTTAATAGCCGTTATATTTTAGTCTATGATGATTAAATAATAATGAAAAGTGGTAGTGATTAAAGTAATGGTGAATAAGCGTTCCTTTATTAAGCTTTATCATTAAGATTAATGAATCGTTGATTTGATATAAGTAAATAAACAATACAAAAGCTTACTCTCTCATTACTAGAATTAGTCTGATTGTAGACTTTACTCTGCTATCAGACAAAATAAGCCAGTTTTATGCTACTTTAAAGCCTCCAAATATTTCTTTGGAGGCTTTTTTAGTGTATATTGTTAAGTGTGAATATACTTAATATTGTTATGTATAAATATATTTAATGATAAGACATAATTATCAAAAATAATAATAATAGGTAATTTATGATTCATAATGCAGAAGGCAATGATCCAAAGCAGTTTTATATAGCAACTGCCAATTTATTGAATTTTGCCAATCCTAATAGAATTTATTACGAAAATGCGCCCGCTTATACCAATAAAGAATACGAACATAAGCTGCGCGGCATTACTGATTTGTTGGCAAAAGCCCATGCCGATATTATCGCTGTACAAGAAGTATGGGATAGTCAGGCGCTTGAAGCGTTGGCAGTATCGTTGGGTTTTAAGCCTGAGCATGTGGTGATTCCACTGGCAAGTAATGACAGCGCAAGCCCTTATACTCAAGGCAAAGGTGCGCAGAATACACCTGCAGTCGGTATTATCACGCGCTTTGAGCAGTTAGAGAGCTCATTGCTACAAGCCATAGAGCCAAAAGCGGTCATCGATATTCCTGATATAGGACCTTATGAGCGTTTTAATCGTCCACCACTTATATTACGAGTGAATGCTTATGGGCAGCCGATAACGATTATTACCGCCCATCTTAAAAGCAAACGTGCTTTTTTCTTACGTGATGAAAACGGCAATCTGTTAGAGGATATGAACGATCCGAATATTCGTGTTCGTGCCAAACTGCGTAGTTTATGTATGCGCGCAGCAGAAGCCGCCTCTATTCGTATGTCTATCATTGAGCGCTTACATCATACGCGCGAGCCGCTGATTTTATTGGGTGATATGAATGATGTCACCGGTAGCGTGACCACCCAATTGATGACTGAAACCGGTGAAGTCAATTACGATAAAAGTATGCGTGATGTGGCATTGTTTGATGCCGCTCGTATCCAAGCCCGTTATGGTTGGATGAAAGATGTTGCTTATACCCATATTTATCAGGGTATGCCAGAAGTTATTGATCAGTTATTCGTTTCTGAAGAGTTTTTACCTGATAGTAAGTTTTCGCTTGGTCAGGTTGAACGAGTTGACTATTTTAATGACCACTTAAAGTGGGATTATGCCGATAGAGTCATCGATCATGGTATTATACGAGCGAAAATAAAACTTCATAATTAACCCCGTTTTTTTGGTTGATTGGTGAATTATTTTTTAACCTATTCATGTCCCTTGCTTGACTGTGTACAAGCGTTTATCATGCCTCTTCGTTGAGTATAGTAGCGGTGCTATTGGCCCAAATTACCGGTTGATAGAATGTCCTTCGATTTAGGACAGATGCTATCTGATGAAGACTATATTTATAAAGATGGGGCGTAACATTAAGAGATTTATAATGAGTGAAAACAAAGACGACAAAATTGAAGATGTACTGGTAGATTCGGAGCTGGCAAAAAAGCTGGTCCCTAATAAATTTAAATTCACTAGTCAGCAAGGCCGCGCACGCCGTCAAAAGCTATTGATGGGCGCGAAAAAATTGAGTGAAACTCAAGCGATTAATGATATTACCTTGGCTGCTGTCTGTGAAGAAGCGGGTATTCCAAGAGCTTCCGCATATCATTTCTTTCCAAATATCGAAGCGATATTTTTAGCATTGCGTTTTTTAAATGCGATCGACATCTTAGAAGTGCTGACCACTGTCGAAACAGTTGATTATGATAGATGGCAAGCGTATTTGACCGCGCTGATTGAGCGCTGTGTAAAAATATTTGATGAAGACCAAACCAAAGCCAAACTGATCTATGACACCAACACGCCTGATTTTGAAGGGGACAGTTTTGGTGAGCATATGGACAATCAAGTGGTGCAATTGGTATATAAACGCCTATCAGAGCGTTATGAAGTACCAAAATTTGAAGACATCCAAGATGTGTTATTGATTACCTTTAGTATTATTAACGCCATCTTTACCGTCTCTTATCGCCGTCATCAGAGCATTACCGATAAGTATTTGCAAGAAGCCAATACCGCGTCTATCGCTTATCTGCGCTGCTATCTGCCAGAAAAATTACCGCGTAAAAATCGTTAATTTTTATTGAGCTAGAGTTTGAGCCAAATCCAAACGTAAAAAAGCCGACATGATGTCGGCTTTTTTTTGCGCGTTTTTAATAAACGTTTATTAAACATTGATTGAAATTTTATTGTGTGGTCAAAGGCTAGTTAATACAAGCATAAGTCACTACAAGCATAAGTCACTACAAGTATAAGACACCTACTTTTTATCAATCGTTGTTAGCACTTGACCATTACAACTGTCATCGCTTGAATCTAAAGGCGCGTATGCTTCATAATAACGCACGATAAGCGCTTCTAAAGCAACGTTGGTTTTTGAGTCATGGGCATTGACGAAAGCTTCGCGTGCTTGCTCAAGCCAGCGATCTGCCATCCGAAAATGACTGTTTGATGATTTTGCGCCACGTTCACAGTGGTCGGTAGCTGCCCATATTAATGCCACTTCACTAAAGGCCATTTCGCGCGGCGCATTCACGATACCGCCACTATCTTTAAGGGCATTTAAAGTTGCCCATAAATCAGGTCGCATGAGCGTCGAGGTCGATGGGATATCTTCGATAAGCTCAAGCGCTTCAACTTTATTATTTTTTAATGCCTGCAAGATGGTTTCTGCCGCTTGGGCGGCTTGTACAGCAGCGTCTGAACGACTATTCATACTGTCTTTATGAGTGGCGTAGTTCAGCCAAGCTTGGGCTTTGTAAGCAAAGTATTGTTGACGGGCGCTCATGTCTTTTTGCTGATAGGTTTGTAATTCGTTCAGCATACAGTTCATGGCGCGCTGTTGTACGCTTTGGGCTTTATCATCAGCTGTCTGGGCTTGAGATTCAGTATTATGGCTGCTAAGGCAATAGTCGGCGGTCTTTAGCGTCGCGTCTTTTGGCGTAAGACTTGTAGTCGATACACAGGATACGGTAGACAGAAGCAATACAGTGGATAGCGTAGCATATAGTGATTTTTTATAGGGAGCTGCTTGAAGGGCAGAATGAGGCATAAGATAAACCTGAAAGTAAGGTAGTAAGTATGAAAAGTTTGTATGTAAATAGGCAGGTTAATTTATCATTCAATAAAAACCGTCGCCCAGTCAATACAAAAATGCCGTAAGCGTGGCTTACGACAACTAGGATAAATGATAACAAGGCTAAATTATAGCGTAGAACGGGCGGTGAGCGGCTTATTTTTGCGTGAATCTTCGCGTTTGAATAAGTCTTCGTCAAATTTGAAGCGCAATCTAAAGTAAGCGCCTTCTATCGTCGTATCGTCATAGGCGATATCTTCATCTTCAAAGCCCATAAAGTTATAGCCAAGTGACAGCCAAAGGTTGGTCATCGGGCTATAGCCAACTTCAGCGCCAACCAAGTACGATAAATCGTCCGCCTGCTTATTCCAATAGGTGCCTGCTTGCAAACCGATATCCCAGCGCTCGCTGATATCATACAATCCGCGTGCATAAACAGCGTGTGCAGTATTATCGCTAGCAATTCCTTGAGCGTCATATTCCGTATATTTGCCGGCATAATGCCCTGATAGCGTCAATGGGCGTGTTGGATGATAGTTACCGCTCCATGACCATACAATGGCATCTTTTTGATACGGATCGTTGCCTGTTGCGTTATCATCTAAGCGATACTCAAGCTTGGCAAGCATATCGAGCTGATTGCTATCGTAATCACGGTAAGCGGCGCCTAGCTGAAAGCGATTGATAGTACGATGACCATCATCGTAATCAACTTGTGAATAGATGTCTTTGGCTAATAAGGTAATCTCATCACTATAACGATAAGCAACGCCTGCGCTAGCGAGCAGCGTATCACTGGTATCGCCCCAGCGTTTTTCTAAGCGCCCTGAGGCTTTATAGTTTTCGTTGGCAAGATATTCAACGCCAACACCAGCAGCAGTCGCGGTATTGTCTTTTTCACCTTCTAAAGATTCGACACGCTCAAACAAAGTATTAAGTGTTAAACCTTTTTGAACATACCATTTATTCTTTAAACCAATAGCGGCTTCGGCTTCGCGGGCGCTGATTGCATCACGCATACGGTATTCGCTATAGACCTTACCGTCTTTCATATAAGTGGCATCAAAGCCGATAACGGTACGTTGGCGCTCTTCAGAATCGTCTAAACCGTAGCTGCCTGACAAGCTATTGATTAAATCATGACGGGCGTATAAACGACCTAGGCTGCCAAGCGCCGTTTCGCCACCGATAGAAGTGGCATTGCGCGAGCTATGCTCAATATCTTGCTCGTATTCTGCAAAGACCAATGAGTTATTTAGCTTTGGCAAACGCGCGGTGAGACGGGCGCGGGCAGTGGTGCCTTCGATGTCTTTTTCAGCACTACTTACACCATTAAGCGCTGATTGGTTAATGATGTCGTCATTAAAGATGGTATCGTTAGTAATATCTAAGACATCGGTTGCAGCTTGAGTATTGCGTGAGGCGGCAGTGGCCTCTTGCTTATAGTAGCGTACGCCAATCTCGCCAACGATATTTTGACTTAAGCGTTGTTCAATACTGGCTTGTAGGCCTTGGCGACTGGCCTCGGTAGTATGGTCTTCTGTACGCACACCTTCCAATTTAAGTGCGGTTTTTTTCTCATTTAACGTATGTGTGACTTCGATGCCAGATTCAGTGCGTCCAGCGGTTTGAGGCGAAGCACCGGTAACGAAGCCTTCATCGGTATCATTATAATAGGCTTTGGCACGCGTGTTTTTCTTATCGTCATAGTCAAGCTCGATGCGCAGTGCATCGCCTTCAGTATCTTTACCGTCTAGCTCTTTGGCATTAATCTGATCGCTTGGCTGCGAGTTTGGATTTTCTGCTTTATTTTTGGCATATTCTGCGACCATCTTTAGCTTATCGTTAAATTTGACCACCGTATTGACGCTGGCAAGCTCTTCTTTATTCAGCGGGTCATCACTATTAATATAGCTACCACCGATGGCGATTTTATCGGTCACTTGCTGCTTGGCGGCGATACCGCCAACCCAATATTTCTCGCCGCCTTCGTCGACTTCGACCGTCACGCGTAAGTAGATAGGATTGCCATCGATATCTTGGCTAGCAATCGGTGATTTTAGGTATAAGCTGCGGCTAATAGGATCGATTTCATAATCAGAAAAACGCGTCAAGGTCTGACGGCGCACGATACGACCCGGGTTATTGGCGTCACGGGTGATGACTTCGATGGTTTCTGAGTTTTCTAATACCGCCTCGAAATCATTGGCAAGCGGGTAGGGACCTGAAATACCTAGACCGCGAGTCTCGTTGACGCGCTGTGAAGTACTGGTTTCAGCGGCAAACGCGGTGATGCGAGTATTATTGTCTTCAAACTGCGCTTTTAAACCCGTTAAGGTACGGTTGTATTGACCAAGTTTGATACCTTCGTCATTATCGATTTGAGTTTTTAAATCGCCATACATGGCAAATGAGCGACCTTTATCGACGCGTACATAAAGCTTGCTCGTCGATTGGGCGTCGAAACCTTTAGCAGAAGAATCGCCATAGACAGGATAGTATTCACCCGGCTCGATATCACGGAATAGTCGTTCGCCTTTTTTATCGCTATCATAAGCTAGTGTCAGTAGATAATCGCCGCGCACCTTACCTTTTAAGAACATCGCTGCGCGACCCGTTGCTGAATAGTCGTCATTGCCAGCGATTTCACGCAGTTCTTGCTCAAAAGCACCTTGGGCATCAGTAATATTACTGCCATCGAAGTCTTTAAGCGAGATAGCACCTTCGACGATACCAACAGCGATAAGAGGGCGCAGCTGAGCGGTGAACTGTAGCGGAATCACTTGTTTGCTGCTGCCCGTGTTAATGACTAGCTCACCTTTACCCGGTACGCTTGGAGCGGTGATGGGTATCAGTAGCTCGCCGCCAGAGACGGTGACTTGAGTGCCAGCTTGATCCTTACTGCTATCGCTAAGATTGATACGACCGATATTGGTGTCAATTGTAATAGGCGTTGAGGCGATATAAGGGCGACCGTCACGGTCTTTTAGGCTAATCACTACTTGATATTCGCTGATGCCGTCTGCGGCGATCAATTGTTTTTGCGTGCGATAGTCAATGGCTTGCAAGCTATCGGGTGTCAAAACCTTGATAGTTTGCTCAGAGATGACTTTACCATTAATGTCAGTCGCGACACCGCGTAAGGTGTTAGTGCCACGTTGTAAATCGACAGCATAATAATCAAACGCCGTCACCTTTTGCTTTTCTTGCTCAGCGGTTTTACCGATTTGCTCGGCTGATACGGCTTTGCCATTGGTATATAGGGTAAAGTTAGAACCTAGTGGCGCTTGTACTTGCACCATTTGCTTATAGGTACTGAGCTGCTGACCTTCGCTAAGATTAATAAAGGCAACGTCGTTGCTAGAAACTTCTTTTAAGTATTCTTCAAGCTCTTTTTCTACCGGCGGCGCAATAGTCGTCACTGTCATATCGACACGATTGGCAGCTGGCTTGACCATTTCGTTAACGATGGCGGAGTCGCACTGTATGCCGGCATCTAGGACATCGTTAGATTTACAGCCGCTTGCATCGACATTGTCTTTATTGTCGCGGTTATAATCAGGCTCTAACACCAGCTCGGTTTTTACCGCTTGTTCTAAACTATCATTTTTAGCGCTGACAGATTTGCTGCGCGCGACCAGCTCTGCATTTAAGCGCTCAGTGCTATCGCCGATACCACCAACGATGCCAAAGTCAGCACGATGCAGCTCGCCATATTTTAAGTCAACGAAAAGGCTACCCGCATCGCCAGCATTGCGATTACTTTGAGTAACCATTTCGGTGGCGTTAGGGATAGTCGTGCGGTCAACTTTTAGGACGTGAGTTTTTGCACTGACACCATAGAAGTTATACTTACCTTCAGGATCGGTGACGACGAAGTTGCCGTTTTCCATATAGATGCGCACGCCTGCAACGCCAAGCTCGCCCTCTTCTTTTTGTTGGATGCCGTCACGGTTGATATCATGGTAAACCTTACCGATGATGATGCCGTCAGTGTTCATGACACCGCGCTCGATTTCGATTGGCCAATGTGCTTCTAGCGAAGTTAGAGTTTTCCCGTCAGTTTCGGAGTCTTTACCTTGGGCAATGGCGCGGTTAATGCCATCACCACCAAGTGCGCTTGACCCAATCAATACTCGATAGGTAATGTTTTTACTGGTACCTGAAGTTAGATCGCCCAATCCTAAGACTTGATATTTACCTTCTGCTTTGAAGTCATTTATTTTAGCACCATCAACGCGTAAACTTCCAGCCACGTAGTCAAAGCCACGGGGTAGCGCATCTTTCAGATCAACATTATAAGCAGTAGAATTACCATTGTTTCTAATATTGATAGTATAGTTGACATAGTCGCCAAGCTCAGCAGTTCTAACTTCAGAGGTTTTTTCAACCACTAAGCTAGCAGGACTAACCATACCAATAGTGGTACTAAGCTCTGGCGCTGATACTTCTAAATTTGTTTTAGGTTGAGAGCAATATACATCGCTCGCAGTCAGCGTATCACCATCTAGGGTTTGGATAATACCATCATCAGATATTTTAGTAGCATTGTTTTGAGTAGGAGCCAGTACTTGGTATTTACCAGAATTATAACTACCATCTCTCTCTCTCTCTAAAGCTTTTAATTTAACAGTGTCACCGGTTTTTTCTGAAGTAAAGGTGACCCAAACATAGTCTTGTTCAGTAGTACTGAAATTACATTGAGCAAAGCTAGTCTGTAAATAAACCTCCTTGCCTATTTGAGAAGTTTCTTGAATTATTTCAGAGTTAGTATTCTTAAAGAAGTTGATCTTAGACTCAACGATGATCAAAGCGTCAGTGGCAGTTTTTGCTATTACTGAGGGATCTTCTAAAACTAATGCACCTAGTTTAATATCAGCAGTATTACCACTTTTGCCATTAGGATCAGAGAGAGCCTGAACGATAAGCTGAATACTCTCACTATGACCAATCTTAATTTGGGTCTGGAGGTTGTTAAGTTGAAGTTCTATATCATCTTCATCAACAATGCCGTTTTTGTTTAGATCTTGATAAACCTTGACATTGGTTACAGAGGTAGGTTGTAGTGTCAGCTCGACAGTTTGGTCACTATAGCTAGTGTTAGTTAGGACATTTACCCAGTTGACAGTCTTGTTTGGCGCTACTGTCTGTACCGGTGGCTCAGTTAGCTCGATGCCATACTCTGATAGTGCCGATGCCTTAACTTGCACTTGGTTTGAGGTGCTAGAGATAGTGACGTCAGACTGGCTATTGACGTTATAGGTAGCGTTTGCAATGTTATTGATAATTTGTAGGTTAGGGTTTGCGGCTGAATTTGAAACAGTCGCTGCAAACGCGATATTTGATTGCATAAGCAACATTGCTAATGTCAGCGCAGAGATCTTCGCTGAACACAATGCGGTACGATTAGACGGTGTCATGGTAGATAGAGTCATATGTCGCTTATCCAATAAAACAGCAGTGAGGGTAAGGGCAGAGATTCTCTAGCTTGGCTAAATTAAAAGATTTAGGCCAAGCTAGAGGGTCGGGTTGTTCTATAAGTAGCTATTGCTGCTTGTAGGTTTAAACTAATTAAGATGACTACTTATTATCTATGGCGCAACTGCAGCAGCGCGATCAGTTTTAATTTTAATTTTAAACCGTAGTGTCGCACTATTTGTGGCTGCCAATGGACTCACAGTAGTTGTTACATCAGTGGTAGTTTTGTTTGCAGGCACACTAATACTACTGTTAGTACTACTAACAGTAGTAACTGCACTTGACTCTACATAGTCTGCTTTAGCATTAAAGTTGGATAATAAATCTGAAATTACAAGGTTGGTAATAGCGGTATTAGAAGCACTAGTAAAAGTATTGTTGGCAATAATCTGATAAATAACACATTGACCAGGCTCTGCAGTGATATCGTTAGTACTGAAAGACGTTGTAGTATTAACTGCAATGTTACAAGCAGCATCTTTTAGCTGAGATTTGGCTAAGGTCAGTCCTTTTACAATTGTAGTATCAGTAATAGAGGGGATAGTTGGGGCTCCAGCACCGGTAGCAGTCAACTGGACAACCGTTTGTTCTGTGCTATCTATAGCTGCACCAAGATTCCCTGCATTAGCAATAGATTCCATGTTGTATCTAACTTCTAACTTACCGCCTGCTTCTATACCTGCACCGCCAGGAAATTGAGTACTGCTAATAGTATAAACATTATCGTTTTTGATTGGCGTCACGGCGATTGGGCCACTAACTACACCTGCTTTTGTAGTGTAAAATAAGAAAAATTGACTAGGAACAGGATTGACTTGTGCGTTAGTGCCGTCAGTAATCGTAAGTGTTAATGGATTGGCGGTATTACCTTCGATATCCTGTCCATTATTAGTGATGGTAGCGGTATGAGTGACTTGACCCTTGGTATCAGTAGTAGAGGTAAGCGGTGCTATTTCTCTCGTGGTTGCGACACCAAGAGTTAGGGCGCGCTTGATAGTTGTTAAGGGTTGAGTTGAGTCATCGCCATTGGTTCCAGAAACTACTGTTCCATTAGTATAGTTCTGTTCAGTAACTGGATAGAAGTTTTGATTGGTATCATCACTGCTATTAGTACTATCAACGATAGTGTTAGACGTATTCACATTATCATCAAGATCATCTGTAACTTTCACATGATTAATTGCAGGTGATGCTATGGTCGCATTGGCAACTCTCTTAACAATTAAAGTAATGGTAATAGTACCACCAACCTTAAGATTTGCATTAGTAAGTGTAAAACCATTAGTACGCGAATCAATAGTACCAATTGTAGAATCAGCAGTAGCTCTAGCACTAGTAGCAGAAGCTGTTACTGGGGTTGCAATGATTAAGCCTTCTGGAAGTATATCTTCAATTATGATATTTGTGGCGTCTGCAGAGTAAGTAGTAGTAGGGTTTTTGATCGTAATCTGGTAAGTCGCTGTGTCATCATTGTTGTTAAGGTCTAGAGGATCAGTAACAGATTTTACGATGCTGAAAGTTGGCAACCTAGTAGTCGAATTATCGATGTTAGTTACCGAATTATTTCCAGTTGCCAATGCTGTACCAGTTGCTGTCAGGTCTAAATTCTGAGTATCGCCACCTTTATTACCATTAGTCTTTGCTTTGACATTAATCACCGCAAACTGATTGCTTTCAAGAGGAATTCTAGGATTAGTAGTACTGATAGTACCTAAGATTCCAGTAGTTTCCGAAGGTGTGTCACCGTCAGTATAAATTCTATAAGTGATAGTAGAGTTAGTAAGATCAAACTGCTTAGTATCATCAGTTCGGTCTGTTACTGTAATAGTATAATTATCTTTACGATTACCTTCGTTAGTTAACCGATGTTCAAAAACGACAAATCCGTTAGGCGCTACTGTTTTGTCATTGTCTTGAGTCAAAGAAAATGAAACTTGCTCTGAGACGGTAATTTTAACTGAGTTAGAGGTAACCTCTTGACCAACACCAGCAACATTATACTTAGCTGTTGCAACGTTGATTATGTCGACATCGGTTTTCGTTTGACCACTAACAGCAGCATTAGCGCCAGTAGATAAACCCATCAATGTCGCGACACCGACGGCAAGCAAGCTATAGTTAAAAGTGTTTGATTTCATGTATTGCTCCAAAAGTGATGATAAAAACTATGTGTAAGGTTGAAAAGAATGAAGGGTTCAGGAGGCTTAATTAACAGTGGTATTTAGAGCGACCGCCGCTGACTTCTGAGCTGGTAATAGCTTGATATTCCAGCGCAGGGTACGGTATTCAGAAAAAGGTATTTTTACCATTTTGCCATCGACTTTACGCATTAGTGGCATATCAGCGTAGTTTTTACCATCGATACTGGCTTGCGCGGTTGAAGGAATGGCTTCACCAGTGAAGGTCATGTTCGCAGGGATAGGCAGTACAACCGCCAAGTCTTGAATGTCTTTATTAATCGTATTGCTATAGGTGGCTTTATACTGAATAACCGTACCAGCTGGCGCATTGCGGACTGGCAGATAAGTAGTTTTACCTTCAGCGTTCTTGATGACTTTGTTGGCAGTTAAATCCATCTTTAAGGCGTCATCGGCATTGGCCGTACCTAATAAGAATACCGATGCTAAGCTAGCTAATAAAGTGTTGCGTAAAAAATTAGAACCTTTCATATGAAATCCTTTATTAAATCATCACTATCAGAGATGTTTTTACTTGTTATGACTACAAACTGGATAGTTCTTGGGCTTTCGATAAGCTGAAAAATATCGACTGTGCGCTTAGAATGGATTTTTACAAATTACTTACATACTGTCACTATAAAAGCGACAAAAGGTCGTTTGAAGTAGCTGAACGGCAAAAGCCCTATCTGGAAAGATAGGGCTTTTGTTAGAAAAATTGGTGGTGTTCTAAAAAGTATGCTGGCGATTAAAGTCCATAAGACATCTATGCTAAGTTCTCTGATTCTATAAGGCTTTCAAGGCTTCAAAAATTGTTCAGATTTTAATCAGCATACTTTTTGACACACCACCGAAAAATTAAGTTTTGAATATTAGAGATGATGCAAGAGGTAATAGATATTAGGGATCTACGGTTGTTCCGTATTTGGTGTTGAAGTAAAAACGACGACTAGCTTTTGAATTTATTACAGACTCTGTAGTTACCACTGTTCCATTCTCACCTATAGGAACACTACTAGTAAGAGCATAATTAGAATCGTTATCTATAGGTCCTGTCAACACAGAGGTGACTAAAGCACCCTTATCTCCCTTTTTCTGTAGAATATCTCGCATCACAAAGTTGCTAACAGGAAGGTTTGCACGATTGGTCGCAGTAATTCTATAAGCAATACACTGCCCAGGAATAAGGTCACTACCACTAATACTACTTTCACTGAAGCCCGTTCTAGGATTAGTATTTCCTGGAGTATTCAAAGTAGAGGCAGTGTAGTCTAAAGTTGAAGGGCAGTCATTGACGAACTGGGCTTTTCTTAATACTATTGCCGCGTAATCCGCTTCGACTTCACCAAAGTCAAGATTGACTAAACCTTCCGTTTTATAATCGAATACGTCATTTTTTAAAGTAACTTCGCGAATATTGGGCGTAGTATCAATGCTATAATCCCATGAATTGGGCTCGACTTGCACCAGACAGACTCTAGGTTTGTTCGCTATTGCGTTTGCAGGTACAGTAAACTGGTATCGTCCCAAAGTAGTAGCAATATTTGATACAGTTTGAGGCGTTGTACCCGTAATGTCAGTACCACCATTAGGACCGCAATCTGTCAAACGCACTTTAAGATTAATATCGTATATGCCTAATTCGCCACTATCAAACTTACCATTAAAGTATTTTGAGTTATTCATAAAAGTAGCAGAAACATCAGACTTTGTATCAGGATTAGTGCTTCTAGCTATACCACCATTATCGTTAAAGACGAAGCCAGTGAAAGTGTAGTTATTAACCGGAGTATTGGTGATATTACAAGTGATTTCATCACCATAATCAACATTGTTTATAGCAAAGGTGCGACGCGTACCTGCAGCATTGACTGGCATCGTACCACTCGAGAAAGTAACATCGGTGCCAGTGGCTGCATTTGAGCAAGTGTAATTCGTCTGATAGTCAAGTAAATTGCCATTGATAGTTTGTTCAGATACCGTATAGTTAAAACCTTTTTTTAACCTTTTCACAGTGGTAGTGTTGTCAGTCACTACTGATCCCGATCCAGTCGTCGTAAAGGCTTCTACGAATGCATCATCACTAGTCTGAAGAAGCTCAATACGGAATTGATCATCGCTGTCTACACGGCTGCCATTCAATAGTTTATTAACAATAATTTTGGGCGGTGCTAGGCAAAAGTAAAAATCGGAATAGCCAACCGCGTGACTTCCACCAGTTTCGCGCTTATCGTTATTGTGCTTTAGATTGATAACACTGTTTGCAGTTTTATAGCTCCAAGTAGCATCGATAGTACATTGACCAGTACTACAGTTTTCACCGTCTTTAGCGGTTACAATATTTCTTCCTGCATTAATTTTATGGAAAATATCATTAAAGGTTAAGCGCCCATCATTCGTTGAGACATCTACTTGCTCAATATAGGGCGTTCTGGTTTCGTAACGTGGATTCCACCAAGGTCCTACATTAACCTGTACTGTAGTTGAGTCTAAATCTTGTATTTTATAGCCAATCTTACTAACGGGTCTATTAATACTAACGTCTAAAGTGTGATCTGTCTGAACCCGTGTAGAGTTATGCAGCAAATTAATAGCATTAGAAGTAGCGTCATTGATGGAGCCATAAAAAGGAACTGTACCATTGCTATTATTCGCATCTATTAGAATTGGGAAGTTGATAGTGAATATTTTATTGCCTGAGTTTTCTTCGAAAGTAAAAGTCCGCGATGTCTCCCCTGCCTTCCATGAGGAAAGGGATGGGGTTGTAGCTGTGCTCGCATTATTTCTGATTGAGTATTTTTTGTGATCTATAGGGCAGCTAGCAGCACTAAAGTCATCAGGTGTAGCAAATTGATTAGCACCTACCGAATTACTACCCAAAGAGAAAAGAAAAAAACCCACTATAACAAACATTTGTTTATGATATCTACGATATAAATAAATATCGTTAGCTTCCAAAATTTTTTGAGACTGACGCATATTGTCACCTTTACTCTATTTATTCGATAATTTCACGTAGATAATATAAATGTTGCGAAGTAATCTTATACATACTGATATTAAACTTATGCTCTGTTGTTAGATTTCATGGTTATCGCTCATAAGATGAGGAGTACTTTTTTAGAGTCAAAAATGACCACGTAAATATATGTATAACAAGTTACCTGTCTTATATAGCTAAATAGTCAGGAAATCTAGAAATTTCTGATGAAAGGCAAGATAAGCCGATAAAGTATGTATAGGCGCTTGGTTCAAGATAATAGCCGCAATATTTATGCCAGTTCTTTAGCAAAGAACACTAGGGCATATCATCAATTCAATTTAATCCATAATTCTTCAAATGGACTAAAAGTAGCCAAGTATTGTCAAATAGCTGGCTAATATTTCGATATTGTCTGTACGATTTTCCTTGTTTGATAACAATTTATCTTATTTTTATAATCACTTTTAAATGAGAACACATAATAGATTATAAATGTCTTTTACCAATTATCTTATAGCAATTCTAAAAAACGGACTAATGGTAGTTTTAGTATGACCAAACACATTAAAATGCTAAATTTAAGCAATGGCTCCGTAAAATAAAACTACTAAACAATATTCTGAAATATTGCAAAAAGAATAATCACTATTTATTTCAGAAATACTTGTCATATTGGCATTTCTCCATAGCTATAAACAAACCCTCAATAAGTACCTATAATAGAGTGTCATTATCATTTGATAGTGAGTATCGCGTAGTGGATATCGTTTAATTTTACAACGATGTTTATTTGCTCCTATGCTAATCTACAGTGATACGATTTATTTAGAATTCTCTGTCATCACCACAAAATACAATGCAATGCTTAGATGCAGCAAGGACGTTATAAGGAAAGCATCAAGTAAAGTGATTGCTCATTAAAATACGTAACACACTCTGATTTAATAACACCCTGTCATTGCGCAGGGCTGACTGATAAAAAGGATTAAGAAAGATGAATTATTATAAGGATGCTGATAGCACCGAAACCCAAGAATGGCTGGAAGCCTTTGAGTCCGTTATCAAACATGCTGATAAGGATCGGGCGCAGTTTTTATTAAAAGCGTTATACAACATGGCGGTACAAGAAGGACTGCCATTTAACCGTCTCGATACGGCTTATATCAATACCATCGCGGTTGAAGATGAGCCGATGTACCCAGGCGACTTGACGATTGAGCGTAAAATTCGGGCTTTGATTCGCTACAATGCGTTGGCAATGGTTATGCGCGCCAATAAGAACGATGATGATTTAGGCGGTCACTTAGCGACTTTTGCCTCAAGTGCGACGCTTTATGAAACCGGCTTTAACCATTTCTTCCGTGCGGCGAGCGACCATTTCGGCGGTGACATGATTTATTATCAAGGTCACTCAGCGCCCGGTATTTATGCGCGCTCTTATTTAGAAGGTCGTCTGACCGAAGAACAGCTAGAAAACTTCCGCCGTGAAGTGGGCGGCAAGGGTCTTTCAAGCTATCCGCATCCGTACTTAATGCCAGATTATTGGCAGTTCCCAACCGTGTCGATGGGCTTGGGTCCGATTATGTCCATTTATCATGCGCACGTGCATCGTTATATGGAAAACCGCGGTTTATTAGAAAAAGAAGATCGCAAGATTTGGACCTTCTTGGGTGATGGTGAAACCGATGAGCCAGAAAGTTTGGGTGCGATTTCGCTTGCCGGACGTGAGAAACTGGACAATTTAATTTGGGTGGTCAACTGTAACTTACAGCGGCTTGATGGCCCAGTGCGTGGTAACGGCAAGATTATTCAAGAGCTTGAATCCGTCTTCCGCGGTGCTGGCTGGCGCGTGATTAAGGTGATTTGGGGCGGTAACTGGGATACCTTGCTTGATAAAGATGTAACAGGCGTGCTCAAACATCGTATGGAAGAAGCGGTCGATGGTGAGTACCAGCTATATGAAGCCCGTACCCCTGAGTTTACGCGTAAAGAGTTCTTTGGCAAATATCCAGAGCTAGAGGAGATGGCAAACGAGCTGTCTGACCATGATATCTCGCGCCTAAACCGCGGCGGTCATGATCCGATGAAGGTTTATGCTGCCTTTAGTGAAGCCATGAAAACCAAAGGTCAACCGACCGTTGTCTTGGTAAAAACCGTTAAAGGCTATGGCTTGTCGACCCAAGCACAAGCGGTAAATAAATCGCATCAAATCAAAAAACTCGACCATGAAGCTTTGATGTATTTCCGTGACCGTTTTGACTTGCCATTTACCGATGACGAGTTACAGACGCTACCGTTTTATCGCCCAAAAGAAGATTCACTTGAGATGAAGTACCTAAAAGGTCGCCGTGAAGCCTTAGGTGGTCATCTGCCCAATCGCCGTAGTGGTCATATTCCATTAAATATTCCAGATTTGTCTATTTTTGATCGCGTGCTTAAAGGCAGTAATGGTAAAGAGCAATCGACTACCATGGTGTTTGTACGCCTGCTATCAGCCATGCTAAAAAATAAAGACATTCAAGACCGCGTTGTGCCTATCGTTCCTGATGAAGCACGCACCTTTGGTCTAGAAGGTATGTTCCGTCAATTGGGTATTTACTCGGCTTCTGGGCAAAAATATACGCCAGAAGATAGTGAAGCATTAATGGGTTATAAAGAAGCCATCGATGGTCACATGTTAGAGGAAGGGATTAACGAAGCGGGCGCGATGAGTACTTGGATTGCACTGGCAACCAGTTATTCTGTCAACGCGTTACCGATGATTCCGATGTATATTTACTACTCGATGTTTGGTTTCCAACGTATTGGTGACCTTGCATGGGCGGCAGGTGACTGTCAGGCGCAAGGCTTCTTACTTGGCGCAACAGCGGGTCGTACTACGCTCAATGGCGAAGGCTTGCAGCATCAAGATGGTCATTCACAAATTCTATTTAACGTCGTACCGAACTGTGTGACTTATGATCCTTGCTTTGGTTATGAGCTGGCAGTGATTATGCATGATGGTCTGCGCCGCATGTATGGAGAGGGCGAGCGCGTTTATTATTACTTAACCTTGATGAATGAAAACTACGAACAACCTGCCATGCCAGAAGGCGTGGAAGAAGGCATTAAGCGTGGTATGTACTTACTAGAAGACAATGGCTCAAGCCAAGTTCAGCTGCTGGGTTCAGGTGTTATTTTACGTGAAGTTCAAAAAGCGGCACAAATATTACACGACGAGTTTAACATCAGCTCCAACGTCTGGAGCGTGACCAGCTTTAACGAGCTGACTCGCGATGGTATGGCTTGTGATGATTATAACCGCCTGCATCCGATGGAAGAAGAAATAGTACCTTGGGTTACTGAACAGTTGGCTCCGCACGAAGGTATCGTAGTTGCTGCAACAGATTATATGCGTAACTACTCAGAACAAATCCGCGCATGGTTACCGGATAATCGCCCTTATACGACTTTAGGCACCGACGGTTATGGTCGCTCGGACACCCGTGAGAATCTACGTAGCTTCTTCCATGTTGATGCCGCGCATATCGTGGTCGCCACGCTTAAACGCTTAGCTGATGAAGGTGAAGTTGAGATGCGTTTGGTAAAAGATGCGATTTCAAGCTTTGGTATCGAAGCGGATCAACCGCCTGCATGGCAACAACAGCCTCATTATGATCATTTCCCAGACGCGCCAGCCCCTGACAATGTAAATCCGAGCCCTGTACCAGAGTTTGTCGATGAAGATGATGATGAAATAAGTAGCGAAGGTCGCGCAGAAGACCCAGCTGACGCCGCCTTACTCAATGATGATGACGTCAAAGAATAGCCAAAAGACAAGGCAATCATAATACAAGGAGAATTACGGATGGACATTAAAGCCCCCGATTTGGGTGTCGATAGCGCCGAAGTCAGTGAGATTATGGTCGAAGTTGGCGACGTTATTGCAAAAGACGACAATATTATTTTATTAGAATCTGATAAAGCGTCAGTAGAAGTACCAAGCTCGGCTGCTGGTAAAGTAACTAAAATAAGCGTGGCAGTCGGCGACCAAGTGAGCGAAGGTATGGTGCTTATTGAGCTTGAAAGCGAAGCCGATGCTAAAGACGATACGCAAAGCACTGATACAGAAAACAAAACAGAATCTGGTGCTGATAAACAAAATGAGTCGCAGGATAATCAGCAAGCAGAGAAGCAAAGCGATACTAACGCAGCTGAGGAAAATACTTCTCAACCAGCAAAACAAGCAAGTGAGCAAGCAGGAAAAGCAACCACTCATGCCTTGCCAGACCTAGGTGTTGATGAAGCGCAAGTGTCCGAGATTATGGTCAGTGTCGGTGATATGGTTACTGCTGATCAATCTATTTTGCTGATTGAATCTGATAAAGCGTCGGTTGAAGTGCCGGCGCCAGAAGCGGGCAAGGTCGAAAAAATATTGGTGCAAGCGGGCGATATGGTCGCCAATGGTCAAGACTTTATTGTCATTATTGGTGAGGGTTCAGATAGCGCCAGTAATAATGCTAATGAGTCTAAGGCCGATAGTTCTGAGTCGCAAGCATCAAAGCCAGCTGAATCAACTAACAAAACGGAATCAGCTGAGCAGTCTGACAAGTCGCAAACAACAGACGAGCCTAAACAAGCCGCTAAATCTACAACAGATACTAGCGCTGCAAATGCCAAGCTGACCGAAGCACAAGTCAACGAAAAAATGGTCGATATCTATGCCGGTCCTGCCGTACGTAAGCTTGCGCGTCAGCTAGGGGTTGATATCTCTCAAGTGACGGGTTCAGCGCTTAATGAGCGTATCTTAAAAGAAGATTTATTTGCCCATGTAAAAGACAGCTTGAGCAAGCAAAAAGCAGCACCTGCTAGTGGCAATGGAGTTAGCTCAAGCCTGCCAAGCTTACCTGATATGAGTAATACCGAAATATGGGGCGAGACCGAAGTACAAGATTTAAGCCGCCTACAAAAAGTGTCAATACCGCAGCTTAATTATAATACCTTGTTGCCGCAAGTGACGCAGTTTGACTTGTCTGACATCACGGAGACTGAAAAGTTACGTGGTGAGCTCAAAGGTGCTATGAAAGCGGAAGGTATCGGCTTCACTATTTTAGCCTTTGTTGTCAAAGCAACCGCTTATGCGTTAACCCAGCATCCACGTTTTAACAGTCATTTGAGTGATGACAATACCCAAGTTGTTTTACGTAAGAGCGTCAATATGGGTATTGCGGTAGCGACTGATGACGGCCTCATTGTACCTGTTATCAAAAATGTGCAAGATAAAGGGCTTAAGCAGATTGCTATTGAGATTGGTGAGCTTGCGGTTAAAGCGCGTGATAAGAAGCTGACGACTAAAGAATTGCAAGGCGCAAGCTTTACGATATCAAGCCAAGGTAACTTAGGTGGTACCGCATTTACGCCACTGGTAAATTGGCCACAAGTGGGTATCTTAGGGGTATCAGAAGCCAGTATGCAGCCGCGTTGGAATGCTAGTAAGCAAACTTTTGAGCCGCGTTTGATGCTGCCGTTATCGCTATCTTATGATCATCGCGTGATTAATGGCGCTGATGCCGCGGTATTTACCCGTTATATCGCAAGCTTATTGGCTGATCCACGCCGTATTTTGCTATAGTTTTAGGGTTAAGTAAAAATAGCATGGTTAATAAAAAAGACTATCTACGGATGGTCTTTTTTATATCCTTTATTACAAAAATATCTATTCATAGACACAAAGAAGCCAGCTATTAAGCTGGCTTCTTTTATTTATCGTACTCAGTCTATAGCAATGGGCTATATTAGAACTGTTTTACAAAAGCGACACCATATACCCAAGGGCTGATATCAATTTCACCAATATCAGTACCGTTTAACGTAGCATCAGTTTTGATGTCCATATAACGGGCATCGATACGGAAAGACTCAGTAGGCGCGAATGGAATATCAAGACCGATATGACCAGCAACACCTACGCTATCATCAAGATCTAGATCACCACCAGTAGAGATTCTTTCTTTAAAGAAAGTTGTATAGTTCACACCAACACCAACAAAAGGCTTCACGTTCATAGGCAGATTGTAGCCGTCGAAGTGGTATTGTAGTGAAAGAGTAGGTGGTAAGTGCTGAGTTTTACCGGTTAAAGCAGTTGTACCATCAGGATTGTTAAGGTTAAAATCATGATGAAATGGAATCGCTGCTAGTAGCTCAACACCAACGTTATTAGCAATAAAGTATTCGCCACTGATGGTTGGACGTACATCGCCATCAACATCAACAGATAAACCGTTATTTAAAGTACCGTTATCGCTCTTAGGGTCAACATAGTGAGCACCAGCAGCGACTGACCAAGTACCAGCAGGTACAGCGAAAGCAGTGGTCATAGTAAGTGCAGTTGCAGCAGCTAAAACTAGGGATTGTAGTTTCATCGTTTGATTCCTCAACATAATAGATGATTATTGGTCAGTCGCTAATGAGGGATGACAGTAGTGACTGATTACACAATGTTATGGTTATGGTTAACTTGTAACATTATCTCTCTATTATAATACAAAAACCCTAATAAAAGTAAGGTTTTAAATAGAAAGCGGTAATGTTTATATCTTAAGTTACCCATCTACTTGAATAGATAGACTAAATTAGGAATAAATTTTTAATTACACTTGTTATTTTAATTCGCAATTTTCAGCGGTTTTTGCTGCTATTTATCAAAGGGGACGTTCAGACATTATGCTCGGTTATTGTAGTAATTCTCCGCTTCGTTGTGAAAATGCCCGTTCCATCAAGCTCTTAAATCAAATAGATTCTTGTTGCCCTAAATGTGGTTTGTTCTTATTACCGGCGCAAAACTTAAGCAACCAATTACGGGCGGATGAGCAGTTTTTACGCTTCGTTTTCTTGGCGATTGCCGTGATATTGTTGGCAGTGACCTACATTTATTACCTAAATTTTGTATAATCATTATTACTAATGTATAAACTAAATATGCCCATCAACTTTGTTGGTCTGAATTTAGGCATAAGCGCTTTTTAAACGACTGTTTATTAATATAAGACCGGTGTTACATCGCACCGTATATAGGGACGCCATGCTACTCCAATCTATACGGCGCTTGCGTCTTTTCGTCTATAACATTCTACAAAACGATGAGCATGATACGCTCTTTAGTCGCTGTGTTGACTACTTTCTCATTTTCCTAATCATGGCGAACGTCACGGCGGTCATCGCTGAGTCTGTAGATAACTGGTATTATCCGTATCAAGAGTATTTTACTTGGTTTGAAAATTTCTCGATTATCATATTTTCTATCGAGTATTTGCTCAGATTATGGAGTGTCGCTGAAGCGAAGCCTGACAATACCACTTGGCGTCAGCGCTGGGATTGGCTAAAAAGTCCGTCGGCTTTGATTGATATCATTGCAATTGCGCCCGCATTTTTGAATTTCTTTGTCAGTATCGATTTGCGTTTCTTACGTATTTTGCGTTTATTTCGCATTCTTAAGCTCACTCGTTATTTTGCCTCATTACGTATTTTATTGGTGGTTATCAGTAAGGAGAAGGGCTCGTTTCAAGCGGTCCTTTTTATCTTAATTATTATGATTGTGACGGCATCAAGTGGGATTTATTTGGTCGAAAACCACGCGCAGCCAGAGGAGTTTGAGTCGATACCCAAGGCCATGTGGTGGGCGGTGGTTACGCTGACGACGGTCGGTTATGGTGATGTAACGCCTATCACCAATGCTGGTAAAATATTGGGGGCAATCATCACCATATTGGGCGTCGGTCTGGCTGCATTACCGGCCGGTATTTTGGCGACGGGTTTGGCAAATGAGCTCAGTCAGCGCCGTGAAGAGCTTGAGCAAGACTTTCGCGGGCAATTGGTCGATAGCGATTTTGATTTGGTACAGAATCAGATGATGATTGAAAAAATCCGCCGCGAGCTTGGTTTGGATAAAGAGCAAGCGCAAGAGATTGTGCTGCAAGTATTGCGTGAGCAAGAGCTAGAACGCCGTGAAAAGGAAGTGCGGCAAAAGAATTTTTGCCCGCATTGCGGAGAGCCGTTAGAGTAAAGCTGGCATTTAAGCATTTTTCTTAAAGATGATTCTTAAAGGTCGTTCTTAAGAGCAGTTTTTAAAGGAAGCTCTTAAATCAAAAGTTTTTAGTGTAAAAAAGGGTGAGACGTTATTAAATAGCGTCTCACCCTTTTTGCTTTATAAGCAAAAACCAATCTTAGCTTTCTACATCAATGTTAAATTCCTTGCGGAACAGGCAGGGCGCGTGCCAATTCATGCGCCACTTCTTGTGCCGCTGTCGATAAATCTGTCGCTGGCAGTGGCAGATTTTGTAAAGTCAGATGCCAATCGTCCACCTCTCGGCGCAAGTGTGCCACCCAAAGTGTAATGCAGTCACGCGGTAGCTGCTTTAAATTAACTTCAAAAGAGCGATTACCTTCATCATCGCTTAAATGAATCTCCCCTTTTTTGACTCTGCTAAAAGGCTGCCCATGATAAGAATTGGCAATCAAAGCGATATGCGTGATGTGCGCGGGGATTTTATCCAAATAAAGCCGGATTTGCTCTTGGTCAAGCGGCGCAAGATACATGGCTTGCTCACCGCGGTCTTTGCCATTGAGGCTATCGCCTTGATGTTTGACAGATTCGGCTTTATCACGTAACTGCTTAAACCAAACAATATCGCTGATGGTACAGTTGTCGTCATACAGCACGCAGGCCAAATCGATATCAATCGCGCCTTCATTTTTCTTAAAGCGCTTCTTTAAATTTTTAAATAAGCCTTTTTGCTCAATCTTGGTAAATTCATAATTTAGCGCAAAAAACAACGTCCCCGCATCTAAACCCAGCCCTCTTAAACTGTCTGAAAGTAGTGGTGATGGGATAGTGGTCGACATAATATTCCTTTTGGATTTTAATTTTTTCAATGTTTATTTTAAATAGTATAAGCGTTGGTGCATTTGAGTATGGCTATTAGATTTTTATCATCATTAATAATGAGCTGTTTTTCTTTATTGTCGCTATTCATCATTTATTGGTTTGTCTAATACGGCTTGATACAGTAGCGCGGGTTTGGCGTCTAATAAACCGCTACCAAAGCCACGTAACCACCAAACCAGCTGCGAGGTTAAGTTAACGGTCGCTTGTATGGTTAGGGTTTCATCACTATTGATGTTAACGGTTTGGTCGTCACTAAGCTTACTTTCCGTTAAGCTTTTGCCCGCTTGTTTGGTAAATTGTAGCTCAACCGCAGTATGTTTGCCATGATCAGGTAACTGGCTAAATAAAGGATGGCTAAAGCCCATGCCGCCTGCATCTAAATAGGTATCTAGTTGGAAATTGTCTGGGGTTTTAGCCGCGCTTTCTAATATCTCAACGCTGGTAAAGCGATGCAAAGCAAAGGTACGAATAATCACTTCTGGATCATCAGTGCGCGTTGCCAATAGGTAAATAATTACCCCACGCTGGACGATAGCAATAGGGTTTAAGGTATATTCGCTGGCTTGTGATTTATCACTGCGGGTATAGCTGGCTTGTATTTGTAATTGATAAAATAAGGCATGATAAATGTTGTCTTTGCTTTCTAAATCAATATGCGGTGCAATTAAAGGCTGAGTTGCAGGCTCGATACGCACTCTGTCAATCCAGGAATGGGTGACTTTACTGTTTTTGAGCTGCCTGCGTGCCAAGTCAAACCACGGAAATAGCTCATCTAAAATAACCGGCGGTAGCAGCTGGCTTAGATTGGCTTCGACCATATTAAAGGCAACCGCTTGTGATAAGTTCATATGTGGTAAGCTTTGCAGCGGCGCATCATCTTTCCAGCGCCAGCCTTGTGGATTGGCATTGTTTTTTTCGATAGGAAAGCGTTTGGCAAGAGCATTTAAATCGCGTTGCACCGTACGCAAACTGATATCAAAGCCTGCCAATATAAGCTGCTCGTAAACATGGGTTGTACCTACCCAGCGATTGCGCTGCAATTGCGACAACACTTGCCATTGTCGCGCTGTCGTCGCTGCTCCATGACGATTATCTGCTGTTTCCTCAGACGCTTTATTATCTGCAGTAATTTCTTCATTTTGCTCAGCAACTTCTTTAGTCACTAGCGCAGTTGCTGATTTATCAACAGCTGCTTGAGCTTGAATACTATCGGCGTCAGTAGAATGTGCAGTCATTAAAGATAACCTTTATTCAGTCACGGGTTTGGTTGCTAGCTGTTTATTAGCATTTTATTAATTAACATAGCGAATCATAAAAAGCCAATCATCGCAGAAAAGCATGACAACGTCTAGCGATGCACTTCTGTATTTGCCTCTATATTTGCATCTGGGTTTACGTCTAGGCTTGTATCTATGTCACCTTTCTCTTTCTTGGCTTTTTTTTGTTTATCTTGTTTTTTCTGACGTTTGGCTTGGCGCTTTTTCTTGGCTTTCTTTTTCGACTTTTTATCATCGACTTCGTCATCAGTATTCTGATTTTCATCCCAAAGCATCAAACGGCTTAGTACTTTGCCAAATAAGGTCTCTTTACGGTAGCGACCTTTTTTATTCATGGTATCGACAGGTAAGCCGGTCATTAAGGTCAAGGCTTCACTTAATGTATGTACGCCATAAATATGAAATTGCCCTGCTTGAACGGCGGCAATGATGTCGTCACGTAGCATTAATTGTTTGACGTTGGCCATTGGGATAACCACGCCTTGTTGTCCCGTCAGCTCTTGCTCGCGGCAAGCGTCAAAGAAACCAGCGATTTTAGAATTGATACCGCCAACTGCTTGGACTTCGCCTAACTGATTCATCGAGCCGGTAATCGCAAAAGATTGATTGATAGGAACGTTTGCTAGGGCGGAGAGTAGCGCACAGCCTTCACTTACCGTCGCACTATCACCATCGATATGGGCGTAACTTTGCTCAAAAGCGAGTGAGGCACTAAAGTTTAGCGCATGATGCTGACTAAATAAGGCGCGCAAATAGCTGGTCATAATCAGCATGCCTTTGGCGTGTAAGCTACCGCCCAAATCCACATCGCGCTCGATATCGAGGATTTCGCCAGCGCCAATATTTGGCTGAATGACTGCGGTCAGACGAGCGGGCATACCAAACTCGCTATCGGCGTAACTGACGACGGTGAGCGCATTTACTTGCCCGACAGCATCGCCTTGGGTCTGAATAAGCTGCTGGCCATTTTTTAACTCATCCCAATAAAGGTCGCGCAAATATCCTGAGCGCTCATCCATATCGTCAATAGCGTGGGTGACGTGAATGGCGCTAACAATATTTTTACCGCTCAAACGTGCATGGCGGTTAGATTCATGTAAGAGCTTAATCAATAAGTCACTATGCAAACTCAAGCGGTCTTGGTCTTCGGCTTGTAAGCTTAAATGCTCAAGTAAGGCAGCTTGGGCGCTACTATCAAAAGGATAAAGGTTGGCATAATCAATGATGTCTGCCATTTTTGCTACCAATGCCAATTCGTGCTCAGGGCTGCGAGTTACATCGTCGTGAAAATCGGCACGTACTTTAAATACTGCATCAAACTCCGGCTCCAGCTCTAGTAGTTCGTAATATAAATCTGCTTCGCCAAGCAAGATGACTTTGATATCAAGGTCAATGGGTGCGGGCGCGAGCGATAAGCTACCCGTTAAGGTCAGCATCTGCTCAAGGCTTGAGAGCTTGATTTTTCGAGATTGCAGGGCGCGCTTAAGACCTTGCCATGCGTAAGGATGCTCAAGCAGGTGACTGGCTTCTAATAACAGATAGCCGCCATTGGCACGGTGCAGGGCGCCTGCTCGAATCATACTGACATCGGTGGTTACTGTGCCCAATTGGGTGATTTGCTCGACATGACCCAATAGGTTTAAATGCGTCGGTAAGTCTTCAAAGATAACAGGTGCGCCACTATCGGGCGCGTGACTGACAATGACGTTGACTGCATAGCGGCTCGGCGTTGTGGCAAGCACTGCCGTCACAAACTCCTCATCATCGCCATTGACGATACGCTCGACATGCGTAACCATATCGGCAAATACGGTTTTTAAATACTCGACAACCAATGGATGATCAGTAAACTGCTCATAAATAGGCGCAAATAAAGGCTGTAGCGCTCGGCGTGCAATATTGCGATGCAGCGCTTCAATGGCATCATTGGCTTCGTCTTCTAATTGCTCTAAGGCGATGGTCAGCTGACTTAGGCGCTTTTGCATATGGTTTTTTTGTGCAAAATTATTCAGCTCAGCTTCATATTCGCTCTTGCCGTAGTCGTGGTTAGCATCTTTGCTAACGCTATCATCAGCACTAGAAATACTGGAACTAGAAATATTGTCATTAGGAATATTGTCATTAGGAATATTGGCTCTTTGACTTTCCTCTTTTATTGACTTATTTTTCTGGCTATTAGAGATTTTGTCATCTTTAACTTCACTATTGCTCTCTTCTTTTGGTAGCTGGCTAGGATGTACAAATACGGCTTTATTATCAAATGCGCGAAACGTTAGTGCTAAATCGTATTGTTTGCCTTCGGTATTTAGGTCGTCGTAAGCCTGACTTTCTTTTTGATGGGTATCATTTTTGATGGCTTCGATTTTGCTTTGATACTGGTCGCTACGAAAGCGTTGGCTAAGTCGTTTTTTGGCTTGCTGCCATAATTGATTGACCTGCTGTTGTAGTATGGTCGCCTGCCCAGAAGGTAGACGTAATGCTTGCGGTGTACGTGGATCGGCAAAATTATACACATAAACCCAATCATCGGGCGTTGGTGCGTCAGCGGCAATTCGTTGCAATAAACGACTGATAACGGTGCGTTTACCTAAGCCATTTTCTCCAGCGGCAAATACGTGATAGCCACTGGCATGAATATCCAGTGCTGTATGCAACGCTTTAAGGGCGCGCTGTTGTCCAAAGCCGACATCTAAATCGGGGGCAGTGCGGGTATCGCTCGGTAGCTCATTCGTATCAGTATAACGCTTAAGTTGCTCGGCACTGATAAGGCAGCGCTCATTAACATCGATAAATACCGGATGAGGCGTGTTAGGCACATCTACTGTGCTATCTGGCTGAGCTTTTTCCGACGGCTTTTTGCGTGCCAGCTCTTTTTTGGCTAGCTTTGTTTTAGATGGCCTTTTTTTAGGCAGATTCGTTGCTAATGGCTTTGTCTCTGCTGTTTTATTGACAGGGCTTACCATAGGATTGGTATCTTTTGGGTCTTTATTCATAGGTGTGTTTTGCGGTTTGGTCATAGTTATATAGTAAGTCGTTTTAAGAGGGCGGAATGATTATTGAGCTTTTGCTGTTTGAGCGCTAAGTGTAAGAATGTGCTTCTAACAATCAATCATTTTTAATAATGAATCTTTTTAATAATGTATCAGGACATCTTACAAGATATAGGCGCGTTTTAGATAAGACATTAGGCGCAGTTTTGTATCATAGAGAGATGGGTATTTTTACTAATTAGGTTGAGATAATATTCATTTTGCTACGTTAAATTGCTGACGGTCCAAGAAGATAAGCCTTCAATATAGGCGTAGATAGTATAAGATGGCGTACATTGGCGCAATCTGCAACTATTCAATGGGCAGCCTGCATGATAAAATAGACGGTTCACATGTCAAAACTGGATAACCCGTATGTCAGATTCTACTAAAACCTCTTCATCATCTGCTAGCACGGGTAAAATTCATATTGACCCGACAGGTTTTGTAAAGCTCGGTGCGCAATTGCCAACACTTGCAAATATCTTAGCCCAATCAATAGATGAGCTGGGTCTTGCATTAAGCGCGACGCAGCAGCGCACGTTATTATTGTATTTAGACCAGCTTTTATTATGGAATAAAGCGTATAATCTGACCGCTATTACCGATCCAATCGAAGCGCTTATTAAACATATCATCGATTGTTTGGCTATTATAACGCATTTACCGTCAGGGTCGCTGCTAGATATTGGCACGGGAGCGGGCTTGCCAGCGGTGATTATCGCTATCTGTCAGCCTGAGCGCCAATGTACCGCCCTTGATAGCAATCAGAAAAAAATTCGTTTTATTAAGCAAATCAGTAGCGAGCTTGGTTTGAGTAACATGCACCCAATCGCCTCGCGTATTGAAGCGCATGAAGCCAGCTATGAGGTGGTAACATCGAGAGCCTTTGCCAGTCTGATTGATTTTGTCGAAGTGGCTCAGCCGCGCTTAGCAGATAATGGTTATTTATGCGCGATGAAGGGTAAAGCCCCGAGCGATGAAGAGTTGCAAGCGCTAAATGACGCTTGGCAGATAAAGACGATTCCGTTAAATGTGCCGCGTTTACAAGATAGTCGTCATTTAATTGAATTATCTTATAAAAATGTCTAAGCTATGAGCACGTAACGCGCTATAAGGCAACAATTGTTCTATAGTGATGAGTAAGTGGTCTTCTCATTTATACGCAGGTGTTTAAACATCCTTATAGGTAAGCATCAGGTATTTGAGTAATATAATAAGCATGAGCAGCAAAAATGCTTCAGTAAAAATCAGTAACAGATCCTAATTAAATTGAGTGAGTGTATGGAAATCATAGCAATTGCGAATCAAAAAGGCGGCGTGGGTAAAACCACGACGGCAGTGAATTTGACCGCCAGCTTAGCGGCCAAGCGCAAGCACGTACTGCTGATTGACTTAGACCCACAGGGTAATGCCACCAGTGGCACGGGCGTGGATAAGAACCAATTAGAGCTAACCATCGCTGATGTACTGCTCGATGGTGTGTCGCTGTCTGAGGCGATTGTGAATAGTCCAGCTGGCTTTGATGTCATCGGTGCCAATCGTGATTTGGCGGGTATGGACATCACTTTAATGAGTAAGACCAACAGCCATGAGTTGTTTAAAACGGCGATGGCGCAGTTGGTCAACGATCAAATCGCGGCCGAAAAACCTGCTTATGATTATGTGATTATCGATTGTGCACCGAGCTTAAACTTGCTGACGATTAATGCCTTGGTTGCCACCGACAGCGTTATTATTCCGATGCAGTGTGAATATTATGCGCTAGAAGGCTTGGCGGACTTGTCACAGACAATTGAGCGTCTCACTGAACTTAACCCTAAGCTCTATATTCGCGGCGTGGTCAGAACCTTGTTTGATGCGCGTAATACTTTAGCGCGTGATGTGTCTGCTGAATTAGAGGCGCACTTTGGCGAGATTATGTATAAAACTCATATTCCAAGAAATATTCGTCTAGCAGAAGCGCCGGCACACGGTTTACCAGTTATCGCGTACGAGAGATGGTCAAAAGGTGCGCGCGCGTATCAAAAGCTGGCCGCTGAAGTGATGAAGCAAAGTGAATAATCATAAGTTACTAGTCATAAGCTGCTAGTCATCAATTAGCTTGTTTAGTGTAAACATTAAAAACAGCAAATTATATTTATCAGTAAGCCGGCAGTAGTAAGCATTGGGCTTTTTATTTTAGCGTTAGAGGATAGGTAATCATGGCAAAGAAAAGAGGGTTGGCTGCCAATAGAGGCTTAGATGCCTTATTAGGGTCAATCAAAAAAGAAAAACAAATTGCCGCCTCTGCCTTACAAGATGATACGGTGGTGCGCGAGCCTACTGTGTCAGCTGCAATGCTAGAAACTGACATATCAGAAGCTAAAAAACAAGAGCAGGATGCCCGCGTGGCAGGCAAAGCTGCTGATACGAAAGTGACTAAAAAGCCTTCTGCCTCACCAGTGACAGAGCAATCTACTGACAGTCAAAATCGTAAAGCGCGGATGATTAAGAAAAGCCCTGCTAATAAAACCCGTACCAATGCGATAGACAATAGCGCCTCTGAAGACCAGATAAGCTTGGTGCAAATCGATGTCACGCGTCTGCAAGCAGGTAAGTATCAACCGCGCCGTGATATGAGTGAAACGGCGCTGGCAGAATTGGCTTCTTCTATTGAACAACATGGCGTCATGCAACCGATTGTTATTCGTCCATTATTGGCGAATGAAGACAAGAGCGAGGCCTTGGTTACGCATGAAATTATCGCCGGTGAGCGCCGCTGGCGTGCGGCAAAAATGGCGGGTAAATCGGTTATACCAGCGATTGAGCGCGCGTTATCCGATGAGCTGGCAATTGCGCTGGCCTTGATTGAAAATATCCAGCGTGAAGACTTATCGGTGATTGAGCAGGCGGCTGCCCTGCAGCGTTTCCATACAGAGTTTGGTATGAGTCATGCCATGATTGCCGAAGTCGTTGGGAAGGCACGTACCACGGTTTCAAACTTGCTACGTCTCAATCAGCTCCATGATACGGTCAAAGACCATTTGGCAAACAGTGCTTTAGATATGGGGCATGCCCGTACATTGTTAGCATTATCATCAGAACAGCAGCCTATCATTGCGCAAAAAATTATCGATGCTGGTATGACGGTGCGCGAAGCTGAAAAGTTAGTCAAATCCATTTTACAACCAGCGCCAAAAGCCAGTCGTCCTGAGCAAGTACAGTCTCGCGATGTTGAGCGCTTAACCCAGCGTTTAACCGATATGTTAGGCGCGGAAGTAAAGCTCAAACACAAAAAAGACGGGCAGGGTAGTGTTGAGATATTCTTCCATAGCCAAGATCAGTTAGCGGCCTTAATTAAGCATATAGAAGCGCAAGCTTAAGGTTTTTAATAAGCTTGAGCTAATTATACAAATATATAATCATCTTTTAATAATTAATAAAAACATAGAAGAGAGTCCGTATGTGGGAGCTGGTAAAAGCAGGTGGTTGGCTGATGACACCTATCGTGGTGTGCTCAATATTGGCATTGGTTATTATTATCGAGCGTAGTCATACTTTACAATTTAATAAGATTGCGCCCAATAGATTGCGCGAACAGCTGATAACCCGCCTACGTGAAAACGGTGATATTGGTCGTACGCAGTTGATGAATGTCAAAGAAAAAACCCCTTTGGGTGATATTCTAGCGACCGGTCTGCTTTACCGCCAGTACGGCTTAGACTCGATGACGATGCATATGGAAAACCGCGCAAGTGTGCAGGTGCATCAGCTAGAGAAAAATATCAATATGCTTGGCACCATTGGGGCGATTGCGCCATTGCTTGGTTTGTTGGGTACGGTATTAGGTATTATCTCATCGTTTTTGGCGATTACGGATGGCGCGATGCAAGACCCAACGATGTTGGCGGCTGGCGTGTCACAGGCTTTGATTACCACTGCTGCTGGTATGATTGTGGCTATTCCAGCTTTGGTTGCTTATCGTTATTTTCAGCGCCGTATTATCGATATCAATGCGCAGTTTGAAACGCAAGCGGGACTGATGATTCAAGAGTTATATGACTATCAATTGTTAGATAATATCAACAGTTCCGCTATGTCTCAGTTGACGACTCATGCAGCAGTAGATGATAAATCGAGTCATGTAAGTAATGAGCTTTCGATTGACACCTCAGATTTAAATCATACGGCGGCAGCGACTTAATTCTATTGTTTATATTATGGTAATTAATGATAAAAATAATAGTATGAAGCACTGCTTATTAAATATATACCTTTAAGCACATTAAAGAGACTGACATGCGCTTTAGAAAACCGACCGTTGAGCCGCTTGAAATCAATCTCACGCCAATGATTGATTGCTTATTATTTTTAATTGTATTTTTACTTTTGGCGACCTCGTTTAATCATTTCAGTCGTTTAAATATCATTCTTCCCGAAGCTGAAGGTGTGGCGCTGACAGAAGAGAAAAACAGTATTGAAGTTGCCGTGCAAGAAGATGGCAGTTATCTAGTTAACGGAATTACCCTTGCCAGTAGCAACGAGGCTGAATTGACCAGCATGCTACAGCAAGAGGCGGGAAGTAATCGTGATATGCTATTTGTGATTGCTGCCGATGCGAATACCACGCATCAATCTGTAGTACGAGTCATGGATATCGCTGGTAAATTGGGTTTTTTAAATTTAAATATCAGTACGGTTGTACCACTTGGTCAGCCTTTACCGCAATCATCTCCACAATAATTTTTATGATATTTGATAAGGTGGTAAAGCGTGTTAAGCATTACCACTATTATTCTAAAAGCATTTAATGCTTTATCTTATAACCAAGCGCTACTGCTGCATCCGTGTCATTTATTCCTTCTTTATACCTAAATCGAGGCTTTTATGAGCCAAGCTAATCAACCTGACTCTAAAAAAAATTCTGCTAAAAAGCTATCAGCCGCGCCTTCAAATACGCCTAAGCATAAGACTTTATTGCGTCTACTAAGCTACCTTAAACCGTATTGGTGGGCGCTAATATTAGTCATAATAGGCTTTGCAATTAATGCGGCAACAGAGATTTGGATTGCCAAATTGCTGCAATATATCACTGATGCCATCAATCAAAACGATCGAAGTAAGCAAGCTTGGTTTCCAGCCCTGATTATTATGTTGTTCTTTGTCCGTGGTGTGGGAAGCTTCTTGGGTAATTATTACTCAGCATTAGTATCGCGTAATCTTGTGTATGAGATACGAGTAGAGGTGTTTAATAAGCTACTGCGTTTGCCAAGCTCATTTTATTTGGCTAATTCTTCTGGTACTATTTCTTCCAAACTCATTTTTGACGTAGAGCAGGTGACCGCAGCCAGTACAGATTCTATGAAGACCTTGGTGCGTGATGGTTTGACAGTTGTAGCCTTGATAGGTTTTTTACTTTATACCAACTGGCGCTTAACCCTAATCCTATTTTTGGTGCTACCACCAATCTTATGGTTGGTTAATTTTGCCTCTAAACGCTATATGAAACTCTCCAAAGGTATTCAAGAAACCATGGGCGGTGTCAGTCATATAACAAATGAGGTCGTTGGTGGCTATCACGTGGTTAAAAACTATGGTGGTCAAGCTTATGAGTCACAACGGTTTGATGAGGTATCAAAAAAGAATCTGCGTCAAGGTATGAAAATAGTTGTTACTAATAGTATCAATACCCCTGCCGTACAGCTATTAATGGCAATGGCAATGGCTGTCGTTGTATGGCTCGCGCTACGACCATCGGTGATAGATAGCATCACGGCAGGTGAGTTTATCTCATACATTGCAGCGGCAGGTTTGTTAAGTAAGCCCGTGCGCTCACTCACTGACGTTAATCAAAAGCTACAACGCGGTCTTGCCGCGGGTGAGTCTATATTCGAATTGCTGGATGAGCCTGAAGAAAACGATACGGGTATCCTTGAACCTTTATTAACAGGCAGTATTCAGCTAAGTGAAGTTAGCTTGGTATACCCGGATTCAACTGTAGCACTACGTGACTTTAATTTGGACGTGCATGCAGGTGAAACAGTGGCATTGGTGGGACGTAGTGGCGCTGGTAAATCTTCTTTAGTCAACTTGCTTACCCGTACCTTAAATACTTCTTCTGGGCAAATTACCCTTGATGGTATGCCGATTGAAGATATAAAGCTTGAGAGCTTACGAGCACAGATTGCCATGGTCAATCAACAAGTGGTGCTGTTTAATACCACAGTGTTTAATAATATTGCCTATGGCAGTCTGGCGGATAAAACCCAAGCTGAGGTTGAGCAAGCAGCAAAAGAAGCTTTCGCCCACGACTTTATTATGAAAATGCCAAATGGTTATCAAAGTGAAGTTGGTGCTGAAGGTTTGCAGCTGTCTGGTGGTCAACGCCAGCGTATCTCTATTGCTCGAGCATTACTAAAAGATGCGCCGATTTTGATTTTAGATGAAGCCACCAGTGCTTTAGATAATGAGTCAGAATACTACATTCAAAAAGCGCTAGATAATATTATGAAAGACCGCACGACGCTAGTGATCGCGCATCGTTTAACGACGATTGAGTCCGCTGACCGTATTGCTGTACTAGATGGTGGTCAGATTGTTGAGCTAGGTACGCATGCTGAGCTGATGCAATTGCAGGGTCATTATGCGCAAATGTATGCGCGTGACTTTGAGTAAATGTACTGAATAAATTTGCTGTATAAATAGGATAAGTAACAAATCATCATGAGTATTGAAACCACAATGACGCGTGCATGGCAACGTCAGGCCGCTTGGCTCTGGCTACTATTGCCTGTTAGCGGGTTGTATGGATTCATTACGATGCTACGTCGGCAGGCTTATAAAACAGGTCTGCTTTCAAGTTATCGTGCGCCTATTCCAGTAATGGTTATCGGTAATATTACGGTAGGTGGCAGCGGTAAGACACCGTTAATTATTGAATTAGTCACTCATCTACAAAAGCAAGGCTTAAAGGTGGGTGTTATCAGCCGTGGTTATGGGGGTGATAGCAGCCAGATGCCAGCTTTGGTGCATGCTGATAGTTTGCCAAGCATCGTAGGTGATGAGCCCTCTTTAATCGTCAATATGACAGGCACTGCTATGGCAGTATGCCCCAATCGTAAACAAGCGATTACAACCTTATTAAACGCTTACCCTGATTTACAACTGATTATTGCTGATGATGGCTTGCAGCATTATGCGCTGCAACGTGATATCGAATGGATAGTGGTTGATGCGTCACGCGGCTTTGGTAATCAGCAGCTGCTACCAACCGGTTTTTTACGTGAACCCATGTCACGCTTACAAGGCGCAAATGTGGTTTATCATGAAAAAGCAGAAATGATAGGGATTTATAATAATAAAGCCAAACCTAATCGTTTAACCATGCATCTACAAGCTGATAAATTGCAGCTTTTATGGTCTTCTGCTGCTGAGATAAATAGCTCAAATGTCACAGCAGAAAAAATGCCTATGCCACCTATGCCAAACAGTCGGGTACATGCGGTAAGCGGTATCGGCTATCCACAGCGTTTTTTTGATACCTTAATATCGCTTGGTTTCGATGTCATTGGCCATGCTTATCCGGATCATTATGATTTTAGTTTGCATGAGCTTTTACAACATACCGAGCAGCCTATCATTGTGACTAGCAAAGACGCGGTTAAAATCAGGGCGCTGCTATTGGATGCGATTAGTCGCCAACCACTTAGCAAAGAGTATCAAGAGCTTGTCAGTCGCCTATGGGTATTGCCAGTGACTGCGGTGTTATCGGACAGTTGTTATGAGAGCTTACAGCAGCAATTAAAAGCTTTAAATATTGATATCAATAATGGCTAGAATTCTAAAAGCTTAGATAATTTTTATAGGAATAAATCATGTCGTCAGTCTTAGCCTCAGCCGAAACTATGCCAACAGCAGCAACAACTGAAGTAACGCTAGCCAAAACGCATATTGTTATTCCTGCGCGCTTTAAAAGTACCCGTTTACCTGGCAAGCCATTATTAACTATCCATGGCAAACCGATGATACTGTGGGTAGCTGAAAAGGCACAGTTGGCTGATTTTGCTGATGATATGTGTATTGCCACGGATGACGAAGCAATTGCCAAAGTTTGTAGAAAAGCAGGCTTTGACGTGGTGATGACCAGTAGCGCGCACGCGTCAGGAACTGACCGCTTGGCTGAGGTCGCGACTATTAAAGGCTGGGCTGAGCATGATATCGTGGTCAATATGCAAGGTGATGAGCCTTTAGTACCGCCGTTATTATTAGAGCAAGTTAAAGCACTGTTGGTACAAGATGCCGAGAGTGTGATGGCGACTTTATGCGAACCTATCGAAGACTACGAGACGTTTATGCGCCCATCGGTCGTTAAAGTCGTCAGTCAGACCTCGAACCATCGACAGCGCGCACTGTATTTTAGCCGTGCGCCGATTCCGTGTGACCGTGATGCAGTATTGGCAAAGGACAGCGCTACACAGCAGCAATCGCCAAAAAATGCTTATCGCCACTTAGGGTTATACGCTTACCGCGTCAGCTTGTTACAGCAGTTTGTACACTGGCCGCAAACGCCACTCGAAACACTGGAAAGCTTAGAGCAGTTACGCGTATTAGAAAATGGTGGCCATATTGCTATTGCCCCAGCCGCCTGTCATCTGCCAGCAGGCGTCGATACCCAAGAAGATTTGGACCGTCTAAATGCCATGAGTTTAATAGATTTTCAAAACTGCTAATGTAGATAATTAATAATAGCCTAAGTAAAAAACCAATATTTTTGATTAAAAATAATTGGTTTATTCGGTCTTTAAAGGTTTTAAGTGTATTAGCAGATTGATCATATTAAAGGTGTTCAGTGTGTTAAAGGTAGTGAACGCATTAAAAGCATTGAGCGATGACCATAAGTGAGATAACTGAAATGACCAGCACAGTGCCTTTGAGCGATAGTATTTATTTTGCACCGTTACTACCGTGGCAAAATGAGTTATGGTCGCAGCTGACAAAGCGGGTGTTAATGCCGCAGCAATCCTTACCCCATGCACTTTTAGCGGCTGGGATGCAAGGGATGGGTAAGCGTGCTTTTGTCTGGCGCTTGGTGGCATGGTTATTATGCCGTGAGCGCGATAGCCATCCGCTCGGCGCTTGCGGCGTTTGTGAGAGCTGTCAATGGCTTAGATCAGGGACGCATCCAAGCTTACAAGTCTTACCAATGATTAGTATGCCAGTCAGTGCCGATAATGCCCATGCTAAAGAAGCAGCAACTAGCACCGCAAAAGACAAAAAATCTGCCAAAGCTGCTAGTAACGCCGCGTTAAAAATAAAAGTCGATGATATTCGTGCTCTACAGCCGTTTATTTATCAAGGCGGGCAGGGCATGCGGATTTGTGTGCTAGATTATGCAGAGCAAATGACCATTGCTGCGGCTAATGCGCTGCTTAAAACCTTGGAAGAGCCGCAAGCGCAAGTGCATTTATTCCTCATCAGTGATGCTCCGGCGCAGTTACTGCCAACCATTAAGAGCCGCGTTCAGCAGCTGGCATTGCAAACGATTGATCCTGCTGTTTCAGTCGATTATGTCACTCATGCTTTAGGCAGTACGGTCAACCGTGAGGCGGTCGGCACGGCGGCCATTGAGCAGCTGATACAGTTGGCAAATGGCGCGCCTTTAGCAGCGGTGGCCCTTGCACAAGCGCCTTGGTATAGCAAGCGCGCGTTATGGCTGACAACGTGGCAAGCGTTACGTAGCGGTAAACGCAGTAGCATTGCGGCAAGCGATTATTGGCAAACCCAGCTGAGTATAAGCGAGTTTATTCAATTGTCGGAGCTAATGCTGGTCGATATGCGCCGTGTATGTTTGGGTCTCGATGCGCTGCAAAAGGATGTTGATTTATCCGCCTCTTTAAGCAATTATAAACCTGCTGAAAGTAGCTTTGAGGCATTTATAAACAGTCTGCAACAAACAAAAATCGCCCTACAACAAAATGTGCAAGAAAAATTCGCTTATGATAAGCTGATGCAAGAATTGGCGTATTTATAAATCAAAATAAAGTAAACCTCACTCATAAAGGAAGCTAACTATGGCAATGCCAGGACGTGGCGGGATTTTAACCTGTCATATTGAAGATATGGAAACGTTATACGCAAGCTATTTATCCTTTGTGACCAATGGCGCGTTGTTTGTGCCGTCTGATAGAATACAAAAACTGGGCGATGAGGTGTTTATTGCCGTGACTTTGCCCAATTCTAGCGAACGCTTGCCTATGAACGGTAAGGTGGTTTGGATTAATTCTAAAAGCCAAAGTGGCCGTCCAGCAGGTTTTGCGGTGCAGATAGGTACAGATATCGCTGGGCTAAGAATTAAAAATGAGGTCGAGCGTTTATTGGCCGGTAAGATTGATAGTTTACAGTCGACTTATACCATGTAGTGTTTTTACAGATCAGCAATCGTATTCGCTATGATTATTATAAATACTAGCGAAATAATATAAAAAAAGCAGCCTTATAAATATATAAGGCTGCTTTTTCATGCGTCATATTTTATTAAATAATACGTGCATAAATTTGTTTATTTAATAACGTGGTGGCACATACATATCATCAGGAATCGGTTCGCGGTAGTATTCGTCATCGCGCTTGCGTTCAGGCAGCTCGACCTCATCACGCGGTACTTCTTTATACGGGATTTGCTCTAGTAAATGGGCAATACAGTTTAGCCGTGCGCGTTTTTTATTATTGCCTTCGACCACCCACCATGGCGCTTCAGGAATATGCGTGCGCTCAAACATGGTCTCTTTAGCCTTGGTATAATCCTCCCAGCGGCGGCGTGATTGCAAATCCATCGCCGACAGTTTCCACTGTTTAAGAGGGTCATGAATCCGGCTCATAAAACGTGAATGTTGCTCATCATCGGTAATCGAAAACCAATATTTGACCAAGCGAATACCTGAACGTACCAGCATGCGCTCAAATTCAGGTACCGATTGGAAAAACTCTTCGTACTGGGCATCGGTACAAAATCCCATGACGCGCTCGACGCCCACACGGTTATACCAGCTGCGATCAAATAAGACAATTTCACCAGCAGCAGGGAGATGCGCCACATAGCGTTGGAAATACCACTGCGATTGTTCACGTTCTGTTGGAGCCGGTAGGGCAGCCACTCGGCAAACACGTGGGTTTAAGCGCTGAGTAATGCGCTTGATAGCGCCGCCTTTACCAGCAGAATCACGTCCTTCAAATATCACGACGATACGCTCACCATATTCAACCACCCAATCTTGCAGCTTAATAAGCTCTCGTTGCAGGCGCAATAACTCTTGAAAATAGGTACGGCGATCAAGCTTTTCTTGCTCACTCATCTCGCGCCCATCAAAACGAAAGTCGCGCACGTAATCGTCTATCTCATTTTCAAGCTCTTCATCATAGCTATCTATTAAGTCTTGATGCATTTTTCGGCGCAGCTCATCGCCAAACACCTCTTTATCCATTCGGGTAATGAAGCTGCCTTGTTCAAGCGCTGATAGCTCACGCCGCTTGGTCGTGGTTAAGGTTTGCCGATCAATCGACGAGGGATCCTTGCTCATAGTAAGCTCCTAATACCTATTTTTATGACTGCCTTTTATGATGACAGCTCTTTATATGACAAATTTTTATATGAATGCCTTTTATAAAGCTATTTTAACATATCTAATGATGCAGCTATGAGTGAGCAGTGTTCGATTGATTAGACAATTCATTTTCTAATGTTTTTGCGAACAATGGAGTAGTTGATGATTGCATATAATCTCTATTGGTATTATGACTTTAAAAAATTTGATTGAGAGCGGCTTTCAGCGTCTTTTTAGACAAAAAAACACCCTTTAATCAATAGATTAAAGGGTGTTTTAAAAGCTTAACGTTATTGACTGTCTAAGGATATCTTAGAGTAATTATTTCTCTAAGATGCAAGTTACACCTTGACCACCAGCGGCGCAGATAGAGATAAGCGCGCGACCTGAACCTTTTTGATCCAGTAATTTAGCAGCAGTGGCTAGGATACGACCACCGGTTGCAGCAAATGGGTGACCGGCGGCAAGTGATGAACCATTGACGTTTAGCTTGCTACGATCGATAGAACCTAATGGCGCATCAAGACCCAGACGCTCTGAACAGAATTTTTCATCTTCCCAAGCAGCAAGGGTTGATAGTACTTGTGAGGCAAACGCTTCATGGATTTCATAAAAATCAAAGTCTTGCAAGGTCAGACCAGCACGCTCAAGCATACGCGGTACCGCATAAGCTGGCGCCATCAGTAAGCCTTCTTTATCGCCAGATTTACCGATGAAGTCAACAGCAGCGGTTTCTTGATGAACGATATAAGCCAATGGCTTAAGGCCATGTGCTGCCGCCCACTCATCAGTACCTAGTAGTATACAAGAAGCACCATCAGTTAGCGGTGTAGAGTTAGCCGCTGTCATGGTTGGGTTGGCATTCTTTTTGCCAAATACAGGCTTTAATTTAGCTAATTTCTCTAAAGTAGTATCTGGGCGCAAGTTATTGTCGCGCGTCAGACCTTTATATGGGGTAATTAGATCATCAAAGAAACCTTCATCATAAGCGCGCGCTAGGTTTTGATGGCTAGTAAAAGCAAGCTCATCTTGTGCTTCACGGCTGATGTTCCATTCAAGTGTGGTAATCGCTTGATGGTCGCCCATTGATAAACCGGTACGTGGCTCGCCATTTTGCGGGGTATCAAGTAAATCTTTTGGATTTAAACCCATTAGCGCTTTTAGACGTTGTTTGTTGTCTTTAGCAGCGCCCAATTTAATTAACACTTTACGTAAGCCATCGCCAACTGCGATAGGCGCGTCAGAAGTCGTATCAACACCGCCAGTAATGGCCGAATCGATAATACCAAGGGCGATTTTATTGGCAGCAGCAAACGTTGCTTGCAAGCCAGTACCACAAGCTTGTGAGATATCATAGGTTGGGGTATGTGGGTTCAATGCCGTGCTTAGTGTCGCTTCACGCGTTAAGTTGATATCGCGGCTCAGTTTCATGACTGCACCAGCAACCACTTCACCGACTTTTTTGTCTTGTAAGTTAAAACGCTCAACCAAACCATCTAACGCTGCGGTTAACATGTCAGTGTTGCTGACATCTGCATAAGTACCGTTTGAGCGAGCAAAAGGAATACGGTTGCCGCCTAGGATAGCCACACGATGTTGACCTGAGCTAAGCTTGGTTGGGCTGGCTTTTTTAGCAGCAGTAGTGGTTTTGTTAGCGCTAGTCGTATCCGCTTCTTTGGCTTTGTTGTCATCTTTAGCAGCGTTGTCTTTTTTAGAGCTGGCTGTTTTTGTATCAGTAGCTTTAGTGTCGTTAGCTTTAGTATCCGCTTTCTTCGACTCAGTCGCTTTTGAATTAGCAGCTGACTCTTTCGCAGCTGATTCGGTATTTTTTGTATCGCTGGCTTTTACAACGGTGCTTTCAACAACAGGGCTATCAGGGTGATTATTTTTATTACTCATAATATTATCCTTAAAAAGTATGGGTAGAAGAAAAAAGGGAAGAACGTATTAATGAAAAAAAGCAGTAAAAAAGTGCTTAATAAAAGTCTTAAAACGTTAAAAAAAATCGTATACAGATACTATTACTGAATGATTGCTATCTAATGACAGCGATTATATTACATAACAATGGTTAAAATGCAGTGGCTTATCATAAGGCGTTTTTTACGGCCTTACTGTATGCCTTTGGCAAATGATGTGACATTATGTTTAAGCTATCGCAAGGGTTAATAACGTTTCACGTCAGTTAACAACAGCCATTTCGACTGGCTAGTGTTGATTATTTGCATTGCATAACAGAGCTTTTGATAATATATTGTTATCTATAAGTGCGTTTGCCATAACTTATACGTTAGATTTTAGCATAAGTTTGGTGTTTTTGACCCGAGAAAAAGTGGCCATCTTGTATACTGGCTTGTCTACAGATTGTTATAGACATTAGTGGCTTTTGGACTTGTTTCGCATGGAAGTGTATAGTTGAGGCAGTTTTAAGCCCATTTACTAAATGCTAATAATTTTTATCAATGATAGTGCTGGTGAGTCTTTATAATAGGCGCATTGCATTTTTGTTTACTATTATTTACCCGTTAATTTTTATCTTACTCGTTAATTATAGGATTATATTATGTCAGACCGTTATGGTGATTTTGTTCAGTCTTCTATTGGTAAAAAAGTAGCAAAAAACTTAGGCTTGCCTATGCCAGTAGAGCTTGATCGTTTTGATAGTGGCCAGCCTGCGGTACGTGGTAGCGTATTGGTTGGTCGTGCTAATGGTGATAATACCGCCATCAGTGAGTCAGTAGCCCGTATTTTGTCAGAGCTGCATGCTGACGTGTTTGTAAATAGCAGTGATAATGTGAAAGATGCGCTGTCTGATGCCGGCGTTAAAGCCAAGGCCAATACAGGCGGCGATGATAAATTTAAAGTCCTATTATTTGATGCCAGTAATATCAGTAATGCTGATGAGCTAAAGCAAGTGTATGAATTCTTTCATGCTGTTGCGCGCCGCGTCGAGAAATCAGGTCGCGTTATTATTATTGGTCGTCCACCAGAAGACATCACGGATATCGAAGCGGCATTGGCACAACGCGCGCTTGAAGGTTTTGTGAAGTCGGTCGGTAAAGAGTTTAAGCGTGGTATCACAGCCCAGCTTATTTATGTTGCCGAAGGCGCTGAGCAAAACTTAGACTCAACATTACGCTTTTTCACCTCAGCACGTTCAGCCTATGTTTCAGGACAAGTGGTACGTGTCAGTAACAGCGCTAACGTTGACGTTGATTGGGCACAGCCTTTGGGCGGCAAAACCATGCTAGTGACTGGCGCAAGTCGCGGTATTGGTGAAGCAATCGCCCGTGTTTTAGCACGCGAAGGCGCTCACGTTATCTGTCTTGATGTACCACAGCAGCAAGCTGACTTACAAAAAGTGGCAAGCGAAATCAGTGGTTCAGTCCTAACAGTCGACATCACCAGTGAAGATGCGGGCAAAGAAATCGCTGAAGCCGCGCAAAAACGTGGCGGTCTAGATTCAGTGATTCATAATGCTGGTATCACGCGTGATAAAACGCTTGCCAACATGGACGAGCAAAAATGGGATATGGTCATCAATATCAACTTGGGCAGTATTGCCAAGCTAAACCGCTATTTGCTTGATAATGATGTGCTAAAAGAAAATGCGCGTATTGTTTGCGTTTCATCAATCTCAGGTATCGCCGGTAACTTAGGTCAAAGTAACTATGCGACTTCTAAAGCAGGCGTTATTGGTTTAGTCAATGCCACTGCTAAACAGTTAGAAGACAATGCGAAAGGTATGACGATTAACGCTGTTGCCCCAGGATTTATCGAAACGCAAATGACAGAAGCGATTCCATTTGCCATTCGTGAAGCCGGTCGCCGTATGAACTCAATGAGCCAAGGCGGCTTGCCAGTAGACGTAGCTGAAACCATTGCATGGTTTGCTTCACCAGCTTCTGGCGGCCTAAATGGCAACATTGTACGTGTGTGTGGTCAAAGCTTATTAGGTGCTTAGTAAATATAATGCAGGCAAAATTCTGCTTAATAACATAGATGATTAATCTCAATTAAGCTTGCACTAAGTATATGATATCCAGTAAGGTTTTAGATTTACCTCACATATGCTTACGAAAAAATTGCTGATAAATTGTAATAAAGCTGCCCTAGGGTGGCTTTTTTATGATAAAAACACAGTAATAATAACTTGCCCGGTTTGTTAGATGGTTTTTTATGTTGGCGGCGGATTATTACTATAATGATAAATAGCTGGATTGGGTAAAGGGAGTGACCCTCTTTGTTGGGCGAAATTACCTTTTAATCAAAACCTATATTAATCAAAATAAGTGTCAATATTACTTAAAGCAAGTATTAATCAAAGTAAGTATTAGTCAATGCACTTACTAATAAACGAATGCATCGCATTTTACATCTAGCCAGAAAATTTGCTCAAGCCCCACTTAGGATTTATTATGTCAGACAAACATTATGATGCGTTGCCAAAAGCGCATACCACTTATGCTAATATCGTCAAAAGCTTATTGCCTATTGGTAATAGCGGAAAAATCAGTCGCGATCAATTGCCACAAGCGACCTATTATGTAGATGACTTGCACATCGATCAAAGCAATCTTGATGACTATCGTAAGATTTGTGGTTTCGCTGATAATGGCAAAGTGCCTGTGACGTATTTTTCGGTCTTATCACAGACGTTGCAGATGAATATGATGGTCAAAGAGCCGTTTCCATTTGCCATGCTAGGTTTGGTACACGTGGATAATAGCGTCACTCAGTATCGTCCTATCGGTGAGCGTGAAACGGTTGCCATGGCGGTAAAATTTGATAACTTGCGTGATCATGCCCAAGGTCAGCAGTTTGATTTTGTCACCACAGTGAAATCAAATGATGAAGTCATTTGGGAAGGGACCTCTACTTATTTATCACGCGGCAAAAAATCAAGCAGCAAAGATAAAAAAAGCACGCCGCGTCCAGTAACCGTGAAGCCAGCAGTCAATGAAGACGGTGTGCACAGCATCTTTGAAGTACCAGAAGATATCGGTCGTCGTTATGCGTTTGTTTCAGGTGACTTTAACCTTATCCATCTGCACCCGCTATCAGCACGCGCGTTTGGTTTCCCAAAAGCCATTGCTCATGGTATGTGGTCAAAGGCCAAATGTCTGGCTTTGATGGATGAGCTGCCAGATGCTTGTACGGTTGAAGTGTCATTTAAACTGCCTATCTTTTTGCCAGCTGAAGTAGAGCTGATTGCGGAACCAGTCGCACAGCTTAAAAATGCAGAAGATAGCTGTGAGTTTGGCTTATATAGCGCCAAAAACGACAAGCCGCATCTTGCAGGTGTGATTAAATTGCAAGCTGACAACCAGTAAAATAGGCCATATTTTTTAACATTCATATTTCACGAACACCTCACTAATTATGACTTTACATGAAAATGCAATAAGCGCCGCTGAGCCTGATAGTTCAGCTGTGATAGACCAAAGCGCTGCTCATGAGCAAAGCGATACTAACGAACAAAATGCTGCAAGCGCTATAGATAACGGTATCAATTTAGCAGATATATTTGAGCCTTATTTTCGTCCGGAGGCAAACACCATTGTCTGCGGTGCACTCGATGAAGCAAAAGTAGCCGCTTTGGCGGCCGCTGGCGTTGAGTTAGTGATTAACCTGCAGCCTGATGATGAGCTAAGTTTTGATGAACGAGCGGCGGTCGAGGGTGCTGGCATGGCTTATGAGCAGCTACCTATAAGGGGTGCGAACGATTTAAAACAGCTAAAGATATTGGCATTTGATAACATCTTACGTCAGCATCATGGCAAAAAAACCGTTATGCATTGTGGCTCTGGCAATCGTGCTGGCGCAGCAATTGCGCTGCGTGCCGGCTGGTTACGTGGGCGTAAAATGGATACGGCGATGGAACGTGGGCGTAGTCATGGTTTGACGAAGCTTGCAGAAGAGGTTCATAATCGTTTATTAGTGCCACGCTAAGCTATCGTCGATGTCATTTAAACTGATTAGCATCACTCAATAAAAAGGCGACCAATAGGTTGCCTTTTTTACGAGAAAATTTTATCAGCAGGCAGTTTTTTAAGTGTAATAACGGTTTTTTATAACTCAGATTAAAAATAAAGCGAGTAAATAATGATAAAAAATAATGAACAAGCAAATAATAACAACGTCCATGAATCAAGCGCCCCGAATGAAGCGATTAAATCAACTGTCGCCATTAACCTTGATCTTCAGCAACGATTACAACAACTGCTAACGGACTTACAGCTTGATGATGCGCCAGCCGGTGGGGCATTAGTCGTTTGTCAGGCGGGACAATGCATCGCTCAAGCAAGTGTGGGCATGGCACGCGCGGATTTGTCATGGAGTCCTGATACGTTATCGCTTAATTTTTCGACGGGTAAGGGTATTTTGGCGACCTTGGTACATGTATTGGTCTCGCAGCAATTACTTGATTATGACCAACCGATTGCTGATTATTGGCCAGCTTTTGCGGCGCAGGGCAAAGAGCAGATTACGCTGCGTCGCGTGATGTCGCATCAGGGCAATTTATTTTCCATTCAAAGTATCGATGTCGATAATAAAACCGTGCTTGATTGGAATATAATGCTAGAGAAAGTTGCCGCCATGCCGATAACTGCTCCCGAACAGAGTGAGTTATATGATAGCGCTTATAGCGCGCTGGTTTATGGCTGGGTGTTAGGCGGCGTGATAGAAGCCGTTACTGATATGCCATTAGCTGACGCATTGCGCCATTATTTAACCGAACCTCTTGGGATTGCAGATAGCTGTTATTTTGGCGTACCAGAAAACAAGGTAAACGACGTTGCGCATCTAGTTAAGTATTTTGAGACAGCAGAGCAGGTAGCAGAGCAAAAAGACGATTTAGGAACAAACCAAGAAAGCAGTCAACAAAGCGGGCAAGCGCGTCCTCGCCGTAGTAAACCAGTGTTAAGGGCAGACTCTGCCAATACTTTGCATACTTACACCAGTCTACCAAGCTATGCTTGTTGGCAAAAAAGAGCGCTAACCAATCAAACGAGCGCAAATGATGGTAAAAATGAGAGTACAAACGAAAGTACAACGGTAGATGAGCTACCCAGTCTAGATACGGCAAAAATTAATCGTTTATACTTTAATAATAGCCAGCTTAATTTAAAAAATTATAAATCCGCTCTTATGTTAGCCAATAAGCAACCTATTGATTATTATGATAAACGCACATTACAGGCTGTTATCCCTGCTGCCAATGGCGTGGCCTCAGCGCAAGCATTAGCGACTATTTATGCCATGCTAGCCAATGGCGGTATATGGCAGGGGCAGACACTCATTGATGAGCAAACCTTTCAGCAGCTATCAACCCCGCAAGTTACCGGCATGGATGCAGTGATGCCTGCAAAAATGAACTGGCGTTTGGGCTATCATCGCCGTTTTAGTCTTTGTGATAGCAAAGCTGGTGATGATAGGGCGCAAGGCTTTGGTCATATGGGTTATAACGGCTCGGTTGCTTGGTGTGACCCTACGCGGCAACTGTCATTAGCCTTTATCCATAACTTTGACGTAACGATGCTTAATGATGTCCGTCAGTTTGCGCTAACGGAAGCAGTATTGGATTTGGTGGATGCTGACAGATAAGGTTAATTAGCATCATCGGCACTTAATACTAATGCGACTTATTTGGCGTCATTTTAAGCAGCCTTGTCGCACTTAAACCATGGATAAAGATAGAAGTTAAAATCACAATGGAGCACACTATCCAAAGTTTAAGGGCATCTTCATTATTAAAGAATCCTTGATTGAGGGCATAAGATAAATAGTATAAAGTCCCAATACCACGAATACCGAGCGCAGAAATAGCGTATTTTTCGGTACGTGGAAGGTTTAATCCTGATAAAGCGATAAAGCCGCCAATAGGACGAATCAGCAATAAAAAGGTAAAGCTGACAATATAAACGCGCCACGTCAGCTCAACCCCCGCTTGCAAGCCTTGACCTAAGAACATGCCAAAGATAACAAGCACTAAAGACATCAGCAAACCTTCTGATTGCTCAGCAAAATCGTGCAATTTGTGATGATAGCTGTGTTCGCGCTCTGAGCGCCGAAAGGCAAAGGCTGCAACAAATACGGCAATAAACCCATAGCTATGCACGTATTCTGCCAGTCCATAGGCAAGCAATGTGATGGCAATCACCACATACCCTTGGGAAATAGTGGTGTTGTGGCTGTATTTCGAAAACACCAGCTTTGCCAAAACTTTACCAACCACAATGCCAACTATCAGGCCTGCGCCAATTTTCCACAGCACATCATGGGTGAACCAAGACCACAGCATCTCACCCGTGAACTGCTGCCCTCCGCTATAAGCTTCCGCTATCTTAATCGCGAGATAGACAAAAGGAAATGCGAGACCATCATTCAACCCCGCTTCTGAGGTTAAAGTAAAGCGCGGTGCATCTTCGCCGCCGGTGTTAGGCGGGCCTACTTGAATGCTAGAGGCTAATACGGGGTCGGTCGGGGCCAGTACAGCGCCGAGCAAGATGGCAGCGCCGAGCGTCAAACCAAAAGCATAATAGCCTAAGACGGCCATTGCAAAAATACCAATCGGCATGGTGATAAGCAGTAAGCGCACGGTCGGTCGCCATAAGTGCCACGATAGCTCAGTATCAATCTTAATACCCGCACCAACTAATGAAACTAATACCACAATCTCGGTCAGTTTTTCGATAATAAGACCATTATCAATCGGGTTTAAAAAAGATAAACTCGTCCACCAATAACCCATCAGTAAACCAAAGCTCACCTGTAACATGGGTAATGAGATGGGCGTGCGTTTAAAAATAATAGGAAACAGCGCCCCAAATAAAAAGGCAATGCCGCAGACCAATAAGAATAAATTATAATTTTCAATCATAAGTTTGCTGCACGCTGTTTTATAGGATTTAGAGATGCGATATTAGATGGTGTTTATTAGATGGTGTTTATTAGCTCTTAATAATGAGGCTAAACGCTTTTTAATACCGCAAAAAAACGTTATCAGAATGGCGGCTACGTTGTTTTTTGGTGAAAAAAAAGCCTGCATAGCGCAGGCTTTGGATAATTCTATAAGAGTATTGCTTTAAGACTGTAGTTTTAAAAACTTATAAGCAAAGTTTTTTGCTTAACGCTCAACTTGGCTCACATCACGGACGGCACCGGTATCGGCACTGGTCGTCATAGCCGCATAAGCACGTAGGGCAGGAGAGACGTGACGCTCACGACTCACAGGCTTCCATGCATCGCGACCGCGGGCTTCCATGACTTCACGGCGAGCTGCCAACTCTTCATCACTGACCTGCATATTGATAGTACGGTTTGGGATGTCGATATGAATGGTATCGCCTTCTTCTACCAGGCCAATCGCGCCACCTTCAGCCGCTTCAGGGCTGGCGTGACCAATTGATAAACCTGAGGTACCACCAGAGAAACGACCGTCAGTTAACAGCGCACACTCTTTGCCTAAACCTTTAGACTTTAGGTAAGTCGTTGGATACAGCATCTCTTGCATACCTGGGCCACCCTTTGGGCCCTCATAGCGGATGATGACCACATCACCGGCTACGATTTGATCAGCAAGCACAGCTGCTACGGCATCGTCTTGCGATTCAAAAATGCGTGCGCGTCCGGTAAAGACTAAGATGCTTTCATCGACGCCAGCGGTTTTGACCACGCAGCCACGTTCGGCGATGTTGCCGTAGAGTACTGCTAAGCCGCCATCGGTTGAATAGGCATGCTGAGCACTACGAATACAGCCTGACTCGCGGTTGACGTCGAGATTCGGCCATTCTTTTGACTGTGAGAAGGCCTCAGTAGTACGGACGCCACCAGGAGCGGCGATGTAACGTGCACGCGCCTCAAGATTGTCAGGGTTCATGATGTCCCATTTATCGATGGCTTCTTTCATCGTGGCGCTATGAATGGTTGGCAAGTCAGTATGGAGTAAGCCTGCACGATCAAGCTCGGCCAACAGCGCAAATACACCACCAGCACGGTGTACATCTTCCATATGGTATTTTTGCGATGCAGGAGCAACTTTTGCTAGGCAAGGCACACCGCGACTTAAACGATCGATATCATACATTTTAAAATCGACTTCGGCTTCATTGGCGGCTGCTAGCAGATGCAAAATAGTATTGGTTGAGCCGCCCATGGCGATATCTAGAGTCATCGCGTTTTCAAAGGCAGCTTTGGTGGCGATAGAGCGCGGCAATACAGAATCATCATCTTGCTCGTAGCGGCGTTTGGCCAATGACACAATCGTGCGCCCAGCTTCCAAGAATAACTCGCGGCGCAGCGAATGAGTGGCCAGCAGCGAACCATTACCCGGTAATGCCAAACCTAAAGCTTCGGTCAAGCAATTCATAGAGTTAGCAGTAAACATGCCAGAGCACGAACCACAAGTCGGACACGCTGAGCTTTCAATGGCTAAGACGTCTTCATCACTGATGCTATCATCAGCGGCATCCATCATCGCATCGACTAAATCAAGCTTACGAATCGCATTGCCTTTACTGTCAGTGGTATGGACGTCGCTACCGCCATCGTTGTTATGGCTGTGAGCTACAGTGCTGGCAATCACTTTACCTGCTTCCATCGGGCCGCCTGAAATAAACACCACTGGAATATTAAGGCGCATTGCCGCCATTAGCATACCAGGGGTGATTTTGTCACAGTTAGAAATACAAACTAAAGCATCGGCGCAATGCGCATTAACCATATATTCAACCGAATCAGCAATCAAGTCACGACTTGGTAGTGAATACAGCATACCGCTATGACCCATGGCAATACCATCATCGACTGCAATAGTATTAAACTCTTTTGCCACGCCGCCCGCTTTTTCAATCTCACGCGCAACCATTTGCCCCAAGTCTTTTAGATGCACATGACCGGGTACAAACTGCGTAAAGGAGTTGGCAATTGCAATAATTGGTTTGCCAAAGTCGCCATCAGTCATGCCGGTTGCGCGCCATAGGGCACGAGCACCTGCCATATTACGACCGCCAGTAGAAGTTTTTGAGCGATAATCCATGTGATATTCCTTACAAATGAGCGAGATTTATTAACGTGTGCAGCATCCGCTGTCATACTGATAGTGTGCTTTTTATGCAGTGTGAGTACTAGTGAATAATACTAAGTCATTACCATACCATTAGATATGAGTAACTGAAAACAATTAACCCCGAATCATAAAGACTTAAGGGTCAATATTTAGGCAAGACGCTCTAAGATAGCGCTCTCAAACCAAGGCAGCTCGCCTTTATCAGCTTCTAGTTTGGCGATGACGACCAAGGCGTGAGTCGCTGGCAAGAACTGATAATCGGAGCTGGCATCAATAGTCAGTATCTGTTTATCGCCTTCAGCTTGTTCATCAATACTGATTAACGTCTGTTTGGCGTTTTTATATAGGACATCAATACGACCAAAAAACTGCCACTCTTTAAAAGCCGCAGTAAGCGCATCCGCTTCATTTTTGGTATAAATTTGCTGGGTGTCTTTACCGGTATTGGTCCAATGCAAACGTACCGCTAATTGCAGGGCTTCGCTGAATACGACCAATGAGCCAACTACTTTGACATGCCAAGGGCTGGTTATCAGCGCCTTATCAATACCGATAAGTTTCGCAGCCTCATTCGCCGTCATCGGAGTATTAAACTGGGCAAGCAATGACGGTGTTAGCGGATAGGTTTGTTTAATACTGTCATCCAAACTGTCGTAATGATACAAAAAGGGCAGCAGCATATCCTGCGTAATGGTTTTTTTGCTGATTTTGCAATTATGGATACGCCAGCTGATAGCTTTATCGGTCAATGCTTCAGCTAAGATAATGGCATTTGGCTCAATGGTTGACGGCGCGCTATCTTCAAGCGTTTCATTAACCGCAGTATGATTACTCATAGCGTCATGAGCGTGGTCGCTATGAGCATCAGTGGTGTTCGATGATTGGGTTGGCAAGGCAGTCAAATCCATAAACGTAGGGTGATTAAAATAGAGGATTAATATAACATTTAAAGCGCATCACTCGTCAATAAATTAATCGTGATACCTGCAAATCCTCAAGCCCTTGTACTCAGCCCATATTTCGTCCACTATATTTGCTGAGATATTTACCCTCTAATACTGATCAACAAGTACTGATAACCAACTAAGGAATAAAATAATGAGTCAAGACAACCAAACCAAATACGACGATAACAATATTTTTGCCAAAATGCTTAACGGTGATATTCCTTATCATAAGGTTTTCGAGGACGATAAAACCCTCGCCTTTATGGATATCATGCCGCAAGCAAAAGGTCATGTATTGGTGATTCCTAAGCAAAAAGCTGTTGATTTAGTCGACCTGGAGCCAGAATATGCCGCAGCCGTGCTCATGACGTCCAAAAAGGTAATGCAAGCACAGCGTCAAGTATTCGAGCGTGAAGGTATTATTCAAATGCAGCTCAATGGCGCACAAGCAGGGCAAACTGTTTTTCATTATCACGTGCACCTGATTCCATCGAGCATTCATGAACTAGGTCGCCATGCTGTAACGCAAGCAGATCATGGCGAACTTGCTGAAATGGCAAAACAATTAGCAGAGGTTATTAATGCTTAAGCTGTAGAGCTGAGATTTATTGCTTAGACATTGCGTTAGAAAAAAACAATTTTTATAAGTGTGAATAGAAAAGTATGGATAAAAAGGCAGCTAACAAGTTGCCTTTTTTATTTTTAGGTAATAGTGGTGTAACAAATGTTAAATTGATGTTACATATTTGGCATGGTTCTGGGGTTTGGGCGTTCAATGTGGTAAAAATTGGTGCATATTTTACGTAGGTATTTTTACATTTTTATATTTTGAATGCTTTGAAAACTTTTTGATATTTTTCTCACCGTTACGAGACTCCCTTTATGAAGCCTAAATCATCCAGTTCCACCATTTTGCTGCCGGTATTTGTGCCAGCGGCCGTCATTATGTTGCTGTTAGTTATAGGCACATCCCTTAATCCTGAAGCCGCTGGCGAGTTGTTTGGTACAGTATTAAATTATATTACCGAAACCTTTGGCTGGTTTTATATGCTGGCGGTGGCGATTTTTTTGATGTTTATCATCGTATTGGCATTTTCGCCTTACGGTAGTATCAAGCTAGGCCCTGATCATGCCGAGGCTGAGTATGGCTTTCTTGAGTGGTTCGCCATGCTATTTTCGGCGGGTTACGGTATTGCCTTACTCTTCTTTGGCGTGGCAGAGCCGGTATTGCATTTTGCCAGTCCACCATTATCAGAACCGCAGACCATTGCCGCCGCAAAGGAAGCCATGCAGATTGCCTACTTTCACTGGGGCTTTCATATTTGGTCTATTTATGGGGTCGTTGGTTTGTCGCTCGCATACTTCTCCTTTCGGCATGGCTTACCCTTATCGATGCGCTCAACCTTATATCCATTAATCGGTGACAAGATTTATGGTCCTATCGGGCATACGGTTGATGTGTTTGCCATTTTGGGTACGATGTTTGGTATTGCCACCAGTTTGGGTCTGTCGGTCTCGCAGATTAATGCCGGTTTAAATTATTTATTGCCGGATTTGATTCCTGTTAATATTACCGTCCAAGTGATTACGATTGCAATGGTTACTGCAGCGGCATTGGTTTCGGTGCTGGCGGGTATGGATAAAGGGGTTAAACGCTTATCTATCTTAAATATGGTATTGGCAACGGCGTTGATGCTGTTTGTCTTTGTCGTTGGTCCGACTGTCTTTATTCTCAATGCCTTTATGGAAAATACCGGTAGCTATTTGGGCAATATCGTTGAGCGCACCTTTAGTTTACAAGCGTATCAGCTGAGTGATTGGATTAGTAACTGGACATTGTTTATCTTTGCATGGACGATTGCATGGGCACCCTTTGTAGGCTTATTTATTGCCAAGATTAGCCGTGGTCGTACCATTCGTGAGTTTGTCTTTGGCGTGATGTTAGTACCAACATTCTTCACTTTCTTTTGGTTTGCGGTGTTCGGTGACACGGCGCTACATATGATTATGTTCGATGGTTATACCTCATTAATCAGCGAAGTACAAAACGACCAAGCTATTGCCTTGTTTAAATTATTAGAGAATCTACCTTTTACTGAATTTGTCTCTTCATTGACCGTTTTATTGATTATTACCTTTTTTGTGACTTCATCGGATTCTGGGTCGTTGGTGATTGATTCGCTCGCAGCGGGTGGCCGTAGCGATACGCCATGGTGGCAGCGTTCATTTTGGGTGGTCACTGAGGGCGCGGTCGCTGCAGTACTGCTGATTGCAGGGGGCTTAACGGCCTTACAAACCGCCGCCATCGTCAGTGCATTGCCTTTTGCGGTGATTATCTTGATTGCCATATTTGGCATGTGGCGCGCGCTACGTATCGAAGGTCATCGCAATCAAAGCTTGGCCAATGACAATCATTTGCCGCCGCACCTACTCAAACTAGACGCATGGCACGACCGTATTGATTATATGACGCAGCAGCCAACGCGTGAAAAAGTACTGAATTATATTAAAGGTACAGTTGTCTCGTCGATGAATGAAGTCTCAGAAAAATTTGCTGAAACAGGCTGGTTGCCTGATGTGAACTATGATGAGGTCAATGATCGTGTGGTGCTTGAGTTACGAGGCGGCGATAACGTTGAATTTTGGTACGAAGTGCGTTTATCGGAGCATGAAGCGCCTGACTATTATACGGAAGCGATGGCGAATAAATTACCGCAAGAGCATCATTATCGTGCGGAGGTTTACTTGCGCCGTGGTGGTCAAACCTACGATTTGTATGGCTATCAACCAGAGTCAGTGATTAACGACATTATTGATCAGTTCGAGAAATACTTGCACTTTATCAATGAATCGCCAGATATTTTACCGTGGCGTATGCAAGAGCACGATGATGATATTACCTTAGAGCAGGGCAGTGTCTTTGATAAATAGGCACTTTGTCCCTTGACGTGCGCTGAGCAAATGATTGTCTGAATGACTTGCAATATGCGTACGAACCCTTAGAATAACGGCTTGTTTTCACCATGAATCAAGCCGTTTTTTATGCCTATAAATAATCCAGTGTCTAGTCACTCATCAGCACAAACTGCTAATGATCATCCTTTATTGCAGCCATTGGTCATTGGCGGCTTGACGATTGAAAATCGCCTGATGGTCGCACCGATGGCTGGCGTGACCGACAATCCCTTCCGACGCTTGTGTAAATCCTTTGGGGCAGGGCATGCGGTCAGTGAGATGATTATCGCTGATACCGCTCTTTATGCACGCAAAAAATCGCTCTATCGTGCCAATTTTGATAACGAAATAGCGCCTATTTCTGCCCAAATAGCAGGCGCAGAACCTGATAAATTGGCAGAAGCCGCACGTTATCAGATAGATAATGGCGCACAGATTATTGATATTAATATGGGCTGTCCTGCCAAAAAAGTGTGCCGTAGGTTGGCGGGTTCTGCACTTTTGCAAGATGAAGATTTGGTCGCGCGCTTGCTAGATGCTGCTGTAAATAGCGTCAATGCGCCCGTCACGTTAAAGACGCGCTTGGGCTATGAGAATGGACGTGAGAATATTTTACGCGTGGCGAAGCGCGCTGAGCAAGCAGGTATTGCGGCGATTGCCATTCACGGGCGTACGCGTGAGGACATGTACACTGGCGAGGCGCGTTATGAGCTGATCCGTGAGGTCAAAGAAAGCATCAGTATTCCAGTGATTGCCAATGGTGATATCGATAGCGCGCAAAAAGCGCAGCGTGTCTATGAGCTGACCGGTTGTGATGCGGTGATGATAGGGCGTGCCGCGCAAGGGCAGCCTTGGATATTTCGTGATATCGAGCATTTTTTGCGCTCAGGAGAGGTGCTTGCGGCACCTAGTGTGAGCAAGATAAAGGAGATTGTCCTAGCGCATTTGCAAGAACTATATGAGTTTTATGGCGAATATTCAGGTTGCCGTATTGCCCGCAAGCACATCGCTTGGTATACCACCGGCATTCCCAATTCCAATGCTTTTCGCCAAGCGATGTATGGCGAGGAGAGTACCGCTGGGCAGTTTCGCGTGGTCGAAGCCTTTTTGCACGCGCACGAATAGCAAGAAAAAACGGTCAGTTTAAGCATTCCACTTGATAATAAATACCCAGCTGCTAATATTCATGATATTAAATGCATTTTACGGCTTCTTTATTAACTTTAATCCAATTATATTTGTTATGCTTTAGGCGAACATTAACGGAAGTATCATTTACGAAAAGGATCTTTTATGGCCAATCCCTCAAAAAAAGCAATCAGCAAAGCAGTCAAAGATAAGCATATTATTATCACAGGAGCATCAAGTGGTATTGGTGAGCGTACAGCCTATCTGCTCAGTGAATGCGGTGCTCATGTTATTTTATTGGCACGTACTGAAGACAAACTGAAAGCCGTTAAAGAGAGTATCGAGGAGCTTGGTGGCAAGGCCAGTTATTACCCTTGTGATTTGACCAATATGGATGATATCGAAAAAGTCAGCACGCAAATTTTGGCAGATTTCGGCCATGTTGATGTCTTGGTCAATAACGCTGGACGCTCTATTCGCCGCTCGGTTCACGAGTCTATAGATCGTTTCCATGATTTTGAGCGTACCATGGATATCAATTACTTTGGCGCCGTTAAAATAGTTCTTGGGTTTTTGCCGACGATGATTGAGCGCCAGACTGGTCAAATTGTTAATATCTCATCGATTGGTGTGCTGGCGAATAGCCCGCGTTTTGCTGCTTATGTTGCCTCAAAATCGGCATTGGATGCCTTTAGCCGCTGCTTGGCTGCTGAAGTGAAGGGCGATAATGTTACGATTACCAATATCTTTATGCCGTTGGTACGTACGCCGATGATTGAGCCTACTAAGTTATACCGCTACATGCCTGCGCTTATGCCGGATGAGGCGGCGATGATGGTTGCCAAAGCGATTGTCCATAAACCAAACAGTATTGCCAGTAACATGGGCAAATTTGCCTCGGCGACTTATTCATTAGCACCAGCGATCAACGTTGGTATTCAATCGATGGGTTACCGTATTTTTCCAAGTACCCGCGCTGGATTGACGACTGATAAAAAACCAAACCTTGCTCAGCGTGCCTTTGCTAGAATTCTACCGGGTGAGCATCACTAAGATAATATGTCTGATGAATTTAAAAAAAGAGATGCCACGGTATCTCTTTTTTAATGTCTTGAAGTTATTCGTAATTATATAAATGGGTAGGTAGTGGATTTCTATTTAACATAATCACCGTTATGGGAATAAGCATGGTTCCCTAGTGAGGACTTGAACCTTCAGCTGTGGGCTAATGGTATCAACAGCTTTACTCACGGGAACAGTTTCAGGGTACTTCATGGTGTACAAAACATTAAACTATTAGGGTGAGCTATCGCCAATAATCCTGCTCGGCTTTAGTCAGCCAGTCATCAAAGTCTTCACATATCATATGAAATGGCAAATCACCCAAATCTACTATCACAACTCTTGGATTGCCTGAAATATCATCACCGTCAAAATATGCCATCCAATCTCCATTTTGAGCAAATGGCACTAAATTAAGTCCTTCTATTTTATCATTTCTAAGCCTATAAGCTAATTTACTTCCTTCGTTATCAGCGTCCTCAAACCACCAACGGAAGTGATAGTCTTTATTATGATTAACGAGTTTTGGATTCTCACTAATTTTTGAATATTTAACTGGATAGATGAATTGAGTAGGCAATAAAATTTTTGGATAAGGATTAAACTTGCCTTGAACTATCATTTTGTTACCTTTGGATCATAAATACTGCCATTAGAGAATTCCATTGACTATACCCTAAGGGAACCAGCTATTTCACTCTTCAAACCTATTAACAGACCATTTAAAACAGACTGCTATAATGGAACCACTTATAACAGACTAGCCAAACACACGCCACATTATCCAAAATAACCCTGCCATCACCGCAGCAATAATCAATAACCGCTTTGCCCAATAAGGAATAAGCGGTTTTTTATAGCCTAAGTCATTGAGCTGGCTGTCAACGCCCTCTTGTAGACTTTGGAATCCTTGCTCTGTGGGCGTGGTTTTAACGCGAGTCTTCGTCAAGCGCTCCGACTCTTCTTGCACTTGTTCTCTATCAAAGCTAAAGGCTTGGCTTGGGATACCTTGTTTGTTGGCGATAGTCGTGAGGGTTTGCTGCTGCTTGTTCTTTAGCGCAAGCTCATAAGCATCTATCCGAGATTTGGCGGCATCCATACTGATATTTTCATCAGCGGCCAATGTTTTAATTGCCTGCACCAAATTGCCTTTTTCGACCATCATCATAACGGCTTTTGGCAGTTTTTTATTGGCGGGTGTTGAGCCTGAATCAGAGTCAAACATGACAGTCCTTATTTGGATGTGATAATAGGTAAGTGAGGGTATTATAACCATTTTATCGGCGCAAAATTCAAGCAAAAAAATACCGCAACCATTATCATGTCTGCGGTATTTTTTATGGCGCTTATCGTATTTCAATAAAAAATGGCAATAAACACTTCTTATAAATTATCTAGGATAATTTATAAGTCTTTCCAGCGTTGGATAGACTCTTTGATGACTTCTTTAGCTTCTGCGACGTCACCCCAAGATTCGACCACCGTTGTACCGGCTTTTTTAAGGTCTTTATAGTGGCTAAAATGGAACTGTAATTGATTGATAAGCTGCTTTGGTAAGTCTTCTAGGCTGTTGTAAGCATTGCCTGTATCACGGTCGTCAGCAGGTACGACGACGATTTTGTCATCAACTTCGCCATCATCAACGAATTTCATCACGCCGATTACTTTCGCTTTTAAGAAAATACCAGTAGGCAAAGGCTGTTCTGTGATGATAAGCGCATCTAACTCGTCGCCATCTTCATCAAGGGTTTGCGGAATAAAACCGTAGTTACAAGGTTTAGCAAAAATCTGTGGGTCAACACGGTCAAGCTCAAAAACTGCCAATTCGCGATTCCACTCAATTTTATGGCTGCTACCAGTTGGGATTTCTACGACCACATTAATGATGCCGCCATCGACGTCGCCTGCGTCCAAAATTTTATTAAAATCTGCCATAAATTGCTCCAAGGTGCTTTTGTTATGAATGCTTCAATGATAAAGGGTTAGATGTTGGCGCGCTAAGGTTATTGCTGCGCCCAATTTGTGCGCCTGCGATTATAACAAGTTTGACTCAAATTTTCTCACAATGCTTAAGTCTAAGCGTGCACGATATTATGCAAAAAAGGATTATGCAAAGAACAGTATTTAATTTAAAAAAAACTGTGTAAGCAAGACTGTATAAAAAGCACTATAAAAAATTTTTGGAAAATTACTTTGGGGCGAGGGCACGTAATTGGATATGTCCCGCATGACGTTTGGCAATATTATCGATAAGCTTTTGGGTCACTTGCTCATAGCTTAAACAGTTGGCAATTGCTTGCATAGATTGTTCCGCTGACTGCACTGCCATTTGTTCATCCTGCGTTTGCTCATCCATCGCAACGAAGTCAGCCAGTCGTAACATTTGCATGCCCGCATAGCCGCACGGATTAATTGCATTAAAGGCCGATAAATCACAATCTAAATTAATCGCGACCCCATGATAACTAAAACCATGCTTGATTTTAAAGCCAAGTGAGGCAATTTTACCGAGCATAATGGCGTCATCAGCGGGTGCGTTAGACAGAGATTGAGCGTTCTCGTTGCTGGCAGTATTTAGATGGCTATATAAATAAACACCGGGCGCATCACGGCGGGCATGGGCGCTGATATCGGCACTGGTATTGACACTATTAGACGCGTGGCTTTTTAGGCAGTCATTGACCACATCTTCAATCGCTTGCTCGGCGTGCGATACCATGTTGCGCACACTCCAACCTAAACTTTCCAAATCAAACAACCAATAGATAACCAGCTGCCCATGCCCGTGCCATGTCACCTGACCACCGCGGTCGGTCTTGATAATAGGGGTATTGGTACGTTGCAGGATATGCTCTTCTTTACCGGCTTGTCCAAGCGTATAGACATCATTGTGATCGACAATCCATAGTTCGTCAGGGGTGCGTAGACCTTGCTCTTTTTTGAGCGCGATACGCGCCAACGTACGCGATAGCATGGCATCAAGGGTAGGGACATAATCAGCAGCTGAGAGCGACTTGCTGACTAGCATTTCATTGAGGGGTTGCGCGGTATTTTGCATAAGAATGACTGTCTTATATTTTGATGTTTTAGAAGGATGCTTTTAGAGTCTAGTTGCCTAGAGTGATAGTCAAGACTAAATATAAGCAATAGATTTATACACAGATGCTGCTCGGATTAATCTTCCTTGTTGTGCCGATGCAGACAGAGGCTGCGAAAAATTAATCCCAACAGCATGATCGCATTTGTAGATTGGATAAATCCTATTACTGCGATTCAGTGTAGCAGTTTTAGCAATTGTGCCCAACTCTATATTTGCGTCAGCTGCGCTATTCGCTTACTCCATTTAGCGGCAGTAAAAATACTGATAAATAGCAGCAATATAGGCCTTAAATGACACGTATTTCATACAGACCCACTAGTCAATCAAAGGTGCTGTTCATTCACTGGTCGATGCGCTACATTAAACGGCGTTGACTAAAATAGTGTCGAATAGCATTGAAAGGAATCTCATCTGCCTTCATTATTGAAAACGGTTCATCAACAGCCATCAGTTGAAGGTGAATATATAAGTGCCATATAGGATATAGACGGCGTATATTGCGCCTGATCATGTATTCAGAGTCTTAAAATATATTATAGCGTGCCGACTCTAACGCCTATGACAAGGAAGATAAATGACCGATAATAATCAGAACACGCTTTTCCAAAGCGAGCCGACGCCAACCAACCAAGCTTCAAACCATGCCAATGATGCAAACGAATCCCTTAGCATCATTAAGACCGTCGCTGATATGCAGGCGCAATTTTTACGCCTACAAAGTTTGAGCCGCACACAGCCCATCAATGATTGGGCCACGCGTGAAAATCAACTCGACAATCTAGAGGTGATGCTAAGCGACAATCAAGAGCTACTTGCCAAAGCGATTAGCGCCGATTTTGGCTATCGCAGTGAGTCAGAGACCCAGTTCGCTGAGCTGTTTCCGAGTTTTACCGGTATCAGCCATGCCAGAAAACATGGTAAAAAATGGATGAAACCGCAGCGTGTATCGATTTCAGCGCTTTATATGCCGGCTCATAATGAGATTCAGCCGCAGCCGCTTGGCGTGGTCGGTATTATGGTGCCTTGGAATTACCCGCTGTTTTTGGCAGTCGGACCGATGATTGATGCACTGGCGGCGGGTAATCGCATTATGATTAAAATGAGCGAGGCCGCACCGCAATTTGCCCAAACGTTCGCTGAAACTATTTCACGTTATTTTTCACCGGATATGGTTTCTGTGGTCATCGGCGAAGTTGAGATTGCTCAAGCCTTTAGCCAATTACCCTTTGATCATTTATTATATACCGGCTCAACTGCGGTCGGCAAAAAGGTCATGGCTGCTGCTGCACCAAATTTAACGCCGGTCACCCTTGAGCTTGGTGGTAAGTCGCCTGTCGTCATTTTGGAAGGTGCCAACTTAGAAAACGCCGTCAATCGCGTGATGATGGGCAAAACGCTTAATGCCGGTCAGACCTGTATTGCGCCTGATTATGTGCTCATTCCGCGTCGATATCATGAAGAGTTTATCCGTCTGGCAAAAGAGTGGATGGAAAAACATTATCCCAATATTGCAGACAATCCTGACTATTCGCACATCATTAATGGTGCGCAGTTTAAACGTGTACAAGGCTATCTAGATGGCTTGGCAGGCGATGAGGTTCATCCGCTGACTGATACGGATGCTAATATTGACAGCCGCCTAATGCCGCCCGTGATTGTCAGTGAGCCTGCGCCTGATAGCGATGTCATGCAAAACGAGATTTTTGCACCGATTTTACCCTTGATGCACTATGACAGCCTTGATGATGCCATTCGTTTTATCAATGAGCGTCCACGCCCGTTGGCGCTATACGTCTTTGGTGATAACAATAGCGAGATAGATCAGGTGCGTAATAATACGGTATCGGGTGGCCTGTGTATTAATGAAGTCATTATGCATGTGGCGCAACATGATTTGCCGTTTGGCGGTGTTGGACACTCAGGTACGGGCGCTTATCACGGTAAAGCTGGCTTTGAGCGTCTTAGTCATATGAAGCCTGTGTTTGTACAATCGAAGTTGAATGGTCTTAATGTTTTACTACCGCCATACGGTGGCTTGTTTAAAAAAGCCATGGCGCTGTTTTTGAAATAGCCAATAATAAAATAGCCAATGATAAAACAGTTTTTGGTTAAGCAAGCAACACGATAAAAAATAGCATCTATTCAGGTAGGTGCTATTTTTTTGCCTAAAATTTAGTCATTAATAACCAATAGTTAAAAACCAACAATTAAAATTAATGAGCATTTGTCATCCTATCTATAAATCGCTACACTTTGTAGTAAGCCTAAACGATTATAGTGTCAATTTTAGATTAATCAGCAATAGCTAATTTAGGCATTAATCACCAAACTAGTCAAAGGCAACATACTCTTGGTTCAAGATGTCAGTACTACTAACTTTAGCGTTAATACTAATATTAATACTGATAATAAAAATCATAAATAGGATATCCCATGCGCCAATGGATTGCGTTAAGTTTACTGTGTATGAGTGCCTTGTTGCTGCCGGTATCGGCGTCAGCAGCTTGTGATGCACCCATCAAATTTGGCGCACTGACATGGGAGAGCGGTCAGTTTATCTCTGGGGTGCTTAAGTACATCGCTGAAGATGGCTACGATTGTACAATTGAAGAAGTGCCGGGCGCCGGTCCTGCGCTTGAAACCGCATTATCACAAGACGACATTCAAGTGATTGGGGAGCAGTGGGTTGGGCGCTCGCCAATCATGGAGCAAGCCATCGCCCAAAATAAAGTCGCGGTCATTGGCGATACGCTGAAAGGCGGTGCTACTCAAGGTTGGTATGTACCCAAATATGTCCTAGACGAAAACCCAGGTCTACGCAGCTACCAAGATTTGCCGAAGTACGCTGAGCTGTTTAAAGACCCTGAAGACCCAAGAAAATCACGTTTTATGAACTGTCCGTCTGGTTGGACGTGTGAGATATTTAATAGCCGTTTGCTTAAAAATACCGGTTTAGATAGTATTTTTAACAATGCCCATCCAGGAACGGGTGCTGCGCTTGATGCCGAGATTGCCTCTGCTTTTGAACAGCATAAACCACTATTATTCTACTACTGGCAGCCTACTGGCTTGATGGCAAAGTATGACTTTGCGCCATTAGCATTTCCCGCCCATGACGACGCTTGCTGGCAAGACTTGCTACTTGCTGATGGCACAGCGGACTGTGTTTCTGGATTTCCAGTATCACCTTTAGGTATCGCGGTATCGACACCGTTTATTGAATCTAATCCTGAGCTGGCTGCTGTCTTCAAAAAGGTTCAGTTTAGCTCCGATGAGCTGAATGGGGCTATCTTAGAGATGAGTGAAAGTAAACGGAGCGGCGATGAGCAAGCCTTAACGTTTTTGCGTGAGAATCCAAACGTTTGGCAAGGGTGGTTATCTGAGGAAGCGGCCACAAGACTTGCTGCTAAGTTAGGTATTAGCCTAACAGGCGCGGCTGTTGCGAATACTGGTGATAGTAATAACGGGGCATCCAGTGCTAACAAATTTGGCTTATCATCAAGCTTTCCTTCGTGGTCACTTGAGACCCCGCTTAATAATATATTAGCAAACGTTGTCCAAAACTACGGTGACGTCTTTCGTACTATCAGTACGGTGGCGTTAACCTATCTCTTGCTACCCATTGAGCGGCTATTAACGGTTATTCCGCCTTGGCTAATTATCGCACTTGTGACGGTATTGGCGTGGTTTGGCGTGCGTAAAATTTGGTTTGCGCTGGCGTGCGGGGCAGGATTGTTTCTTATCGGCGCCTTTGGACTATGGGGCGCCTTGATTGATACCTTTGCGCTGCTTATCGTATCGGTGTTGGTCACGGTGGTGATTGGTATTCCTATTGGCATTGCCATGTCAGGCAGTAAAATCCTGCGTAAGATTGTGACCCCGATACTAGATGTCATGCAGACCATGCCAAGCTTTGTTTATCTTATTCCAGTGCTCATGCTGTTTGGTATTGGTAAAGTACCAGCGCTATTTGCCACCATTATTTATGCCTTGCCGCCACTGATTCGTTTGACGACTTTGGGTATTACCCAAGTCAATCATGAGATGGTCGAAGCAGGGCGCTCGTTCGGTAGTACGCATCTGCAGCTACTTATTTGGATTAAATTACCCCAAGCGCTCCCCAGTATCATGGCGGGTATTAATCAGGCGGTAATGATGTCACTTTCTATGGTGGTATTGGCTTCTATGATTGGTGCCCCCGGTCTTGGCGAAGATGTCTTGCAATCTATCCAAACGCTCAATATCGGTCAGGGCTTGCAAGCTGGTACAGCGATTGTCATCGTTGCGATTATCATTGACCGTATTACGCAAGCATTCGGTCAAGGTAGGCGCGCACGGCAAAAAACCATCGACGCTGGCAGACGTCCGATTGGTTAGCACTGTGCTCCATATTAGAAGTGAATATCACAAGCAGTAAAAGTGACCATCACGAAACAATGCAAATAAAAAATACAAATAGTGAGAGCAACGATGAACCATATCCAGCTAGAGAACATCAGTAAGATTTATAATGCCAATAGCTCGCAAGCACAGTATGCATTGGCATTATTGGCTGAAGGTATGGATAGCATTGCGGTCAAGGAGCAAACGGGCTACTCGGTCGGGCTATATGATATCAATTTGAACATTAAGGCGGGCGAGCTGCATTGTATTATGGGGCTATCAGGCTCAGGAAAATCAACACTGATACGCCATATCAATCGCTTGATTGACCCAACCAGTGGCAAAATTTGGGTTGATACCAGCATTAATGCAAAAAATAAGGGCAACGCGCAAAGCCCGATAGCAGAGGAAGGTTCGTCCCAAACCGCTGCCAATACCAACTCGGCTATTAATATTTTAGAGCTTAATGATAAGGAGCTACAACATTATCGGCAGCAAACGGTCAGCATGGTATTTCAGCACTTTGGCTTAGTGCCACATATGACGGTGATGCAAAACGTCGCTTACGGTCTGCGTGTACGTAAAATGAGTGTAAGCGAGCGTCATGAAGTTGCTCGGCATTGGCTTAATGAAGTCGGGCTGCCAAACTTGGAGCACAGCTATCCTGATGAGCTTTCGGGTGGTATGCAGCAGCGTGTCGGGCTGGCTCGCGCTTTGGCGACGGATAATCCAATTTTGCTGATGGACGAAGCATTTTCGGCGCTTGACCCACTCATTCGTGCGCAATTGCAAGACCAATTACTTGAGCTACAAGCACGGCTCAATAAGACCATTGTCTTCATCACCCATGATATCGATGAAGCTGTCAAAGTCGGTCAGCGTATTAGTATTTTAAATGGTGGGCGCTTAGTGCAAACCGGTACGCCAAATGAATTACGCCAGAATCCAGCCGATGATTATATTGCACAGTTTATGAGGGCTAAAAATTAATTCAGTCAAGCGCTATATTTGTTTAATAATTAATTTTTTAAATTAACTGCTGCAAAAAGATGACTTTAATAGCAGGTTTTTAAGTGTTGAATAATCAGATAAGAGATTGATTTATTTGTAGATATTGATTTTCCTCTCATTTAGCCTCATATAAAAGTCACTAAGCAAAAAGTCACTAGGCCTCATTATTGCTGCTACTACGCCCATATCTCTAATTTCTATATCAACAACCTTACTGCGTTGTTAAAAAAGTGTAGTAAGCTGTCATTAACTCTTAAATTAAACTCTATTGTGGGGTTATACTATTAAGATAATCTAATGTAGATAAGTTTTTTATGCTTATCTTAAATTTTAGCTATCCTTAATTAACCTAACCGCTTTTATCTCATTACCTTTATATTTATTCTGTCTTGCTTTTATAACGCTATTAACGCATTTAGTCTAAGCATATTTACCTCAATAGACAGCATAACAAGCCTATAAAAAACCATAAAAGACCATTCAAACTAAGTATTTGCTCGCAAGACTTTGTAAAAAGGATCCACCATGCTACCTGATAAACAAGATAATAAGTCGCAGAAAAAAAACCGTTATCATGAGCGCAGCAATGCTAGTGATTTAGCGACATCTTCAACGCGTGCAGCAGCGCGTTGGCTAAAAAATATCAGCGCTTTTGGGGTGACGACCGTATTAAGTGCAGGGATATTGGTTGCTTGTGGGCAAATGAGTAGCGCAGAAAAAAATGCTAAGAGCAATGCCAGTAGTAGCGCCAATACAGGTAGCCAAAACAGTGGCGTGAAAAGCTCACGTGATATGTTACCGTCTGACATGCTTGGGCAAATGCAGGCGTTGCCGCAATTAACAAAGGGCTTGGGCAAAACAGGTGCTGCGGTCATTGACCCTAATAAACCAACTTTGATTAAATTCTGGGCAAGCTGGTGCCCGTTATGCCTAGGGACGCTTGCAGAAACCGAGGAATGGCGTACCGATCCTAAATTTGCTGATTTAAATGTCGTCACCGTTGCCAGTCCTGGTCATCTCAATGAAAAAGCCGATGGCGAGTTTAGTACTTGGTATGCGGGCGTGCAAGCCGACTATCCGAAGCTGCCAGTATTGTCTGACGCTTCAGGCGAGCTGATTAATAAGCTTGGCGTACAAGTGTATCCTAGCTGGGCGATACTCGATAAAAGCGGCAATTTGGTGCACTTGGTAAAAGGTAATATATCAGCAGAGCAAGCCTATGCCCTCGCTGAAAACGCTGATAATGATTTTGCCGGACTAAAAGCCGGTAATGCCAAACCGGCAAACGCCCAAGCATTAGATAACAACAGTAAGATTGAAACCATTAAGCAAAAAGATGGCGTTTATTATAATGACAAAGGTAAAGCGATTAATACGCGCTCAATCTATCTGGCAGGTGGCTGTTTCTGGGGCGTGGAAGCTTATATGGAACGCGTCGAAGGTGTCGTCGATGCGGTATCAGGCTACGCCAATGGCGAGACGGCTAATCCAAGCTATGAGCAAGTGATTCGTGGCTCAGGTCATGCCGAAGCTGTAAAAGTAACCTATGATGCCGATAAAACCGATCTCGATACTATTTTAAAATACTATTTGCGCGTGATAGATCCAACCAGTCTTAATAAGCAAGGTAATGATCGCGGCGTTCAGTACCGTTCTGGCGTTTATTACACCGATAAAGCAGATAAAGCGGTGATTGATGCTGCTCTCAAACGTGTGCAAAGCCAGTATAAACAAAAAGTTGTGGTAGAAAACGCACCGCTGGATAATTTTTACTTGGCTGAGATGTATCATCAAGATTATTTGGCAAAAAATCCAAATGGCTATTGTCATGTCGATTTAAGCCTCGCCGATGATAAGCCGGAAGGCACTGCGCGTACCAAGCTTGCGCCTGTAAGCACAGTTGCTGAAACCTTAGACCCTAAACGCTATGCGGGCTTTGATAAAGGCGCGCTGAAGAATACTTTGACCAAAGCACAATACAATATCACGCAAGATGCGGGTACCGAGCGCGCCTTTAGTCATGAATACGATAATTTATTTGCGCCGGGTATTTATGTCGATGTCGTAAGCGGTGAGCCATTATTTTTATCAACCGATAAATACCAATCTGGCTGCGGTTGGCCAAGCTTTACCAAACCAATTGATAAGCAGGTCATTACTCAACACGATGATACCGCCTTTAACATGGTGCGTACCGAGATTCGCTCACGAGTAGCAGACTCGCATTTGGGTCATGTATTCCCTGATGGACCAAAAGACCGTGGCGGGCTGCGTTACTGTATCAACGGCGGGGCGCTACAGTTTATTCCAGTCGATGTGATGCCGCAGTCAGGCTATGCGCCCTTGGTAAAATTGGTAAAGCCTGCAAAACCTTAATGATTAACCTTGATAATTAAACTCATGAAGAGACGTTAAGTATAGGCTTAACGTCTTTTTTATGGCTGATGTTTCAAATTTATAGGCTATAGCTACATGATGAATACGTTTATTATCGTTGTATTTTTGCTGTTATAACCGTTGAATTATGAAAAATGAGACAAACTTCGTTATACTCAAAATCTTAACGTTTTCTATTATTAGCATCTTGATAATTATTGATACCTATTTCGTCGCTCGCTTTGTTTGGCGGCTTTTCATTTTTGTATTTAAGGCTGTAACATGACCGTTACTCATACTTCTAAAACTTTTGAACCCATTATTACTTCTTTACTCGATAACGACTTATATAAATTTACCATGCTGCAAGCCATGCTGCATCAGTTTCCGCAGACCCATGGTGTTTATCGTTTCCGCTGCCGCAATAATCAAGACACGGTTTATCCTTTAGCTGACATCAAAGAAGATTTAGAGCAACAGCTAGACAGCTTATGTGAGTTGCGATTTTTAGAAGATGAGCTGGAATATTTACGTAAGTTGCGCTTTATGCGCTCAGACTTCGTGGATTATTTGGAATTATTTAAGCTAAAACGGCGTTTTATCACAGTCAGTATCGATGATAAAGGTCGCCTATGTATCGATATTGAAGGGCCGATGATTCAGGCGATGTTCTTTGAGGTGTTTGTATTAGCGATAGTCAATGAGCTGTATTTTAGGGCGTTATCAAATGCCAGCGTCATTGAAGAAGGGCAGCGTCGGCTTGATGAAAAAGTGGCTTTGTTGCATCGCTATGCAGAAGAACAAGCAAATTACAGCCGTGATAGACCGACACCACCGTTTATCGTCGCTGATTTTGGGACTCGTAGACGTTTTAGTAAAGTATGGCAAGCTCATGTGGTTGACACTTTACATAAAGCAGAGCCAAAAATCGTCAGCGGAACTTCCAACGTTTATTTAGCAAAAAAACTTGGAATGACGCCGATAGGAACGATGGCACATGAGTTTATGCAGGCATTTCAGGCATTGGATGTGCGTTTGCGTGATTCACAAAAAGCCGCGCTTGAAGCGTGGGTGCATGAATATCGTGGTGATTTGGGTATTGCGCTGACCGATGTCGTTGGTATGGATGCGTTTTTACGCGACTTTGATTTGTATTTTGCCAAGCTTTTCGATGGTTTGCGTCATGATAGCGGCGACCCGTATATCTGGGGTGACAAGGCGATTGCGCATTATAAGAAATTAAAGATAGATCCAAGAACCAAGATTTTAACCTTTAGTGATGGCTTGGATTTAAATAAAGCTTGGGATTTACATCAGTACTTTAAAGGTCAAATAAGAACCAGCTTTGGCATTGGCACCAATTTGACCAATGATATGGGCATCACCCCGATAAACATCGTCCTGAAATTGGTTGAATGCAATGGACAGCCAGTTGCTAAGCTGTCAGACAGCCCCGGCAAGACCATGATCAATAACGATACCTATCTTGCCTATTTGCGCCAAGTATTTGAAGTCGATGAGCCAGAGTAGAATTGGCTTAACTTAAATGTCGCTATTCTCTGTGGTATCTTCTTCAGCGAAGGCGGCATCTAATGCTTGCTGTACCGCATTGATACGGGTTTCGCAAACGCGATAAGCGGCAATCGATTCTTCCACTGTCGTCATAAGATTATCGATATCTGGCTCGTCTTGTTGCTGTAGTTCAGCGGCATTGGTTTTTAGAATATCGTAAGCTGCCTTAAAAGTTTTTGGGGCGGCTTTTTTGCGTTTGCGAGTAGGGGTTGTCATAATGTTTCCTAATTTTGAAATAAAAATTCAGTAGATGAGTAATTGTTAAATATTTTAGTTTCAGGAGTCTGCTGCTGGTATAAATTTTCCTTGCTTGCTGTGTGACTTCGTCACTGTTCGAGGCTACGCAAAATTTATCCCAGCAGCTCTGTATTTTTATGGCAAATAGACTATAACTAATTGGTCTCTACATCAATAATTTGTGCTTTTGCCTTACCATCTTTTAAGACGATATGTACCGTTTGCTCAGCATAAAGCTGCGTACTGCTGGTTAGTATTTTTTTATCTTTTGCATCAGTCAGCATAGTATAACCTTGCTTAAGCACGCGAGAAGGACGATGCAAGAGTACAATATCACGCAGATGCTCGCTATTACGTCGTGCTTGTAGCAACTGCTGCTGCGCACTGTGCATAATCGTCTTTTGGTTGTTTTGACTGTGTGTAGCGGCGCTTGCTAACTGCTGATAAGCAGAGACTTGAGTTTGCGTGCGCAAATCGCTGGTTAGTCTAGCAGCTTGCTTCACCTGCCGCTGAGCGCTTTGCTGAATACTACGCCAAGCATAATCACTGTCTTTTTGCAGGGCGGTCAATTGACCAATCGTTTGCGATTGTATTTGGCTTAACTGGCGTGTCGTCTGTTGCTCAGCGCTATTTAATTGCTGCTTGGCAGCTTGTTTTATTTGCGCTTGGTATTGCAGTGTTTGAGTGACGAGCTGTGCTAAATGCGTCATGATAGCGGCAATGACTTTTGATGGCGTATCGAAGCTGGTATGCGCCACTTCATCCAAGATAACTTTGTCACGCTCGTGACCGATACCGACCCAGACAGGGATAGGCTGCTCGGCAACGAGCGCGGCCAGCTCATAATCGTTGAGATAGGCTAAATCACCAACGGCACCGCCACCACGGATAATGACTAACAAATCGGGTAGGCGCTGATAAGTATCATAAAATTGCTGCTGGGCGCTGACGATAGCTTGACGGATTTCGCCTGGCGCATGATTGCCCTGAAAGGTAGCGTGATGATAATGGAAATGACAGGCACCTGTGCGAGCTAAGCGGTCAGCATCGGCTTGAAAGTCGCCCAATCCGGCGGCTTTTTCAGGGGCAATGACCAGCACATGCTCAATATCAAATGGAATAGATAATTGCTGATTGAGGTTTAATAAGCCTTCGCCAGTCAAGCGGTCGACCATCTCCGCATATTGCCGTGCCAAGTCGCCTAAAGTATAGCTTGGGTCGATATCTTCAATGGTGAGTGAAAAGCCATATTGTGCATGGAAGCCTGCCGATACTTTGAGTAATACGGTCAAATCACGGTCAAGCGGCATGCCTGTTGCGCGCTCAAACTTTGCTAAGACGCGTGCGGCTTTAAAGCGCCAAAGGTTACCGCGGCAGCTGGCAATGACTTTGCCGTCGTCATCTTTTTCTGCCAGCTCAAAGTAATAATGCCCACCTTTACTTGATAAGTTACGAATTTCAGCTTTGACCCATACGCGGTGATTAAAGGTTTGTTTGATGACCATATCGACCGCCGATAGATAGTCGCTCAGCCGTAAGACCGTATCTTCTAAACTGACTTCGAGACTGTTTTCTTGCTCAGCCAGTTCGGCCTCCAAGGTCGCTAAATCTTTGGCAGGCGCTAAAACCTTAGCTTGTTTCGTATGTGACAGGTTGGGTTTGCGCATAATAATAGACCAAAGGTAAGAAGGTTTAAAAACGGGCGGCTTATATAGTAGAGTCTCTTTAAAATCAATATAGGCGACTGGGATGAATTTTTCGCAGCCTCTGTGATAGCAGTAAGCAAGGAAAATTTATACCAGGCGCAAGTAGCCACTAGTTATAGACTGATTTGAATGTATGGGACATTAGTTAGGGTAGTTTACCCCAAAAGTGCCGCTACAAAAAGTAAAGCCAATAAGCCGCGATGAATATACTATCTATCTCGCAAACTTATTGGCTAAAAGCTAATAGCTTTGTTAAATAATAACTGTCTTATTGGCAACGGAAATTAATCATATACTCATAATCATCTTTACGTGATAAGTCTGGTGAACCCGTACCAAATATCGAACCAATGACCGCACCCGCTTGCCCAATCATACGGCCAGTTTGCTCATTTAAAATACCATTATATTTTACTTTGTCATCAACGATAATAACCTGCTTGTTCCGGCAGGTTTTTTGCGCGCTGTCTATCGCATTTTGCTGGGCTTTTACTTTGGTATCGGCAATGCCAGTGGTTTCATAAATAGAATTGGCGCGTTGGATAACCGGCGAAGAAGGCGTGCTTTGGCAAGCGCTTAACGCTAATGCCGCTGCTAATGTTGCCGTTAAAGTCAAGGTTTTATTAAAAGTATTCATAACTGTTTCCTAAAAGGCTGTTAGTTAAACATAAAAAATAAACAGTATGAATCTAACCTATCGTACTCTTGAGTGTCTAGGCTGTTATTGTGTTTGATATTGCAGGTATATGTCATATTGGCAATGAAGCAGTAGAGATTTTTCTGAAATCAGCAGTTATTTAAGGTGATTGCTCCTTACCGTCACTCCAAAATGAGACAAACAGCACCAGTACACAGCAAATCACTTGAAATATAAACCATATCTAGGATAATTGGACTATTCATTCTTAATTAGTAAGTAATTCTATGCAACTGATTCCTGCTCCTGCTGGCGTGCTCGAAGTTGATGCACTCTGGCAACAAGACAATCCTAACGATCCCAACACTGATACGGTGGCGCTGCTTTGCCATCCTAATCCGTTATTCGATGGTACGATGAATAATAAGGTAGTCACGACCATGTATCGGTTTGCTCGTGATAACGGCATGCATGTGGTACGTTTTAACTTTCGCGGTGTCGGGCAGTCAACTGGCGAGCACGATTATGCGGAAGGGGAAGTAGTAGACGCAATGACCGTGCTACAATGGATTGCAGAGCAAACCAACGCACGTAAATTGTGGTTGGGTGGTTTTTCCTTTGGCGGTTACGTGACGGCACGTGTTGCTGAGCAAGTCATGGTGTCGCCGCATATCTGGGGGCTGAGTGATTTTGAGATAGAAAAAGTTGCCCTTATCGCGCCATCCGTTGAAAAAAATGACAACAGTGACATTACCTTACCCGTTGATAAAACTTTTGAGATATACGGGAATGAAGATAATGTTATTGCGCCGGCTAGCATGCAGGAATTTGCTGAACGCTTAGGGCTAGCGGTTAGTGTCATTGATGGCGCTGGGCACTTTTTCCACGGGCGTTTATCTGAGCTTAAAGGCTTGTTAGAAGAACATAGCTTTGGTAATAAATAGCTGATTGTCTAGATATTACCATCCGATGTTGTGTAGCCAAGTAGCGATAGAATTTCCGCTTTAAGATGGTTAAGTAAATAACATCCACCATTTTTATATTTATTTTGTCTAATGATGAGTCGTATTATGAGTTTATCTCCCTTGCAACGTTATGAGCAGGCCATTAGCACTGATGAGTTTACTCGAGATGAGCAGCAATATCAGGCAATGAGCTATCTAGATGAGTTGTATCATCAGCTCAATAGTAGCGTCGAACAAAAAAAAGGCTTTTTTAGCTTTTTAAAAGCAAAGCCCGTCGCGCCCAAAGGTTTGTATATGTGGGGCGGGGTAGGACGTGGTAAAACATGGATGATGGATATGTTTTACGACTCTTTAACCATTGAGCGTAAGATGCGCCAGCATTTTCATCACTTTATGCAGCGCGTCCATCAAGAGTTAAATAAGCTGCAAGGTCAGAGCGATCCATTGGAAAAAGTCGCGGATATTATCTATGCAGAAGCAGTGATTATCTGCTTTGATGAGTTTTTTGTCTCTAACGTCTCCGACGCCATGATTTTGGGTGATTTATTTACCATGCTATTTAATCGTGGCGTAACTTTGGTGGCGACGTCAAACATTGAGCCGTCTGGTCTCTATAAAGATGGTCTGCACCGTGACCGCTTTATGCCGGCTATCGCCGAAGTTGAGCGCCATACGACGGTAATGAATATTGACTCTGGTATTGATTATCGCCTGCGTGTCTTGCAGCAGGCGGAGCTATATGAGTCGCCTTTGACTAAGGCCAATCACCATTGGCTTGCTAACCGTTTCGCCAGCTTATCTAATAATCAAAAAATCAGCAATGAGCCTATTACTATCAATGGTCGTGAAATTAGAATTAATGCGCGTACCGAAGATATTTTATTCTGTGACTTCCGTCATTTATGTATGGAGCCACGTTCAGCGTCTGATTTTATTGAAATTGCCAAAGAGTTTAGCACCGTCTTAATCAATGCCGTGCCCGCTTTAGATGATAATTTGCGTGATCCGACCCGCCGTTTTATTTATCTGGTTGATGAATTTTATGATCGCCGCGTCAAACTATTGGTACGAGCAGAGCAGTCTATTCTTGAGCTGTATCAAGGAGAGAAGTTAGCGTTTGAGATTGAGCGTACACGTTCACGCCTGCTTGAGATGCAGTCAGAAGATTACTTAAGAATGGAGCATCGAGTCGAAGATACGGATGCAGCATAATAAAAAATAAGGATACATTATGAGTAATTCAGCAGACAGCTTAGAAGAGAATAACGATAGTAGCGCTAAGCAATCAAGTAAAAGCGCGCCGCAAAATAATACCGAAAGCCCCATAGTGACAAATGCGCAAGTGACCGATGAGCAGCTGATTAATTGGATTAAGTCGAGACGCAGCATCGGCAACCTGAGTATTCCGGCACCGACAGAAAGTCAGATTAAAGCGGCTATCGATTGTGCGGTTACCGCGCCTGATCACAAAAAACTGCAACCATGGCGCTTTATTGTTACCCAAGGCAATGCCCGTCATGACTTGGGTCGTGCCTTTTTAGCAGCCGCTGAAGCACAAGCGGCACAAGAGGGTGAGGCGCTGTCTGAGAAATCTCGCCAAAAAACCTACAATATGCCGCTACGTGCGCCGGTGATTATTACGGTCGTCACCCAGATGCAAGTGCATAAAAAAGTACCACCTTTTGAGCAAATGCTAAGCACTGGCGCCGCAGTGCAAAATCTTATTTTGGCGCTAAAAGCCCAAGGGTTTAGTACGGTTTGGCGCACAGGCTTGCTATGCAATGAGCCTGCCGTTAAAGAATATTTTGGCGTTGGCGCAGATGATTATGTCACGGCTTTTGTTTATACTGGCAGCAGTCCTTGTGATATGCCCACGCGCAAGCCCATTGATATTGAGCCCTTGCTACGCTTTGAGTCATAAAGGCAATAGCGTAGTAGGGTTACAGAGATATCTTGGCAGGGCAGATGCGGCGCTAAAGTCACTCATTAAAGAAAATAATGAGTAAATTAATCAGGTTGTTCGATTAAAATAGCGATTTTATATCAATAATTGTTGAAACATGCCGTTAGTCTCCCTGTATACTCAGCATCAAATCTACTCATAATTCAGTCAGTCAACACGGATAAAAGAATATGACCAGCGCTAATGATAAAAATAAAGACAAAAGTATAGATAGCAGTCAGGCAGAGAATAAAGCAGATGAAAAACAAAACAGTTTGCTGTCAGGTATTATTGAGCGTGCTACCAAATCAGGGCTTGGACGTAAAAAGTTAAATCCTAGCGCGGTTGAATCTGCCGTGGCAAAAAACATGGCAGAAATCCATAACAATCCAACCAAGTTGCGTTTGGCATTTTTAGGTGGTGGTAGTTTTGGTACGGCAATGGCAAACTTGGCCGCCCGTAATGGCTGTGATACCACGCTGTGGGTACGCAATAAGCGTACAGTTAAAGCAATGGCAAAGACGCAGACCAATAAAAAATACCTGCCCGGTTATAAGCTTGATGATCGCCTCAAATACAGCCACGATTTACAAGCGGCGGTCAAAGATACCGATATTATTTTTATAGCTGTTCCAGGCCTTGCATTTCGAGAAACCCTTAAAACTATCGCTCCCTTTATTAGCGGGCAATCTATCGTTTCTTTGACCAAAGGTATGGAGAAAGATACCTTCGCTTTAATGAGTGATATTATTAAAGATGAGCTACCAGAAGTAAACTTTGGCGTAATGTCAGGGCCAAACCTTGCCATCGAAATCATGAAAAACATGCCGTCTGCTACGGTCATTGCCAGTGACTCTGAGCCACTACGCCATGCGGTACAAGCAGCGCTACACAGTGCGTTTTTTAGAGTGTTTGCCAGTGATGATGTTCGCGGTGTCGAACTTGGCGGCGCGCTCAAAAACATTTATGCCATTGCAATGGGAATGGCGGCAGCTTATGAAGTCGGTGAAAACACCAAAGCCATGATACTGACCCGTGGCTTAGCAGAAATGAGCCGTTTTGGCGTGCATGCTGGTGCCAATCCGCTGACCTTTTTAGGTCTGTCCGGCGTCGGCGACTTATATGCTACTTGCAGCTCAGAGCTGAGTCGCAACTACCGTATTGGTAATATGCTCGGTCGCGGTATGACCATCGATGCGGCGGTCAAAAAACTGGGTCAAACCGCTGAAGGCGTCAATACTATTCAGCAGGTACATGAGAAAGCCACCAAAGAAGGCATTTATATGCCGATTACCCATGCCTTGCATGCAGTCATTTATGAAGATAAAGCCGCACTTGGCGTTGCTTTACATCTTATGGAAGCGGGCTTCCGTAGCGATGTTGAGTTTGTCATGGAGCATGACCATAGCAATGCTTCATTAACGGCGCAAATGCAAACGGCAAGCAGCAATGCTAAAAATGCTAAAAATAAAAAAGTAGATGGCGATAATAAATAAAACGCTTAGCAAAATGTCGCTTCAGCATAATAATTAAATAGCATTAGTATCAAAATAGTCAGGTAAAAGTAACAAACAAGGTGGTTAAGATTATGAAAATTATCTTAGTACGTCATGGTCAAGCAGAAGATGAAACGCGCCCAGATAGTGCGCGTCAGTTGACTGATTTTGGTCAGCAGCAAGCTGCGCAAACGACAGAGTATATTACCACTCATTATCAGCCTGACTGTTTTGTCGTGAGTCCTTATAAGAGAGCGCAGCAGACGTTGGCGGCATTACAGTTACGCGCCCCTAACGTGCCCTCACAAATACAAGAAAATATCACGCCGTCTGACGATGCCCGTCAGGCGCTCATCGATATTGGTAATATTGAAGCAGAGTGTCTGGTGGTCGTCTGTCATATGTCTATCGTTGCTCATATCGCAGGGCTGCTAACGGGTGATTATCCTGAGTCGTTCTCTTTAGCAGAAGCACGCGTGTTTGAGATGGATTTTGTGATGACAGGTATGGCAACCGAGATTGATCGCTTTGTTCCCGAACAACCTTATTAATATCAATAATATAGTCAGCTCCATATAAAGAAGACACAGTGAGACTGGAATGAATTTTTTGTAGCCTCTGTTGGCGTAGGCACAGCAAGCTAGAAAAATTTGTACCAGTTTCACCTTGTCAGATAACGTATCCATGTTATTTAGTATCGACTATACAAACGCTCGTAAAACTATCTAGATTTTTGCTAGACCGCAGCTTTAACGAATAACCATTTTAATAAACAGTAGCTTTAAATGGCAGCTTCAATAAGCAATGGCTTTAAACAACAGCTTTGATAATTAAGGACACATTTGGTGTTACATGTTTGGTTACGAGCGCAGCACAGTCCACTAGCGGTCTGGCATGAAGACATAAAGCAATGGCAATTGATTGACGGTTGGCAACAGCTGCATGATATTTATGGTAGCTATAAAACCAATAGCCAAAAATCTGTTTGTCTGTATTTTCCATCAAGCCATGTCTTACAAGTGGATTCGGAGCTAAATACTGCTCAGCTCAAACAATTAGGTATGAGCGGTAAGCAGTATTTATTTGAAGAAACTTCTCTAACGCCGGTTGAGCAGTTAGCCATTCGGCAAATGACTGAAAATACCAGCCATCATCTCTATGCTTTGGCTCAAAGCGATATCGAATCATGGCAGCAAAGCGCCAAGCTCGCTGGCATGAACATCGTAGCGTTACTGCCTGACTTTTTATTACTGCCAACGCCAGAAGAGGGCGCAGGGCAGCAAATCATATTATACCAAGACCAACAAACCATGCTGCTGCGCCAATCCTTACATCAAGGCATGGCAGTAAGTTACTTGCCTTTAATCTTTGAGCGTTTTCCGTATTTAAGCGAAGTGCTGCTATTGCCAGCCATCGATGACATCTTTGATGACTCTAGTGCCGTTTTTCATCAAGCTTCTAATAACGGTCTTGCTGAAAATCTTGCTAATGAGCCAGCGTTTGACGATGGTATTAATTTAACGAAATCTGCATCCACAGCCAGCGCCTCTACTCAGACAGCGGCAATGATTGCCGAGCATCAATTACTATTAACCACGCTTCCCGTTACTCCTAAACCGCTTGAAAATCCTGAACGTCATGCGCTGAACTTTTTTATTAAATCAACCGATTCGCAATTATCACCGTATCTACGGGTGGCGATGATGGTCGCGCTAACGGCATTGGTATTGCAGATGGCGACCGATGGGGTGCAGTGGTATCAATATAAGGCGGCGACAGCGGCGACCAAAACCGAGATTGCGAGCCAGTATCAGTCTTGGTTTCCAAATGAGCCACTTAGTACGCGCACAAAGCTACAAGTGCAATTGCAACCAAAACTGCGTAGTGACAGCCAAGCGCCTAACGCTCACATAGCGGTATTATCACGTATATCGCCGTTGATTAAACAGTCGTCATTACGCGCGCAGGCGTTAGTCATGCAGCCAACTGCGCTTAGCTTTACGCTGATTGCGCCCGACCGCGGCAGTCTTGATCAATTTACCAATACGCTTGTCGCCCAAGGCTTAAACGCCAAATTAGAACAAGTGAATGGTAATGAGCAAGGGCAGTTTAGTGGTCAAGTGACCGTTGATGTGGTAGCAAACAATAGCAGCGTCAGCAATAAAGGGTAACCATGAAAAGATTACAGCGCCTCGCCAAACGCAGCACTACTGCTACTAACCCTCGCCCTCGAAGTGGTGCTTTATCAGTGCGCATGAGTAGTTACCAAAGCATTCTAGCGACACGTTGGCAGGCATTGTCTGCGCGCGACCAATTAGCTCTGCTGTTATTGTCAGCGTTTTTGCTGTTATTTGTCGGTGGCTATGGCGGCTATAGCGTCCATCAAGCAGCAAATGCTAGCAAAAGTGAGTATCAAGAGCAGGTCGCCGATTATTTTTGGTTACGTGCCCAAGCTGGTAACATTGACAGCAATGCGTTAAATGCAGCTAGTACTGCAGATGGCGTAGATGCCATGCCGCCGGCTAGCAGTATCAATGCGTTGTTAAATAATTCAGGTATTGCCGATGCGCAGGTCATTGCTGCTGGCGATGCGGTGCAATTAAGCTTTAATCATCCAAGCCAAGCGGTGGTGAGCGGCGCACTGGGTAAGCTTGAACAGCAAGGTTGGCAATTTACTCAACTGTCTATGCAGCAAGATTTGGTCACTAAAGCGATTCAGGTACAGGCGACCGTAACTTCTTAAGAGGTATGCTTAACAACCTTTATGCCTAACAACTTTTACACCTAACAAGTTGATATTTAAGCACCTTTATATTTTAAAATATGCTGCATTGAAACCTTGCTCCCTTGCCACAATAAAAGTGCTATTAGCCACAGAATATAACGAGTGAAAGTATGATAAATAATACCAATAATACGATGAGTGATAATAAGCGCCGTTCTTTGATTACCTATAATCACATCACGTATTTGCTCTATGTGCTCAGCTATTTTACCGCCGGACTGCTGTGGATTGTGCCTATCTTTATGAATTATGCCAAACGTCGTGACGCTGATAATACTTGGCTTGCCACGCACTTTGATTGGCAGATTAAGACGTTTTGGTATAGCATCGTCTTTTTTGTCATTGGTGTGCTTATCATCACATTTTCCCTAGGTGGTTTTGGCGTAAGTATGTTTGCTGACAGTAATAATATTGCCATCGGCTCAGTATTATTGGCCAGTTTAGGCTTTATTATTATGGGCTTTACTTTTATTTGGCATCTATACCGTATTGTACGCGGTTGGATTGCGCTTGCTGATGGCCGCCCAGTTCCTTAATATAAAAAACACGAATATCAATAAGCAGCAAATACGAATAAACAATGCATTCAAAAAAATGCTTTTTGATATCAACTCATTACTAGGTTAAGGGCGTCCGTTTGCAATATCAACGATTGTTTATTCGCATGATTTAGCGCAATTTGTCCTATGAAACTTTGGTCTTATTTCAGTTAAGCTGATATAATCGCAGCGCTTGACCTCATTCGTTTTTCTTATTTATCATTTCTTTTCAAGCAGGGTCTGTCATTACTATGTCTTACGCCTTACTTCGCCCTTTTTTATTTAATATGGACCCCGAGCACGCTCATGAGATGACCTTATCTTTATTAGATAAAGCTCATAAAGCGCGTGTATTGGGCTTAGTATATGGTCAGTCAATGCAGCCAACCGACTGTATGGGTTTGCAGTTTGCCAATCCCGTCGGGCTTGCTGCCGGATTGGATAAAAATGGCGACTATATCGATGCGCTGGCAGAGTTGGGTTTTGGTTTTATCGAAGTGGGTACTGTCACGCCAAAGCCGCAAGTCGGCAATGACAAACCAAGACTATTTAGAATCAAGCAAGCCGATGCCATCATTAATCGTATGGGCTTTAATAATCAAGGCGTTGATTACCTGATTGAAAACGTCAAACGTTGCAAATACAAAGGCAATATCGGTATTAATATCGGTAAAAATGCGGCAACACCGGTTGAAAATGCGGCTGATGATTATGTCTATTGCTTAGAGCGTGTTTATGCGCATGCTTCTTATATCACTGTGAATATCTCCTCTCCGAATACCAAAAATTTGCGCGACCTACAAAGCGGTGAAGCGTTAACCCAATTATTAGACACCATTAAAAACCGCCACAATCAGCTGGCAACCGAATATGGTTTTTATGTGCCCTTGGTGTTAAAGGTCGCTCCTGATTTAGAGCCGTTACAAGTGGATTATATCTCCCAGCAACTGCTGGATTTTGAGATTGATGGCTTGATTGCCACCAATACCACTTTGAGCCGCGTAGGCGTCGAAGATTTGCCCGATGGTGACCAAGCTGGCGGCTTATCCGGTCGTCCGGTCAGCCACATTAGTACGCAAATTTTACAACAATTCTCCGATCAGCTGGATGGTAAGGTAGCGTTGATTGGCGTTGGCGGTATCGATAGCGGCGCCAAAGCCGTCAAGAAAATCGAGGCGGGTGCAGGTTTGGTGCAGCTTTATTCAGGGCTTATTTATAAAGGGCCTGGGCTGGTACAGTCTTGCATTCAATCTATCGGTGGCTATTACGATGCCATGGAAGCTTAATCCTTTTAAAGATTGTTAAAACTGCAAGCTTTTCAACTTTACTGAAATACCCGATATAAGATGCAAATGAGGCGATAAACATGAGTGGTTTAGACATTGTGATTGCTGTGGTTGTTCTGATTGGCTTATGGCGTGGTTTTCAGGTAGGTCTGATTAAGACAGCTGTTGGTTTGGTCGGTTGGTTTATTGCACTTATTGCTGCCACTCGATTGGCGGGTTCCGTCGCGCCGCAATTATCAGGTATGGTAGAAAATCCTGTTTTGCAAATGGCGATGGCTTTTTTAGTGATTGTGATTGCCATCTTAGCCATCATGCACCTAGTTGCATTCGTATTCTCTGGAGTACTCAAAACCTTACGTCTTGGCGTCCTTGATAAAGTGGCGGGCGGGGTACTTGGCGCGGCAAAAAACGTCCTTATGGTCTTAGTGGTTCTTAGCGTCAGCGCGCCATTATTGGTGCAAATGCCGCAATGGGAAACCTCGGTGCTCGCGCCTGAATTACTGCCTTATGCCCCCATGGGTAAAGAGCTGGTCTCAGATATGTTTGGCTTGGCGTGGGATCAGGTCAATCAGTCCTAAGCATCATCAGTCATCAGTGCTCATAAAAAGCTATTCAATCAGCTTTAATATTCGTAAAATACACCTCTATCAATCATCAGCAACTTGTCTTATGGATAATAGGCCTTATTGATTATCTATAAGATTTTTAGTCAGAAAAATCGTCAGCTTGGCGGTAAATGGCAGGCAGTGTGTTCCATAACTTTGTCAGCAGTTACGCCGTTATTGTGTTATCAATGTGTGGTACAAAATAGGATACAACTATGTGTGGAGTCGTTGGGGTCGCAGCTCATGAGCCAGTCAATCAAATTCTTTATGATGCCTTAACCATGTTGCAGCATCGCGGGCAAGATGCGGCAGGTATTGTGACTTTACAGGACGGGCGTCTTTATTTACGTAAAGAAAATGGCATGGTACGTGACGTATTTATGAATCGTCATATGCTAAAGCTGGTGGGTAAGTTTGGTATCGGTCACGTCCGTTATCCGACCGCTGGCACCTCAAGTAGTGCCGAAGCACAGCCTTTTTATGTCAACTCTCCTTATGGTATTACGCTTGCGCACAATGGTAACTTGACCAATGCTGAAAGTCTGGCTAAGTCTCTATATCAAGAAGATCGCCGCCATTTAAATACCGACTCAGATTCTGAAGTGTTGCTAAATGTCCTTGCGCATGAGATGCAAAATTTGGATAAAACCAATCCGACGCCTGCTGATATCTTTGAAGCTGTGACAGCGGTTTATGGGCGCATTGAAGGCGCTTATGGCGTGGTTGCCCTGATTACTGGTCATGGTTTGCTAGCATTCCGTGATCCAAACGGTATCCGCCCACTGATTTACGGTAAGCGTATGGCAGCCAATGGCGGCACAGAATATATGGTCGCCTCAGAGTCAGTAGCGTTGACGGGTTCAGGCTTTAGTATTGTTCGTGATGTTAAGCCTGGCGAAGCTATCTTTATCGATTTAGATCATCAAATACATACTTATCAGTGCGTTGAGCAAAAAGAATACACGCCTTGTATCTTTGAATATGTGTATTTTGCCCGTCCAGATTCTATTATGGACAATATCTCTGTTTATAAATCACGCCTACGTATGGGTGAAAAACTGGCCGATAAAATCCTTGCTGAATGGGGCGAAGATCATGATATCGATGTGGTCATTCCTATTCCTGACACCTCGCGTACCTCAGCGATGGAGCTGGCACTAAAGATGAATGTGAAATACCGTGAAGGGTTTATGAAAAACCGCTATATCGGTCGTACCTTTATCATGCCAGGTCAGCAGCAACGTAAAAAATCTGTCCGTCAAAAGCTAAGTGCGGTACCGCTTGAGTTTAAAGGTAAAAACGTCCTTTTGGTTGATGATTCAATCGTACGCGGTACGACCTGTCACGAAATTATCCAAATGGCACGTGATGCCGGTGCCCGTAAAGTATTCTTTGCCAGTGCTGCACCGCCGGTTAAATATCCAAACGTCTATGGTATCGATATGCCAGTGCGTAGCGAGCTGATTGCCTCAGGTCATAGCGTTGAAGAAGTACGCGAGATTATCGGTGCTGACCGCTTGATTTTCCAAGATTTGGACGATTTGATTGAAGCCGTCAAAGATACCAAGCATAGCAAGGTCGAAGGCTTTGATTGTGCGGTGTTCAACGGTTGCTACATTACCGGACAAATCAACGAAGCCTATCTTGAGCATCTACAAGAGCAGCGTAATGACACGGCTAAGACTGGCAAAAAAGGCGTACAAATCGTTGCTGATACCCCAGTCGATATGATGGGCGTAGAAGAGCTGTAAGAGACCAAATATCTTAAAATAAAGTAATGGCAAAATAAAAAGGCTGCAATCATTGAGATTGCAGCCTTTTTTATGGGCAAAAATAAATGTAGTCAGTGTGAAATATAATTGATGAATTAATAGCCACATGCGACTGGTATAAATTTTCCTCGCTTGCTGTTATCACAGAGGCTACGAAAAATTCATCCCAGTCGCGCTGTATCTTTTTTAAAATTAATCTGCTATATACAATAAACCTTTAATCAGCCTAAGAAATGCGTAAATAGCCATAAAAAGCCATTAATCGCAGCGATACCGACGATCATACTGACCAGTAACTGACGGCTAATATGATAAACGACTAATACTGATAATAACGCGCCTATTTGTGCCATTAATAAATGTACTTCTGCGATATTTAAACTCGCATTGCCTGACAAACCTTGATAAGAAAGACTGGTTAAGATTAGCAATACCATCACAGAAAGCGGCAAGCTTTCATTTAAGCGATGTAGCCACGGCGTATCCAGTAGCTTTTTGGGTATTAATGCGGGCAGGGCGCGAGTAATAAACGTCACTGCGGCCATCGCGAACGTTGCAAAAATCAGGTAACTACTGCTCATTGCTGCCTCCTTGCACACTGCGCTGCACCCAAACTCCACGGGCTAAAATCATCAGCATACAAATTGTAATCGCTACCAATAATAGCCAGTTGCTAGTAAAGAACGAGGCAATCACTAAGGCAATGACGGCAATACCAATGGGGAAATAGCGTTTGATACTTTGGAATTGCTCATAGGCTAAAATCGCAAATAAACAGACCAAGGCAAAATCTAAATGTGGTATTAAATCGCTGAGCGCGCTGCCAATCATCACGCCAATTGCACCAGCTAATACCCACCAGCTTTGATTAAACAGACTAATAGGCAGTATCAATGATTGTCGCGACTCATTTGGCAAACTGGTCATCACTGAAAACGTTTCGTCGGTTAGAGCAAACAAGCAATAGGTCTTGGCTATTTTGTTTTTTGGGAGATATTGTAATAATGGCATGCCATAAAAGACATGACGCAAGTTAATAGCAGCAATGTTGGTTGCGATATTGCCAATCGGTAATCCAGCACTCAGCATTGGCAGACAAGCATATTGCGCCGCGCCTGCATATAAGACCACACTTAGCATGATAGTAGCCCACACTGGCACACCAGCTACTTGTGCGAGCACGCCAAAGGCAATCCCTGCTGGCAGATAACCCATGGCGACTGGCAAGCTTTTTTTAAAGCCTTCCGCCCAATCGTAGTGGTAGGCTTGATTTTGATTTATCTCATTTGATTGAGTATTCACGTGACATCCTAATTTTTTCTTACTTTAATTTGTCGTTTATAGTCTTTTTTCTTCTTTTTTAAATTCATCATACAAGCATCATTTTGGCTAAATGCTCTTAATGATCAGGCTTCAGGCTGCAATTTTTCATAACTGCCTGTCTGATGGGCGCGATATAAAAACCCACCGAGGATAATCAATCTTAATAATAATAAGCACCAAACGCTCAGCCAGATGCCGGTCATATCCCATTGTTGATACAGTAGCCAACTTAAGGGGAAAAAGATAACCGCCAATATAAGCGCGGCATTACGAATGACACTACCTGCCGTTAAACCAAAAAATATCCCATCTAACCAATAAGCGCCAACGCCCACAAGCGGCAGTAGCACGGCATAAAGGTGATAGTCATAAGCAAGCGCAAAGACCGGCTCGATATTGGTCATCAATTGTAAATAAGTCGGCATGGCAAGCCACCATATCGCACTTAGCATAATGGCAAGCCCATAGCTAACCACGCCTGTGCGCTTTACGATAATACGAAACCGTGGCCAGTCGCGTCGTCCCGCAGCTTGCCCGCTTAAGGTTTCTGCAGAGACTGCCACGCCATCAAGGGCAAAGGCTGAGATACTTAATACCTGCAATAAGATGGCGTTGGCGGCCAGTATGACATCGCCGCTTTGGGCCGACAGGCGGGTAATCCAAGCAAAGCTTATCGTTAAAATAAGCGTACGGATAAAAATGTCTTTATTTAATGAAAATAGCCTAAGCATTTTATCTTTGGTAAAGTGTTCTTTATTGGCGGTCAATAACGCTCGCCAAGAGATTTGTAGATGTCGACGGCTGAGCCATAATGCCAAAACTACGCCAAGCCAAAAGGCAATTGTCGTACCTAACGCCACCCCAACCAAGCCCATTTGCATCACATAAACAAAAAACAAGGTCAGTATGATATTAAGGATAGCGATAAAGCCTTGCTGATAAAGCATGTAGCGGGTTTTGCCTTGACCTGCAAACCAGCCGATAAAGGCAAAGTTCATCAGCTCAGCGATGACACCCCAAAAACGTACATCTAAATAAGTCTTTGCCGCGCTGCCGCTGTCAGGATTGGCGGAGAGCGCTTGCAAGCCAAAATCAATCAGCCAAGGTTTTGCGATAAGTAAAACCGCGCCAATCATAAAGGCCAATAATAAAGCCCGTTGCAAAATCGACAACAGCGGTGATGGTGTTCGGTTAGATGGGTTTAATGGCGCATTGTTATTGTTAGAGGTATCTTTATTAGCCAGTTGACCCAATGCTTGTGCCGACAGTCCAGATGACGCATATTGCAAAAAGTTAAAGCTGACCAGTATTAAAGAGAGCAGCTGTATGGCTAAGCCCATACCAGCAAGCTTAGCGGTGTCATTCATATTACCGACAATCGCTGTATCAATGACGCTTTGTAGTGGCATCGCAAGGTTGGCCAATAATACTGGCAAGGCGATGGCGATAATGCGCGCATAGCGAGTATCGATAGGCGGCATAGTACTTGGCGGCAAGGTAGATGACATAGCTTAGTCGCTTATATAACGAGGCAGAGAAGTTTAGTAAGAACTTTTCAAATAACATTAAAATATAAATAATATAAAGACAAAAGCACCTAGGGTGTAGGTGCTTTTATCAGGATAACGCTTATCAGCTTAATAACTTAGCAGCTTAATAATTAAAGGGTCTAATTATTGCCTTTGAGGTAAGCATTAATCTTGCTCAAACATTTTTGGATCATTAAAGGTCACGATTTCTTCTTCGAACTCAGGTTTTACCTTAACGATAAAGTCATCACGTGACAGACCCATCGCTAGAGGAATTGAGCTTGCGATATAGGTAGATGAGTAAGTACCAGCAAGTAGACCAATAAACAGCGCAGCCGAGAACCAGAATAAGCCATCACCGCCTAAGAATAGCATCGCGAGGACAACCAACAGTACCGTTGATATGGTCATAATCGTACGGCGTAGCGTCTCTGTCAATGACAAATCAATCGTTTGACGCGGCGTGATACCACGGACACGGCGGAAGTTCTCACGGATACGGTCATAGACAACGATGGTATCGTTCAATGAATAACCAATCAATGCCAAGATGGCTGCTAGTACTGTTAAGTCAAATGGGAAGCCAAATAAAGCAAAGACACCGATGGTTACAATAGCATCATGAAATAGTGACAATACGGCACCAAGCGCCAGCTTAAACTGAAAGCGTAGGGCAACATAACCAAGCATACAGGCCAATGCTAATACAATCGACATGACTGAACTTAGATAGATCTCATTGCCAACTTGGCTACCGATAATATTAACATTACTGATTTCAACATTGTTATTAGGCAATGCCAATGCTTCACTAAGACTGGCGTTCAAGCCATCAACGTTATCAGATTGGGGTGGTAAGCGTATTAGTAGCTCTTGACGCGTTCCTAGATATTGTACGACAGCATCATCAAAACCATTATCAGCCAACGCTTTAACCACTTCTACTTGTTCAGCAGGCTGCTCATAACGTACATCTGCTGAAACCCCGCCGGTGAAATCAAGACCTAGATTTAGACCATTGACGGCAATGGCGATAATACTACCAATCACCATCAGCAGCGATAGAAGTGCCATCGGCTTTTCTAACTTCATAAATGGAATGATACGTTGATCGCCAATGGCTTTGATGCCACCTTCAGCTTCTGCTGCAGCATTATCTTCAGCATCACCTATGTCTAAATTATTTAGATTAGGATCCATTGCTTGCGTGGCCAATGCATGGCTGTCTTGACTCGCATCTTTACCGGCGCGACGGGTTTTATTTTTACTCAAGCTCGTCTTAGAAGTCTTATTGCTTTGGGTATTACTGCCTTTACCATCACGGCGCGGTTTCTTACGGCGACGCGTACTAGCTTCGCTATTTGAGCCATTCGGTTCAGGATTGTTCTGTTGTTCTAAAGGGTTGTTATTATCGATGGCCATAGTTTTCTCCTAACCGATACTCAGACGTTTGATAGATTTACGCTTACCGTAAGCAAGTTGTACCAGCGCACGGGTTACCAAAATCGCGGTAAATAGTGAGCTGACAATACCAATCGCGAGGGTAACCGCAAAGCCTTTAATCGGACCCGTACCAATCGCAAATAAGATAAACGCGACCAATAACGTGGTGATGTTGGCATCGAAAATACTACTAAAGGCACGATCAAAACCTGCCACGATAGCGGATTTTGGTCTGACCCCGTTTGCCAGCTCTTCACGTATACGCTCAAAAATCAGTACGTTGGCATCGACCGCCATACCGATGGTTAAGACGATACCAGCAATACCGGGTAAGGTCAGTGATGAGCCTAAAATTGACATAATGGCAATAATGATAATGACGTTAATCGCTAGAGCAATATTAGCAATCACCCCAAATAAGCGATAGAAAATAATCATAAAGGCGAAGACTAGTAGATAACCCACTTGGGTAGAGAATAGGCCTTTGTCGATATTTTCTTGGCCTAATGATGGACCAATGGTGCGTTCTTCAACGAAATACATCGGGGCTGCCAATGCACCTGAACGTAACAATAGCGCAAGCTCTGCGGCTTCAGCACTGCTATCAAGCCCAGTAATACGGAAAGACGAACCCAGTACCGCTTGGATATTGGCACGGTTAATAACTTTAGTCTCAGCATACGGCGTGCGTACTTCGACGGTCTCACCAGTTGCTGGATTTTCTTCATAAGTGATGCGTTGTTTATTTTCAATAAACAGCACCGCCATTTGTTTGCCGACAGCCGTACGCGTGGCGTTTTGCATCAGCTTACCACCAGCACTATCTAGGGTGATGCTTACTTCAGGCGAGCCGCTTTCATCAATACCGGTTTGAGCATTAGTAACTTTATCACCGGTGACAATCGCTTGACGCTCTAGCAATACTGGTGGACCATCAAGCGTTTCAAATGGAAATGCTTCGGTACCAGCAGGCGGAATGCCGCCCATATAATTTTCGGCGCCTTCAGCGACCATACGGAACTCAAGGTTTGCCGTACGACCAAGGACACGTTTTGCTTCTGCAGTATCTTGTACACCCGGTAGCTCAACGACGATACGGCTAGCGCCTTGTGATTGTACCAAGGCCTCAGTAACCCCAAGCTCAGCAATACGATTGCGTAGGGTGGTCAAGTTTTGGTTGACCGCGTAGCTATTGATTTCGTCTAAAGTCGCATCGTTATAAGCTAAAATCAGGGCAGGGCCTTGCTCATCAATAGAAGACTGTAAGGAGAATGTGTTACCCATAGAGCCTTGCAGGATGTTTTGCGCACGGTTACGGGTATCAGTATCAGAAAAATGCAGCACCACGCCACGCTTTTCTGTTTTGATACCTTTAACCGCAATACGTTCAGCACGTAGGTCACGGCGCATATCACGACTGGCGCTTGTCAAGCGTTGTTCGAGCGCCTTGTCCATATCCACTTCTAGCACGAAACGCACACCACCGCGCAAATCAAGCCCGAGTTTCATGGGTCTTGCACCGATATCACGTAGCCACTCAGGAGTAGTCTGTGCCAAGTTCAGCGCGACCACATAGTCCTCGCCTAGATTTTGACGCAGCACTTCCTGAGCTTTTAGCTGATCGACGGGATTGTCGAGACGCACCAGCGCACTATTGCCTTCAAAGGTACCATCATGATTGTTCAAGCCTGCTTCTTCGAGCAAGCTTTGAGACTGAGTCAAGATACCTTCAGACAGCTGTGTACCTGCTGCTGCACTGGTAATCTGTACGGCAGGTTCATCAGGATAGAGGTTGGGAGCCGCATATAGACCGGCAATGATGAGCACGACGGTGATGAGTAAGTATTTCCAAGCGGGATATTGCATAATCACTTCTTTAAGTTGATAAACTACTGGCGACGCAGGCCACAAGTTAGCAGATGGGAAGTTAGCGATAACAAGGGTGAGTGACTAAAGGGAGAGCTACTATATTTTAGTAGTCGTACTGAATCATGCACCACTGTGATCATCCGCGATGATAGTAAAGCAAAAAACGGTAAAGCGTAAAGCAGTAAAGCGAAAAATGACCGTAAATAATGTACGGTCATTTTAAAGTCATTACAACTATTAATTGATAATAGCCATCAATTAGTCACAACCAATGTTCAATAATTCATATTTAACAATCATCAAATACATCGATAATGCTTAAACGCTTTCGATAGTACCAGCGGGCAATACTGAAATAACAGAAGCACGTTGTACTTTAACGTCAGTGTTGTTGTTTAAGCTCACAACCGCATAATCGCCTTCTAGTGCTTTGATACGACCCATAAGGCCGCCCGCAAAGATGATTTCGCTACCAACAGTCAATGAATTAACCATAGCGCGGTGCTCTTTGGTGCGTTTTGACTGTGGACGAATCACCAAAAAGTAAAAAATGGCAAAAAACGCCACTGGCAACAAGATTTGACCAAATAGTGACGCAGCTCCGGCAGTTTCTGGCGCAGCATGGGCAGCTTGAATAAAAAAGCTCATAATTTCTCTCAGTAAGTCATAGATAACAATAAATTTACAGGCATAGTAACAAAAAATCCCAGACTTGGTAACTGTTAATCATAGGCTAGGCGTGTTTTTGTTACCCATTTAACATACTAACCGCCAATATTTAGCCTAACAATCGTTTTGCTATTCTAAATGATAGAATGATTGGAGTTAAAGGGCAGAGTGCTCAGACGCTCAGCAAGCAGTAAAAGCCGACTATTAAGTAGATATATCAATTGGCATAGCGTCACAATAGTCAAAAAATAGCTTTATTCAATACATTATATCTTTGATATAAATAGTTATTTACTATGGAATGCCATTATTGCTGCTACGATTAAACGAGGGTTTATATCGCTATAAATGGGGGTATAATAGGCTGTCTTGAGCATGATTTTGGTCGTTAAATAGATAAAAATTAGACGCTATCGGCTATTATTTTCTATCTGCTGCCGTCAGCTCATGATATATTGTGACTTCCTTTTACTTCTTTGTTTAGGTTACCTAACTTGTTCACCTCTTTTATATCTGTACCTCGTTTATACCGTCCGCGCGCCTGTCGTAAAGACGCATCCGCTGAACCTCCCCCGATGATGGGTGGCTATACTCGCTTTAGTAAAAATTACTTCGGTATGATGCGCCTTAATATGTGGCGTTTTGTTATAAAACGGCTTGCTACGTTATCTGCATTGATAACGCTATTCCTCACTCTATTACTGCCGCAATCGGTGCTGGCTGCTGATGCCTTAGCAGACCCAAGCCCGACCAGCGTTCTACTGCTTATCTTATTTGTGGTAGTAGCGATTGGTATCTCATTTATTTGTTCGTTGGCAGAGTCTGCATTACTTAGTATGACGCCGTCATATATCGCCGATGTTCAAGAGACTAACCCCAAAAAAGCCAACATGCTAAGACGCTTAAAGATTGATAATATCGATCAGTCATTAGCGGCTATCTTAACCTTAAACACGGTTGCACATACCTTAGGTTCTATTGGCGCTGGTGCACAGGCGACGATTGTTTTTGGTAGCGCTTGGTTTGGACTGTTTTCTGCCATTATGACCTTGGCAATTTTATTTTTATCTGAGATTATTCCAAAAACGTTGGGCACAGTCTATTGGCGTCAATTAAGTGGCATGGTGGCTTATTTTGTACGCGGTATTATTTTACTGCTATACCCATTAATCTGGATATCAGAAAAACTGACCAAATTATTGGTACGAGGCAAAGAGCCGGTAACTTTTAGTCGCCGAGAGTTTGCGGCGCTCGCGAGTATCGGCGAAGAGTCAGGACAAATCGACCCATTAGAGTCGCGTATCATTCGTAACTTATTGGCATTTGGTGCCATTAAAGTTGAAGATATTATGACCCCGCGTTCGGTGATGCTGGCGTTTGAAGAAAATAAAACCGTTGCTGAATTATTGGTTGACCGACCAAAACTCACTTTTTCGCGCCTGCCGATTTATGATGGTGATTTAGACAATATCACCGGTTTTGTCTTAAAAACCGACATGCTATTGGCCAAGGTTAATCATGCGGTACATAAACCCTTGACGCAGTTCAAACGTGATATTACCTTTGTATTTTCAAAGATGAAATTGTTTGACTTGTTAGAGCTGATGCTAAAAAACCGTATTCATATCGCCATTACCGTTGGTGAGTATGGCGAGGTCAAAGGCTTAGTGACATTAGAAGATGTGTTTGAGACTTTGTTGGGTCTTGAGATTGTCGATGAAATAGACCGCGTCGAAGACATGCAAGCGTTAGCTCGGCAGATGATGGACAGACGTGTTGAGCGCTTGGGTATGAAACTGAGTGATGATGAGCAGTATGAAGACATCCATACTGAACATAAGAATTAGAAGTATAACTATTAGAAACACCGCTATTAGAAATGTAGCTATTAAAAACAGACATTAAAAACATGTTCGATAAAGCTGCCTAAGTTATGAGTCATTTAGGCAGTTCTTATAATAGATAGTTTCTATAAAGAGTAATATATTTTATATTGCATGATATCTAGTAATGCTACTTAGTCATAGTATTTAAGCTAAGCGGTGATTTTTTACTCTAGGCTGTCAACTTTGATGATATTCGCAATAATTACACAGGGTGTCACATGGCTGTGAGAATTTAGTGATAGGCTAAAATTATCATAACAGAAGGCTGCTAAAAGTCTTAGATTAAGCCAGATGTAAAATACTTAACTGATAAAAGCACGACTTGTTTCAATTTATATGATAACTGTTTATCTACGAGAGCAGCACTTTATAATTAAATGATACATCACCGTTAAGCGTCATTGTATGAGGGCATGATGAAAATCACACCTGACCATGACGATATAGACGACAATAGTATCACTAAGGAATATCATGAAAAGATTATGGGGAAAAGGGCTGTTGGCTCTATTGATGAAAAGCGCTAGCGTGACTGCGATAGTGGCGGCTGCCAGCACCATGACTATCAGCGCGCAAGCGGCAACCATGACCGAAGCTTTGGTACAAAACTATGCGACGGCCATGAAGTCAGCAGCCAATAGCCAAAGTCTTAATCAGGTCGCGCGCCTCGTATCTGACGATGCGCTGATTTCTATGTCAAGAAAAGGCAAGTCTACCAGTCTCGACAAAGATGCTTATCTAAAATTACTGCAAAACAGTTGGAGTAATACCTCAAATTATCGTTACGATATCAATGTGGATAATATTGTCATTACCGGTGAGCAAGCAAAAGCCAATGTCACTACCAATGAAAGCTGGGTAAAAGATGGGCAAAAGGTCTCATTTGTCACGACATCGAGAGTAACGCTTACTTTATCGACTGGTAATGCGGTGCTTTTACGCGCTGTGTCACAAGTGGCGATTAATTAATCATTACTACTTTATTAGTAAGTAATGTCATTAGCCATCAATGAGCCATCGCTAGCAGAGTTAGTTAATAAATCGTATAAATAATGTCGCTATTCAGCCATTGAAAGATAGAGTGGATTAAATTCTACTCATTATCTTTCATAATAGGCTGGTCTTTGTTTGATATTGCGTACTATACTGTCGATTAACTTTATTTTATCACTTATTGTTGTTAGGAAACTTCCACTATCATGTCTACTGTGTCATCAAAATCTCGCTCATTTATCGCTTTACCACTGACGCTTGCGGTGTCGACTTTACTTATCAGCGCTTGTAGTAATACGTCGGCGGTGAAAAAGACGGGTGCGACCGGCAGCTCAGCTGTGGTTACTAAGCGTCCTGTCGCTCAAGTTACTAAGCCAAGTACGGGCGCTGATTATTCAACGGCGTTCTTGGATGCTGAAAGCCTAGATGAGCTGGCTGATTTATTAGAAGCCACCGACATGACTATGGTGGAAGGCAATAAACTTGCCATTCAACAATATGGTGATTTATGGAATCGCTTGCGGGCAGGGTACCGTATGAATGGTGGTCAGCCTGTTTATAATCAGCGTATTGAAGCGCAAAAAGGTTGGTTTACCAGTCGTCAAGACTATCTCAACCGTTTGACCGCGCGTGCCAGTCGCTACCTTTACCATACCGTTCGAGAAGCCGAGCGTCGTAATATTCCAACCGAACTTGCATTATTGCCTGTGATTGAGAGCTCCTACGATCCAAGTGGTACCAGTAGTGCGGCAGCAGCAGGTCTATGGCAGTTTATTCCGAGTACGGGGCGTATCTATGGTCTAAATCAAAGTAGCACTTATGATGGTCGCCGTGATGTGATTGAATCAACACGTGCCGCTTATGACTTTTTGACCGCATTGCATAACCAGTTCGGTAGTTGGGAGCTGGCACTAGCCGCTTATAACGCCGGTCCTGGTCGTGTGCAAAAAGCCATCGATGCCAATGCTGCTCGTGGCTTGCCGACCGATTACTGGTCACTAAGACTGCCAACAGAGACCATGAACTATGTACCGCGCTTTTTAGCGGTTGCTGAAATCGTCGCCAAGCCTGAGCAATATGGTGTTTATCTCCCTGCTATTGCTAACCGTCAGCATTTCCGTAGTGTGCCAGTAAATTATGGCGTCAGCTTAGCCGAAGTCGCACAGGTGACTGGGGTCAGTTATGACGAACTAGAAAGACTGAATACCGCGCTGACTTCAGCTCGTATTGATTCATCTGGTCCACAGCGTATCATTATTCCTAATGATGTCAGCTTGACGACAGATGCGAAGCTGAGCGCCTTGAGAGGGAATGGCAGTAGTAATGTGATTGCTTCTAGTAACACTAGCAGCAGTAGCACGCCAAGCTATTCAGGCTCTACTTCTACCACGCCGAGCTATAACAATAAGCCTTATACTAGCGGTGGATCATTACCTTCTACCGGTAGCGCCCTTGCTGATTACGCGGCGAGCGCCAGTGTACCGCAGCAAACCACCAGCTATATTCCGCCGACGGTTTCACCGACGAGCAGCTCTGTTTATAGCAGCAATACCTCATTCCGTACTGAGCCACCGCTGACTTCTGCAGAAACCAAAAAGATTAACGCTGAGCTAAAAAGCAGTAACAGCTTACCGACCACATCGGCACAAATCACGCAAAACAATACTATTATTCAAGAGCCACCACTAAGCAAAGAAGAGCGCGATTTCATTGCCAGTCAGATTCGCATCAGTACGCCTGAAACCAAAGTCATTAATGCCGATGGTAATATCAATTTATCAGCCGTACAGACGCAGCAGTCAGTGTTAGAGGCCAGTGGTCAAGAAAAGAAATTAAGTTTCCCAAAAACCTCGGTTAGTAAGCCAAAACCACAAGGCACGCGTAGCACTTATACGGTAAAACGTGGCGATACCTTGGCAAATATCGCCAGTCGTGCGGGCGTCAGCTGGCGTGATATCGCTGAATGGAACCAGATAGATGCCAGCGCCAATCTGCTAGCCGGCAGCACGTTGTATTTATATAACGCCAAATCTATCGAGCCATTGAGCAATGCCAGTACTACAGCGGCAAGCCAGCCTGAAAGCTATGTGGTACAAGGTGGTGATACGCTTATCGGTACGGCCAATCGCTTTGGTTTATCGGTGACTCAGCTAGCTACTTATAATAATTTGAGCAGTAGAGCGGACTTGCTACGCGGTCAAAAACTATGGCTGGTTCCTGGTAAAGTGACCGCGCCTGCAACCACGCCTGCTGCACCATCGACCAAACCTAGTAAGTCGAGCACGGCAACCAAGAATTATAAAGTCAAACCTGGCGATGGTCTGATTGCTTTATCACGCCAGTTTAATGTACCGACTACCACCTTGGCGACGTTAAATAATATGGGTACGACTGACTCACTATACGTTGGTCAAACCTTAAAAGTACCAGCCAATGTAGACTTTACGCCAGCGCCTACGACGTCTAGTAGTGCATCTAACAATACGTCGAATAGCACAAGCAGCAATACGACTGCTAGTACTTCAAGCTCAGTGGCAACGACCAATTATAAAGTCAAATCAGGTGATACTTTAATTGGTATTGCAAATAGCGTTGGCATTAGTCCTGAAGAATTGGCAGCGGTGAATAGCAACTTTGATGCTAAAGCTCGCTTGCAACGTGGTCAAACGATTAAAGTACCGGTCACTAAAGATTTGGTAGATCGTCAGCTTAATGACAAAGCAGTCAGTTATAAAGTTAAATCCGGCGATACCTTGACGGGCGTTGCGCAGCGTTACAATATCGGTTTGGGTGATTTGGCAGCCGCCAATAATTTGAAAACCAATTCTAATCTAATCCTTGGTCGTACGATTACCATTCCTGCCAATGGGACAGTAAGTGCTCCTAGTACAGCTAACAGTAATACTAGTAGCACCAGTAACAAGAGCACCAGCAGCACCAGTGCAGAAACCGCAAGCAGTAGCGGCAAAAAACTTGGTAATACTGAGAGCTACAAAGTCAAATCGGGCGATGGTCTTATTGCCTTAGCGCGTCAGTTTGGTATCTCAGTAGAAGACCTAGCGGCGACAAACGATTTGGCGACCAATGCCCAGTTACAACGTGGTCAAACGATCAAAGTACCAAAAGCGACAGTAAGCTATACCGTTGGCTCAGGCGATAGCTTGATTGGATTGGCACGTAAATATGGCGTCTCAACCAAAGAGCTTGCGGATATGAATAATATCGCTGTAGATACCATGCTACAACGCGGTCAACGTTTAACCGTACCGAATCGCTAATGTAGAATGTAGCCGTATTTAATAAATTTTAAGCATTAAAAAAAGCTGCTCTTTTATAAGAGCAGCTTTTTTATTGACAAAGCTTTTTATTAACAAGGTTTTATACGTATTGTATTTAGCAGCTTTTACTAGCAGTCTTTTAAAAAGAAAAGTTATTAAACCGTTTGAGTTTTAATGGTCTCAAGATAACTTCTAATATTACTTACATAATGCATCGCTTGACCATAACGGCTATTTGAGGCTCTGTTCTCAGATAAGTAGGCATATATATTTGCCCAGCTTTTATCATCGATTCCTTGCGCCCTTAATTTACGCTGGATACTTTTTACCGCATTAGGACCCATGTTGTAACCTGCTAGGGCAAACCAGATGCGGTCGGTCTTTGGTACATCGGCGAAGTCCTCTTTGACTTGTTCCAAATAACGCGCACCGCCGCCGATACTTTGATAAGGGTCAACGCGGTCAGAGACGCCCATCGCTTTGGCAGTATTATTGGTCAGCATCATAATACCGCGTACGCCTGTTGGAGACACGGCATTGGCATTTAGATGCGACTCTTGATAACCCATGGCGACGAGCAGCTCCCAATCATGGTTGTAATTGCGCGCTTGCTCTTGAAACGAAGACTGATAGTCGGGCAGTTTCTCGGTCAAAGTCTTTTTAAAATGGTCTTGGCTATAAGCGTCTTTTAATAAATTCTGATTATAAAACGCGGCCAGTTTCTGAGTATGCTCAAGCTTCATGCTATCACATAAAAAATAGCTGGCTTTTTGTGATAACGGGTCATTGGCTGAATTAAACGTCCAGCTGACTTTAGGATGTAGACCATTTTTGGTCAAGCTGGCGTCATAGCCGCAGCTGACATTGACTGATGATAAGCTTAATTGGCTTTTTAGTTGGGTGCTGGCAGTGGTCAATGCCATATCGGCATCGCCTGATTTTAACGCTCTTAATGCCGCTTCTTCACTGGCATAAGCTTTTAAATCGATTTTTACCCCAAGCTCGTCAGCATAACTACGCACCAAGTCGTAGCCAAAACCATGCTGAAAGCCATCAGTCGCAAAGTAGGTGCTATCACCTGGCACGGCAGCAATGGTCAGAGTGTTCTCCAGCATGACATGGTCATAAGCTGGTATGGGTGCGCCCATCGTCATCAGACTCTCAGCAGGTAGAGAGAGCATGGCGATGCTAGATACTTGTGCCAACTTCTTAGTTTTAGAGAAATTAGTTTTGGCAAAACGAGCTACTTTAATAGGTGCAACGGCTGGAACGATGTTACTTTTGGTGTGCAGTAGGCGCTTAGATGGACGCAGTAAGTATGAGATACGGCGTTTGGCCCCTTGCGCAGATACTTTCACACGATAAGTAATACGCTGCATGGATGTCTCCTAATTTTAGCCATCCTACATACCATAAAAACGCCTCGTCAATTCATGCTGCTTATATATGCTTATCAAAAGCGTATTGCTATATAAGTGGCATAAACTGGCGTTGCATTTTAGATAATATCGCTCTTATAAATAAAATAAGCACAATGTCATCTTGTTTACATATAGTGGGGCTAACATGCATTATATAAGCGTTAGCGCTCAAGTCTTTTAATCAGCTAGCCAATACCCAATGCCGTCTTTGTTTAAACTTTTTTAAAATAGAAATCATCTTAAACACTATTCTAAAAAAAACGCTCTAAAAAAAAGACGCACAACACCGCGAAGGGTATAAATCGGATGATTCCTTCATCGATGTTAGGGTTGCTACTGAATAAAAGACCCGTTATTCAACTATCGTAAACATAGGTAAGGTCATGAATAAGTTATTGAGACAAAAACGTCGGATAAGTGCGGTACAGCTGCACTTAATCATTGCAACGCTCATATTATTAACCAGCTACTCTTTAAATAGTTTGTAGTAGAGTAGATGATCAGTAATATGTACTGTTCAGCGATAAAAACAAGCAAACATTCTATCTAACTACTTATTAACAATAAGTAGCAGACAAACTTTGCTTAAGCAGTATCGCGACGCTAAAAACAGGGTGTACTATTTAATTAGAAAGCCAATTAATTAGAAAACTAATTAATTAAAAAAACTAATTAAAAATTAACCATACAAAAATAGTATTTGATTGCTCACTGCCAAAAACCTAATGAGTTAAAAATAGGCTTTTAGACGATAAACCCTGTTTTAGAACCATAACCGGAAGCTATAAAAATGGGAAGTCTCATGACAAGACGTTCTTTCTTCAGGTACTAATATGCGGATATTCATCATATTATTCAAGTAGAGTTAATAAATTAGCGATAAAACTTAACAATAGCGCTATAAACGGTAAAAAAAGACCTCGTTTTTACTAATCTGCTGACAATAAACGTCATAAAAAGCGATTGCGATAGGGAATAAAGCGCCTGCATGGCGCTTAAAATGTGAAAATTAGCATTTAAATAGCGCTGAAACAGCGTTAAAGCCACGAAAATTATCATAAATACGATAAATTGGCTAAATGATTAGGCTGGATTATCGATATCTATGAAAGTCACCGGTAAGCCAAATTGCTCAGCAACCAGTTCACCCAATGCTTGAATGCCGCCACGCTCTGTCGCATGATGGCCGCAAGCAAAATAATCAATACCAAGTTCACGAGCGATATGTGTGGTGCGCTCTGATATCTCACCTGAGATAAACGCATCGCAGCCCATCAGTGCCGCTTGTTCAATCATATCTTGCGCGCCACCGGTGCAGATACCCACCCGTTCGATAAGCCTGTCATTTTGCCCATTAGATTGATTGGTATCTGAGACTTGATAATGAGCAGAGATATGTAAGGGCAGGCGTCCTAGCGCTTCGGTAATCTGGGTGATTAGACTTTGAGCACTTTGCGGGGTGCAAGTGGCGATATTACCAACCGGATGTGATTCGGTAGGATAAAGCGCGCCAATGATGCTCATATCAAGTAGCTCAGCCAGCTTGGCATTGTTACCAATGCGAGGATGGGCATCAAGCGGCAGATGATAGCCAATCAAAGAGATGCCATGTTGCATCAGTTTACGGATACGCTGACCTTTCATACCGGTGATGGGCGCAGGCTCGCCTTTCCAAAAATAACCATGATGCACCAAAATGGCATCGGCATTATCAGCAATCGCGGCGTCAATCAACGCCTCACAAGCAGTGACCCCGGTAACGATGCGCTGGATAGGTCGGCCGCCATCTACCTGTAAACCATTTGGAGCATAGTCTTTAAAAGCGGGTGCTGATAAGTATTCGTCACAAAATTCTGTTAAAGCTTGCGCGCTAATCGCCGTATCTGATATCTGGGTTGAAGATTCGCTTGCGGATGGGTTCAAGGTATTGTGCGCGGTCATGGAGTTTCCTTATAATTGTTGCAGTTTTGCACTATATTGGTTTTATCATTGGGTTTATAACGGCTTTGATTTTTACTGCTTAAATGGTTTAAATGGTTTAAATGGTTTAAATGGTTTAAATGGTTTAAGTGTTTATAGTAAATAATCAAAATACCAATTTATAAATTATGTATGTTATAAATAATCTGGGTTTCTATCATCGCCATTTTAGCATGGCGCTGTAAAAGAGTAGACAAGGCGAATAACTGAAACGGTACACGATGCGTTACTATTTGCCCGTGTTGCCAGTTATAATTTGCATACCTGAGCCTATATGATTCATAGCGCGTATCCTATCTGGTTTTGCGCCCAATCACAGCGGACTGCTCAGAAGCTTTTGGCTTATTCATCATTTACTGTTTTGTAAAAACTATTTTTATAAAGCTATTGCTACAAAGCTATTGTTACTTTTACAAAAACATCGTTACAAATACTGTTTCTAAAATAATATAGAGGTTTTTATATGTCGTCATCTCGGAACGCCAATGACAAGGCTGGTCTGGTAAAATGGTTACCTTGGATTTTGTTACTTGTAGTCACTGTAGCATTTATCTGGTTGTTTGCGAGTATGAAGGCGGCATCAGAGCAGGCTTGGGAGCCACCTAGAACCACGCCTGCTGAGCAGCAAGCTTCAGCGCCTGTGGCCGATACCCCAGCGCCGATTTCCTCTTATCATAATGCGGTCGCCCGTGCCTCGCAGTCGGTGGTGAATATTTATACCACCCAAACGATGGCCGAGCATCCTTATATGAATGATCCGGTGTTGCGCCGCTTTTTTGAGTTTCATGGTGGTCCATCACAAGAGCAGGGCAATACCAACTTAGGCTCTGGCGTAATCGTGTCAGAAGATGGTTATATCGTCACCAACGCCCATGTCATCGAAAAAGCCGATGAGATTACCGTTGCCTTTAACGACGGGCGTAAGAGCCGCGCGCAAATCATCGGTACTGATCCTGATAGTGATTTGGCGGTGATTAAAGTCGATATGACGGGTCTGACGCCACTTGGTTTCCGTGAAGATCCTATTCGCGTGGGCGATTTAGCGCTAGCGATTGGCAATCCGTTTGGTGTTGGTCAAACCGTAACCCAAGGGATTATCTCAGCGACAGGTCGTACGGGGCTTGGGGTCAATAAGTTTGAAGACTTTATTCAAACCGATGCCGCTATCAACCCGGGTAACTCAGGTGGCGCGCTGGTGGATGCGCACGGTGAATTGGTCGGTATCAATACGGTGATTTTCTCGCGTTCTGGTGGCTCGATGGGTATCGGCTTTGCCATTCCTACGGCTATCGTTGAGCAAGTGATGAATGCGCTGATTAAAGATGGTAAGGTCAGCCGTGGTTGGTTAGGGATTGAGATACAGTCACAATTACGCGACCCAACCCAGCTAGAAACTTCGACTGGGGTAGAAGTGCTAAACGTCGTTCCTAAGAGCCCTGCTGCTAAAAGTGGTCTGCGCGTTGGTGATATCGTCCTGACGATTGACGGCGTTGAGATGACGGATGCCAATACTTTGATTCAGTATGTTGCTCGTAAAGCACCGAATACCACGCTCAACGCGCAAATCTTACGCCGCGGTAAAAATGCCCAAGTGAAGATATTACTAGAGGAACGTCCGGCGCAAGAGCCAATGGCGAGCCCTGTCGTGATTCATGATGAAACGCTTGGCGGTATGGAAGATCCAAGTCTACAGGGTGATAGAGCAGAAGTACCTATGATGTCAGAAGCTGAGCGTGACCGTATGCGTGAAGAGTTATTACAGCTATTTGAAAGAGATGGCGCACCTTTATAATGCTATGCTTTATAACGCCATGCTCTATAACGTAAAGTTTAATCAAAACGTTTTTAGAGTTTAATAAATAATAAAAAAGCGCGTTATCTTACAGATAACGCGCTTTTTTTATCGGGATTTTTAAATAACAGCTTTCTTTAAATAATGGCTTTTATTGGTGACAGCTTTTATTAATAATATTTAATATTAACAACGGCTGCTATTTTGCAAAAGACTCATCATTGATATAAATCACCCCTTGTACCCGACAGCAGCAGGGCAGGATTTCATCTTTTTCAATCATGGCAAGTGGCTCAAACGGATAATCAATAACGTGTGAGCTGGCGATACGCTTGATGCGGCAACTGCCACAATAGCCTTCCTTACATTGATAATTGATATCATGTCCGGTACGTAGCAATCCATCGAGCAGACTTTCGTCATCATGCAAGTAGAATTGCTTCTTACTCGTCATTACCCAAGTCATAATTCAACCTTCTCTTAATTTTCCCATCGCATTCAAAGTCAATGTGATGGTTCTTTTTAATGATAAAATCTTGCTAAAATAGCATAGGCTTAACCTTAAAATAGTAAGGTTAAGCCATTAAAATTACGTGATTAACTTTTAACTCTATTTAAGCCAAAAGCTTTTAAACATCAAAGCTCTTAAAGTTCAACGCTTTTAAAGCTCAAAATCATCAAAATCGCTGTCTGATAAATCTGAGTCAATCTGACCGACCAAGTACGAGCTGATTTCCGTCTCTTGCGGTGCCACTTGGACGTTATCAGATGACAACCACGTATTAATCCATGGAATCGGGTTTGATTTAGAGTTCGGGAATGCCACTGGCAAGCCAACCGCTTCCATACGTAAGTTGGTGATAAATTCGATATATTGGCAAAGAATGTCTTTATTGAGCCCAATCATTGAGCCATCTTTAAACAGATAACCGGCCCATTCTTTTTCTTGCTCAGCCGCTTTGGTAAAGATATCGATGCTTTCTTGATAGCACTCATAGGCAATATCGACCATTTCTGGGTCATCTCTGCCATTACGCATCAAGTTTAGGATATGCTGCGTACCGGTTAAATGTAGCGCCTCATCGCGAGCGATTAATTTAATAATCTTGGCGTTACCTTCCATCAGCTTACGCTCAGCAAAAGCAAACGAGCAGGCAAACGACACATAAAAGCGAATGGCTTCTAAGACGTTAACCGCCATCAAGCATAAATACAGCTGTTTTTTCAGCGATTTTAAGCTAACCGTCACTTCTTTGCCATTGACGGTATGCGTGCCTGCGCCATACATATTGTAGAGCTGTGAGTTGTAGTACAAGTCATCGTAGTACTTGGCGATGTCAGCCGCGCGCCCTAAAATGTGCTCGTTTTGCATAATGTCATCAAAGACAATACCCGGATCATTGACGATATTACGAATGATATGAGTATAGCTGCGTGAGTGAATGGTCTCAGAAAACGTCCACGTCTCAATCCACGTTTCAAGCTCAGGAATAGACACCAGTGGCAATAGCACCACGTTTGGGCTACGACCTTGGATAGAGTCGAGTAGGGTCTGATACTTTAGGTTACTGATAAAGATATGCTGCTCATGTGACGACAGATTGCCATAGTCGATACGGTCGCGTGACACATCGACTTCTTCTGGACGCCAAAAGAACGACAGCTGCTTTTCAATCAATTGCTCAAAGATAGGATGCTTTTGTTGGTCATAACGCGCCACGTTGACCGGCTGACCAAAAAACATCGGCTCTTTTAGCGCATTGTTTGGCGTTTGAGAAAAAATCGAGTAAGTCATAGTTCCACCTTTATAAGTGATACAGTTGTGAATCAAAAGTTTTAAAAATGCCGCCTGAGAAATACTTTCAAAAGGGCGTTATAAGTTCTCTAAAGATATTTGGGTCGGTTCTTGTCCATCATTCATATACGCTTTAAAAATCTCGCTAAGCTCACTATCATCCAATCCTTCTAGCTCATCGATAGCGCTCTTACGCAGCGTACTTAAATCTATCTCTGCGGCTTTCTGTGTTTCTTTTTTTAGAGGCTTTTTTACTGTTTTTTTTGCTTGTTTTGGCGCGTCCATCTTTGGCATTGCGCTGCTATTCAATTGCTGACGAACTTCCTCGATATCGACTTCTACTTGCACGATATGCGAGCCACCATTGTTTAGGTCGGAAAATACGTTAGGGATAAACAAACCACCGTCTTTGATGATTGCGGTATATTGCACTCTATGACCTCCGTCATTTCTATTCTCTGTGTGTTTCAATTATGGTTGGCGCGATACAAGGCTTTCATATACCTTATTGTTTTCTCTTTTGCCTACGGCTAGCACGTAAACCACCACTACGTCATCTTTGACGGTATAAACCAAACGATAGCCTATGGTGCGTAGTTTGATTTTATAGGCGTCTGTATGTCCTGAAAGTTTCGACGCAGGAACACGAGGGTTTGCTAAGCGCTGCTGTAATTTTTTCTTAAACTGCTGCTGAATATTGGGCGCTAACTTTTTCCATTCTTTTAACGCGAGAGGATGAAACTCAAGATTATAAGTCATCCAACGTTACCTTTATAGGTGTTTGCCCGTCATTCATTCGGGCGCTAATGGTTTGGCTCAATGCCATATCGTCCATCGCTTCCATCATGCGCTCATACATATCTGTGGAAACTAAATAAGCCACCGGTTTATTGTGATTTAAAATAGCAATAGACTCACCGTCTGATTGTTTAATCAGTGCCGAAGGGTTGTTTTTCAGCTCTGAGATACTGGCTGTTTGTGTTGCAAATATGGGTTGCATGATTCATTCTCCGCTAATATTAAGCTCTAAATATAGGGCTAATATTAGCACGAAAATTAGGTCATATTTGTTAATCTATATATTTTGTAGGGTGCGCCTCGCGCACCGTTAAACACAATTTCCGTATCATCAGTGCGCTGGGCGCACCTTACGACTCTACAAATCAATCTTGTTAACGCTCTTTATGTTGGTGCCGAAGGAAGAAGCACAACGAATTGTTCGATTAAAACGTTAGTTATCATATTTAATTTTGAAATAGAACTAATTTAATCATATTTGAAAATTAAATTTATTTAAATATTGGGATGATAACGGCTCGAAAACCGTTATCATTTTTTGGCAAAAAACATTTAACTGTTAGAGAGGAGGACGGCGCAGATGCTTGCGTACATGCTCCTTATTCCCGTTTCTAGTTCGTTGATAAGAACATACTCTAACAGTTTTTTTACGTTTATCTATAGCCATTTTGGACTCCAAAATCTAAATTAAATAAATGATGAGTGACCATTCAGGCATAGACTTTCCATAAACAATAAGTTAAGATTCTCGGTGTTGAATCAGGAATCGAAACTTAAAAACTGACTGATTATTGAAAGCTACACTCTAAATAATCATTTGTTTGTTCTAAGTTTCTTAGCTTAGTGAGGTTGTTTCAGCAACTTTGCTAAGCTATTTCAATCCTTCAAAATATTTACCCTCCCTGTAATAAATCTTAAACATTCCTAATACTTCTTTTCTTAAAGTTAGTTTTAAAAATTAACTTTACATATTTTTCTGTGTGACTTTTATATACAAAAAGATCACAATAACTCAACTCTTAATAGCGTTGCGATTTTCCCACTAATCGCGACAGCAGCGAACAGCGGATTTAGCTCAAAAGCCAAACCCGCCATTCATCACTTGCCTAAATCTTACAAGCACCACCAGCACAATCATCTTCCATATCCGCTTGGGCATCGTTCGCACCATCACGGGTGTTATGGTAGTACAAAGTTTTCACGCCAAGCTTATACGCCGTCAACAAGTCTTTTAGCAATACTTTCATCGGTACACGCTGACCATCAAAGCGCGTTGGGTCATAGTTGGTATTGGCAGAGATACTTTGATCGACGAACTTCTGCATGATAGCGACCAGCTTTAGGTAACCGTCATTGTTCGGCATTTGCCACAGTAGCTCGTACTGATCTTTTAGCTTATCAATCTCAGGCACCACTTGCTTTAAGATGCCATCTTTTGACGCTTTGATAGACACCAGACCACGTGGTGGCTCGATACCATTGGTCGCATTGGCAATCTGACTAGAGGTCTCAGACGGCATCAAGGCGGTTAGGGTGGAGTTGCGCAGACCGTGCTCAGTGATCTCGCCACGTAGCGTTTCCCAATCGAGATGTAGCGGCTCTTGGCAGATTTTGTCCAAGTCTTTTTTATAGGTATCAATCGGTAAGATACCTTGCGAATAAGTGGTCTCATTAAAGGCAGGGCACGCGCCTTGCTCTTTTGCCAATTTGTTTGACGCTTTCAAGAGGTAATACTGTAATGCTTCAAAGGTTTGATGCGTTAGACCAAGCGCGCTGCCGTCTGAATAGCGCACGCCATTTTTCGCTAAATAATAAGCATAGTTGATCACGCCAACACCTAAGGTACGGCGACGCATACTGCCATTTTCAGCCGCTTTGACTGGATAGTCTTGATAGTCGAGCAGGGCATCAAGCGCACGGACGATTAATTCTGCTGGCTCTTCGATATCGCTAACGTTTTCAACTTTACCTAAGTTGACCGCTGATAGCGTACAAAGGGCGATTTCACCGGTTTCATCGTTGATGTTATCAAGTGGCTTGGTCGGTAGGGCGATTTCCATACATAGATTTGACTGGCGAATCGGCGCAACTGTGGCGTCAAACGGGCTATGCGTGTTGCAATGGTCAACGTTTTGGATATAGATACGACCGGTGCTGGCGCGCTCTTGCATCATCAGACTAAACAGCTCAGTGGCTGGAATTTGACGGCTACGAATACTAGGGTCATTTTCATATTTGGTATATAGCTCTTCAAATTTGTCTTGATCTTCAAAGAACGCATCATACAAGCCCGGGGTGTCGCTTGGTGAAAATAGCGAGATATCTTGACCTTTAATCAAACGGGTATACATGGTTTTGTTTAGCTGGACGCCGTAGTCCATGTGACGGACACGGTTGTCTTCAACGCCGCGGTTGTTTTTCAGTACCAATAGCGACTCAACTTCTAAATGCCATAATGGGTAAAATAACGTCGCTGCACCGCCACGGACGCCGCCTTGTGAGCAGCATTTAACCGCAGTTTGGAATAATTTATAAAAAGGAATACAGCCAGTATGCTGCGCTTCGCCGCCACGGATAGGGCTACCAAGGGCGCGGATACGACCAGCGTTGATGCCGATACCAGCACGCTGCGATACATAGCGTACGATAGCGCTGGTGGTGGCATTGATAGAGTCTAGGCTATCACCGCATTCGATCAATACACACGAGCTGAACTGGCGCGATGGCGTACGTACACCTGACATGATAGGCGTTGGTAGAGAGATTTTGAATTGTGAGGTTGCATCATAGAAGCGTTTAACGTAGTCGAGACGCTCTGACTTTTCATAGCTGGCAAATAAACACATACCAACGAGCATATATAAGAACTGCGGGCTTTCATAAACCGTTTTGCTGACGCGGTCTTGCACGAGGTATTTACCCGCCATTTGCTCGACAGCAGCATAAGCAAGATTCATATCACGCCAGTGGTCAAGATATTCTTCTAACTCATCAAATTCCGCACGGCTATAGTCAGCTAGGATATGCTGATCGTATTTACCGGCATCAGTTAGCTTTTTAACATGGTCATACAAGTGAGGAGGGGTGAATTTATTATAAGCAATCTTACGTAAATGGAAGATGGCCAAACGCGCGGCTAAATACTGATAATCAGGCGTGGTTTCAGAGATAAGATCAGCGGCAGATTTGATGATGGTCTCATGAATATCACGAGTTTTGATGCCTTCATAAAACTGAATGTGCGACTTTAGCTCAACTTGTGATACCGACACATTATCTAAATCATGAGCAGCCCACTCGATAACCTTGTGAATCTTATCTAAATCAATAGGCTCTAAACGTCCATCACGTTTGGTTACTTGGATTTTATCGATATGTGTCATGCTGACCTCGTAAGTTGATTGCTTGGCAATTAATTTATAATGATGCTTATAGTGTTACTTATAGTAATGCGGCGCGGTTAATACCGGCGGGCATTCTTTATCACGCTATCTTTATGACGCTATAACATCCTGTCATGGCAGAGTGTTTTTTTAGGCAAAAAGATGCCATTGCTCATAGTGAGGGTTTAAATCACTGAGCACTACATATAGCGTATTTGTTAGTAGGTGGACACAATATAGCGGGAAAATTTTGAAAATGCTATATTGATTTTAGCGGCAAACTATGTTGATGAGAGGGTAAAGCGTGTCCGAATTTTGGCAAAGGACGATGGGATAAGGGTTAGACGCCAATAAGAAAAATAATAAAAGTTTTGTAAAAAATGGCGCGAATTTACTTTTTATTGTTGGCTAAATTAACACGCGCAAATCTGTTGAATGGCGCGCATATTTCGGGTGGTGATTGTACCCCAGCCAATAGAAAATCGCCACCCATATGAGTGACGATTCGGACGAAAAACGGACTGGTTTTTCTTAAATTGATAAAACTATGATTAGACGACCATGCGTACCGTTTTTGCATTATCAAGTGATGCATAAAGCGTGTTCACTTGCTCAACGGTGGTCAAGTATAAATTGGCACGCACCGAATGGAAGCGTCCTGTTTTTGACGGTTTAACTTCCATAGACGCCAAATCAAACTCTGGAAACTGGCTACCAAGGATAAGCTTCACTTCATTGAGTAAGCTGTCATGCTCGCCTTCATGACCGATAATGCTGAGTGGGTAGTTCATTGGGAACTGCCACAGCTCAGGATTTTGTACGTCGGTTTTTTTGCCTTTTAAGATACCGTCATTGGCGACCAGCTCAGTGACTTTGACTTCTCTTTTAGGCGTTTGATTTGGGTTAGTGGTGTCTTTTGGATCATCAGTCATGATGTTGTCCTTATCTTTGTGAAAATACGAGCTTATGGGTTATGCCGATAAGCGCTTTATGCACCATTTATAAGGCCACTCATCATATTATTCAAGGGTCAGCCAACGACAACTCATATTAAAATCGTTATTTTTTATAACCACATACCGCCACATAATCGCCGCGATCATAGCCTTCGATGACCTCTTGTACCTTGTCATTGGCATACATAGGATGGGTCAATAAAGTTTGCGCATATTCAAAATCGACAAAACCATTGGCTTGCATTAACTCGATTTTCTCATCAGAGGTACGCCAGTTTGCTGACTTCACCAGCTCAATAGGATAAGGGTCAGCAGGGGAGATGTGTTCGAGTAGTGGATGCTCCCACGTATCTACCGCGCTGGCTAAATTGTATAAGCTGGCAAAACCGCTTTCTTTTGGCACATCAATCAGGATAAGTTTGCCACCAGTCTTTAGAGCATCAAAGGCTTTTTTGATACAGACATCCAAATCGCTGATATAGCTGACGCTGCCGTTAAACATAATGATATCAAATTTATTAGGCTCAATCTCGCAGGTCTCGGCAGGGCTGATATCTACTTTCAATCCACGCTTTTCAGCGACTTCAGCCATATCTTTCGAAGGCTCGATACCATGCGTGATATGAATGCCGTAATCTTTGGCTAACAGTGATTCGAAAAGACCGCTGCCACAGCCGATAGACAATATCTCGCTGTCTTTATCTAAGAAGTGAGCGACCAGTTTTAGCTCACTGGTCAGTAAGTTTTGGTTGTCAAAAAACCAGCTGTCATACGCGCTTGCGTGTTCATCGAATGCTGCCATGATGTTTCTCCTTGTTGATCGTTATTATTGATCATTGTTTTTGATTTTAGAGGGCTTTTTTAGAATCAAGCTAGATTGAGTATAAATTAAGACAAATCTAACGCCTGCTGCCAAAAATTGACTTCCATACGTGCGGCGGTGTTAAATAACCGTTGGAACTTGTCTGCCTGAGCAGGGCTGGCATCGGCTAGCAGCGTATTAATCTGTGCTTCGTTCTGCGCGGTAATCGATAGAAACTCATCACTGGAAAACACATCTATCCATGGTTGATAAGGGTTATCAGCGATAAAGCCCTCATCTTTGATGCGTTTACCAATTTCCCCATAACCCATCAAACAAGGCGCAATAGCGGCATAAAGTTCGGCCAGCGAGCCTGACATCGCAGCGTCTAATATATAGCGACTATAGGCGATGGTGACGGCAGATTCAGGAGCGTTTTCTACTTGTTCAAGTGGTATATTCCACTGATGACAGAAATCCAAATACATAGCAATTTCCATATCGAGCATGGCATTGATACCTGCTTGACCGACGCGCATTTGTGCCAGCGTGTCACTCTTATATACGCTCAGCGCCATCACGCGGGTATAGTGAATTAAGTATAAATAGTCTTGCACAAGGTAGTGGCGAAAGCTGTCAGGGGCGAGTGTGCCAGCGGTCAGCTGCTTGACGAAATCATGCTGAATGTAATCATCCCATGTGGGACAATTGTGACGTAGCGTTTGGTAATCCATAGTTTTTACTTACTTTTATAAAACGCAAGCAAGCAAATGGCAGGAAACGAGAAGTGATAAGGCACAAAAAATTTGCCAGTCTAGGGTAAATAGATTGGCAAAATATGAAGTAAATGTGACTTATATATCGACACGCTTGTTTCCTACGTCAGTGCTAACTGCATCAGGTTCGCGGGTAACTCTCAGCCATGATTTTGATTGTAGTTAAAGCGTCAAAATCAAAGCACCCCGACAAGGTTTATTTTTTAATAATAAATATAAAATTTAAATGGTTTTGAGCTGCTGTTATTTAAGAAGTTGAGCCCTATGATAGGCGAACTCAGCCATCATTAGCAAGTGATGTCCAAATAACCCTCAATAAAAGCAACTTAGATTTAAAAAGTTATTTTTTATCGAGCTGTTCAATAGCAGTGTGATAGAGCATCAGCATGGCTTTAAAACGGCGCTCATATAAGCCTTCTGCATATAGCAGCTCCACACTTAAGCTATCGATTACGCCTAGATAAGCATCGGTATACAGCTCTAGCTGCTCAGAGTCGAGCTGATAAGGCTGTAGAGCAAGCTGTATGTGCTCAGTCAGCACCTTTATATAGACATTAAAAGTCGCCGCGCTGGTATCAGTTAGGTGCACAGGTGCGGTATAGGCCATGCGAATTAAAAACCGTAAGGTAATTGCGCTTTCATAACGCGCTTCAAAAGCATGGCAATACGCTTCACCGGGAGCAGTAAATTCACTAGTCGTCGCAAAGCATGACTTAATAAACGCACATTCTGACTCGAGAGCATCTTGCAGCAATTCTAAAAATATCGCTTCTTTACTGGCAAAATGCGTATAGAGAGAGGCTTTGCGGATGCCCACCGCCTTAGCAATATCACTGAGTGATGCGCCCTCATAGCCATGCATAAAGAAAGGCTCAAACGCAGCATCAATAATACGTTGCTTAGCACTTGAACGTGGTTTATGGCTTTGCATAGGCCTCCTCTAATGATGGTATGGCGACACTGTTATAAGGTTTTAAGCTTCTAGAACCAAGATAGACCAATGCCAAAATAATAGGTCCCATGGCACCTAGCAAGATTAACCAATATAAGGTGTTTATTTCAACCAATTGTCCTGCGATGGGTGTGGCAGTGGATGAGAGTAACATAGGAATGGCGCCCAATAAAGCTGCGCTTGAACCTAAAGCGCTGCGCTGCGAGTCCATTGCAATTGCCATTAACGTCGCTTCCAATACGCCAAGACCAAACAATCCTAACGCGATGCCAGTGACAATACCGACCAAACCCATCGATAGCAGATAAGCGACGATGCAAACGGTACTACCGAGCATCATGACACCGGCACCGATTAAGGCCAAATGTGATGCTGATATTTTTTTGACCAAATAAGCGGTAGAAGAAGCCCCTAAAATCAGACTGATACTGGTCAAACCAAAGACAAAACCAAATTGCTCTAGGCTAAGACCATAGTCTGTTTGATAGACATAAGCAGAACCACCGATGTAGGCAAACAAAAAGAAATACACCGCAGATAGCGCAAAGAGATTAAAGACAAAGGTTTTGTTCTTTAATATGCCGACATAAATGCCTGTAATATTTTTTATATTTAATTGAATGCGCTTGTCTTTTGGCAAGGTTTCTTTGATATTCAACAGCGTATTAATCAGCACAATTATACCTAACGCCGCCAAAATAAACATGACACCGCGCCAACCATAATGCGCACCGACGATACCGCCGATTGCTGGCGCGACGATTGGACCTAATGCCACAATGGTATTTAATAAAGCATAAATTTGTGCCGCTTTTGGTCCATCGACGAGATCGCGTACCATGCTCATCACCACCACGATAGCCATAGAGGCGCCAAGACCTTGCAAGATACGAGCAAAGATTAGGCTTTCAATACTTTGTGCCCACATCGCCCACACGGAAGCGCCAATATATGCCAGCAAGCCTGCAAATAATGGTGCTATTCGTCCTATGGCATCAGATACGGGACCAAATACCAGCTGTCCTAAACCCATAAAGATAAGAAAGACGGTCAACGTGATTTGCGTGGTGGCGTAGGAGGTATTGAGGTCTGTTGCCATATTCGGCATTGAGGCCAAATACATATCAATCGCTGCAGGGCCAAGCGCCACAATGATGGCAAGAGAGATGACGGTTTTGATACTGATGTGGTTTACATGGGTTTGTTTATTCATAAGAGTGCACTATTAACTATTTATCTATTTAATTTTTTAACTACCGAACGGTAGGTAGTTATACTCGATATTTTAAATAAAGGCAATATTTTTATGAATTAATTGCTTATCTCATGCTATAGCGGCTCTATATTTAATAAGTAAAAGCTAATAGCCATTAAATAACAGCCATTAAATAACAGGCACAAAAAAGCTGAGATATACTCAGCTTTTTTGGTTTGTCACTAGGCGTAATAAGATGTGCTTAGCACATACTATTTAAATTAGTCATTTTCAAGGAATGAGCGTAAGTGTTCAGAACGTGAAGGATGACGCAATTTACGTAAGGCTTTTGCCTCAATCTGACGGATACGCTCACGCGTGACATCAAACTGCTTACCAACTTCCTCTAAGGTATGGTCAGTTGGCATATCGATACCAAAGCGCATTTTTAGCACACGTGCTTCACGCTCAGTTAGATTACCCAAAACGTCACGCGTCGCTTCACGCAGGCCAGCTGCGGTCGCATCATCGACAGGGCTTGAAATCGTACCATCTTCGATAAAGTCGCCTAGGTGCGAGTCTTCATCATCACCGATTGGCGTCTCCATAGAGATAGGCTCTTTGGCAATTTTTAGCACTTTACGGACTTTAACTTCGTCCATCTCTAAGCGTTCGCCTAATTCCTCAGGTGTCGGCTCGCGGCCCATTTCTTGTAGCAATTGACGTGAGACACGGTTTATCTTGTTAATGGTCTCAATCATATGCACAGGAATACGAATCGTGCGCGCTTGGTCAGCGATAGAGCGGGTAATCGCCTGACGAATCCACCATGTAGCATAGGTTGAGAATTTATAACCACGGCGGTATTCAAATTTATCAACTGCTTTCATCAGACCGATATTACCTTCTTGGATTAAGTCCAAGAACTGTAGACCACGGTTGGTATATTTTTTAGCGATAGAAATTACCAGACGCAAGTTAGCTTCGACCATCTCTTTTTTGGCACGGCGCGCTTTTGCTTCACCAACCGCCATACGACGGGCGACGTCTTTCATGTCGTGGATTTTCATATCGAGCTGCTGCTCGTAATCACGAATTTTACGTTGTAGTAAAATCACATCGTCAGCGACTTTTTCTAGCGTACCCCCAAAAGCAGGCTTGCCTTTAATACGCTCAATGAGCCAATCAACGTTGGTTTCATTGCTAGGGAAAGTTTTACGGAATTCATCACGCGGCATACGACCACGGCGAATCACCAAACGCATGATTTGACGCTCTTGCTTACGCACATCGTCATAGACGTCATGCATGATAGCCATCACTTGGTCTGACAAGCGATTGTTTAACTTCAACATCATAAAGCGTTCGGCAAGTAAGGCATAAGCAGCATCTGCTTCTACGCTACCACGGCCATAATCAAGCAAGGCTTGCTTGGCTTTGATAAATAAGTGCTCGATCTCTTCTAGACGTAAGCGTACTTCTTCTGGATCGATACCGCCGGTTTCTTCTTCGGCTTCTTCTTCAACTTCGACTTCATCGTCCTCATCATCATCGTCAAGCGCAGCTTTGGCATTGGCCTTTGGTTTGATAACTGGCGGATTCTCTTTTTCTTCTTTAATACGCTCGCGTTCTTCTTTCGCCGCTTCTTTTGCTTCTTGGGCGGCGATTTTGTCTTCTTCGGTTTCAGGGTCTAAGAAACCCGTGATGACGTCAGACAATTTTTTCTCGCCATCTTGGACTTTTTGGTACTCATCAAGGACGAACTGTACCGTACCCGGCCAGTAAGACATGGCATGCTGCACGTCACGAATACCTTCTTCGATACGCTTAGCAATGGCAATCTCGCCTTCACGGGTTAAAAGGTCAACCGTACCCATCTCACGCATATACATACGCACAGGGTCAGTAGTACGACCAGGCTCAGTCTCGACCGAAGCCAAAACTGCTGCTGCCTCATCGGCTGCCATGTCATCATCGCTTGAATCATCGTTCATCAAGATGTCATCGGCGTCGGGCGCAGATTCAAAAATTTTAATGCCAACGTCCGTTAGCATTTGCACGATATCTTCAATCTGATCACTTTCAGTAATAGAGTCGGGCAGTTGGTCATTCACCTCAGCATAGGTCAAATACCCTTGCTCTTTACCCATTTGGATTAAGGTGGCCAGTTGAGATGTGGACTTAGAAACTGACTTATCGTTCATAAATACTCGCTTGCTTGTATCGGACATTTTTATATTGTGACTCGCTATCGCTCGCTGGGTGCGTTGATATAATCAATCGATTCATCAAAATATGGCGTAAAGGTTGTCAATAATAACAAAAATGAGTGGATATGAATAAAGGCTCAAAATACTACAATTACAATACTAAAAAACCGCTAAAAATTGGTCATGCGCAAAATACTTCAAAATCATATTACCTAAAAATACGGTTGCCTAAAAATACGGTTATCTGAAAAATACTATTAATTAAAAAACAACCCTAAAAAATACTATGAGCTAAAAGATGGTCATTCAAAAATACAGCGATTTAAAATTTATGTTTTAAAAAGCGCTTTGAAAATGCACACCTAGAGCCGTGCTTTTAGCTAAAATTGTGCTTAATGATGCGGGTTTATCGTTATCTATTAAGTCGGGCTATAAATAGTTAGCGACACAGTTTAACACAGACCAGCGTAATCAAGCACGAGCTAGTGACACTCGCCGCTATTTATCTAGCATTTATCTGGTGTTTATTAATGATATTACCCATTATTTTTCACCCATTGGTTTTTTATCAGTAGCCTGATTGAGGGCGGTATATGCAACTGGGTATAATCATTAATAGTGGGGGCAACCGCGATGCTTTTAAAGGGTCGCTGCCCATAAATAAAATCTAGGACGTATCCCAGCCTAGCCGTTAAGATTTTACCGTTGCCATTTGTGCCGATTGCTCAGCTTGTTGCGCGCGTAACCAGTCGTTTAATAATTGTGACTGCTTACGGACAATCGCCAGTTTTATATTGTCGGGGTTCTTAACCAAATCTTGGATTTTTTTCTTCATATGACGTTCAATCAACTGGCTGACCAACTCTTCAACCAAACCATCAAGGCTTAAGATATTGCGCGTGGTAAGCGCTTTATAAAATCCGCCCCAATCGCGGCTAAGCGTCTCTTGGGTGCTGGGTTTGACATTGGATAAGATAAAGTGCGCCGCTGCATTGGCGTCTTTAGGCAAATAATTAAGACAGCGCTTAATGGTGCTGACGATATCGAGCAGGGCGTTATCTTGCAGGTCTTCCCAAGCCAGTGGACGCAATATATCAGCAGAGGCTTTTTGTTTAATATGCGCCGGCAGCTGCAAATCATTAATACCTGCCTGCTGCCAAATGGCTTCGATAGGGTCATCACTTAAAGCGCGCGGCTGGAACAAAAAACACAGCTGCAATTGCTGACTGATGGTCATATCGCCATCAAAATCTAGCAGCGCGTCTTTGGCATCTTTGTTTTGACTACGTTTACCGCCCAGCTTTTGATAAATGTCATTATTCAAAAGATAGCGGAAACTACTGCCTTTAGGTAGGGCGGTGGTCAATGCGCGCACTTGAGACATAAGCTTGGCTTTACCTTCTGCCAAGGTTAAGTCGTAGCGTTCACTTAAGTAAGCAAAAATATACTGTGATAGCGGCATGGCCGTAGCGATTTGCTCACGCATCGCATCCGCGCCCTGACTTTTTATAAAGGTATCAGGGTCATGATTGTTAGGTAAGGTTAAAAACCGTAGCTCTTTATCATCGCCAAGTACAGGCAGCGCGACTTCAAGGGTGCGCCAAGCGGCCTTTTGTCCCGCGCTATCACCATCGAAGCTCAATGTTAGGGTAGGGTTTAATGTCAACAGCCGTGATATTTGGCTCTCATTAATCGCCGTGCCCATAGAAGCTACCGCACCATAAATCCCTGCTTGATAAAGGGCAATGACATCCATATAGCCTTCGACCACCAGCCAATCATTTGCGCGCTGCTGGCGAGATTCGTAATAGCCGTATAGTACATGCTGCTTATGGAAAACCGGCGAGTCAGATGAGTTGATATATTTGGGCTTTATCTCGTCATCAAGCGCGCGACCGCCAAAACCAATGGTGCGACCTTGGTTGTCGCGAATTGGGAAAATAACCCGATCACGAAGTAGGTCGTAATCGCGCCCAGATTCTGATTTGCGCACTAAGCCCAAGGCTTTAAGGCCTTCAATGTCCTGCGGGAATTGATGTTCAAGATGCTGCCAACCAAAGGGCGCATAGCCGAGACCAAAAGTTTCAAAGATGTCTTCGGTGATGCCACGCGATAAAAAGTAATGCTTGGCATGCGGATGGATAGTGAGATTATGCTGATAAAACTGCTGGATTTGCTCTAGCAACTCGTAAAGATTGCCGTCTTTATCAGAGACGCTATTATCATCGTAGAGAGCAGTAGTATCAGCATCACCGGTTAACCATGCAGGCGGATAACTACTATCGTCTTGATAGTTGGTGTCACCTTGATAGCTAGCATCATAGCCATCGGTTGCATAAGGAACGGAATCATACGCCTCTAATGGCGGATAATTGTCATAGTTGTCGTTATAAGCTGGCGGTTGCGTATCAGCAGCTGGCACGTTTATGGATGGCTGAGTATCGGCTACAGGTTGGTTATTAGTCGATTGTGGGTGCGTTGCTGCTGCCGATGTTGCTGGCTCAATAGCGGTTTTTGGCTTGGTTTCCGGCTTAGCTTTTGGCTTAACTTTTGGCTTAATTGGGGCACGCTGATAGCTGACGTTTTGCTGCTCTTCTTTTGGTACTTCGATGCCCGTTTGTTTGGACAGCTCATTAACCGCTTCGATAAAGGTTAAGTTTTCATAATCACGCAAAAAACTGATGGCGTTACCACCGACACTACAGCCGAAGCAGTGATAGATGTTCTTTTGCGGATTGACATAAAAAGACGGCGATTTTTCGCCATGAAACGGGCAGCAGCCTTTGTACTCACTACCCGCACGTTTGAGCGTGGTATGACGCCCAATGATACTGATTAAGTCAGCTTGGCTATTTAATTGTTCGAGAATATGGTTAGGAATGCTCATACAAAAAACAGTTTACCATAGGTCAATTATATTAAGCATCGACAATCAGCTAGGAAAAAACTGACAGTAGATAAAAATTATAAGAAGTAAAAACAGAAAAATAAGGCCAACAGAACGTTGACCTTATTTGTGATGATAGGTACTAAGCGTCTAAAATAGACGCGAGTAGTATCAACTTATTCAGCAGGTAATGTGGTACGGCGTACAGGGTTCATGTTTTGTGGATCGACATCGGCTTCTCTAGCAGTATCACCAGTGCTCGATTGGCTCGTCACGCGCTCAGTCGATGCTTCAGGCAAACCTAAACCTACATTGATACCGCTATTGGCACGCTTAGGAGACATATTTAGCGGTGCGTTAGCATTCGCTGCTGCCGCATTATCACTTGGCAATCTTAATTGATTGGCATTGCGAATCACTTGGGTTTTGGTAGCACCGCTGTAGTTGCCTGTTGCAACCGAGGTATCTTTATTAAAGCGGTTCAATTGCCCAAAGGTCAATTTATTCAACAAAGAGCGCTCACGTTTGGTATTCAATTTAACGCGTCCATCAGCGCTTAGCATGTTTGGATAGTTAATCTGCAACAGGGTTTTATATTCTTTAGCCAAGTCATTAAGACCGAGTTTTTCATGGCTATAAGCCAATACCGCAATAGCATCAGGCACTGATTCGCTTAATGGATAGTATTGGAACACCCACTTGGCACGGTTTACAGCCGCGACATAGGCTTCGCGCTCAATATACCAATTCGCCGCACTCATCTCGCTTTCGGCAAACTGATTATAGATAAAAGTCATACGCTGAGCGGCATCTGGCGCATAAGGGCTGTTAGGATATTTATTGATAAGCTCTTGGAAATTGGCAAAGGCAATACGCAAATACGCGGTATCACGCTCAGCTTGATTGAGCTTAAACAGTTTTAGACCTTCTGATGAGCCTTGCATATTGGCCACGCCGCGTACGTAGTAAGCATAGCTAACTTGCGGATTAGACGGGTACAAATTAATAAATTGCTCAGCACTGGCTGCAGCGGTCTCAAACTTGCCACTTTCATATTGAGCGTACATCATATCGAGCAATGCTTGTTCGGCATATTGTCCGGTCGGATAAAAGGTGCGCAGATTGGTCAAATCTTCAACAGCTTGCGTATAGCGACCTTTATCAATCTGGGCGATGGCGTCATTATAGTAACGCTGCTCTGACTTCTCAGCAGTTTCAACCGCATCCACGTCTTTACCGCCGGTTAGGTTTTTAAACGTTTGACAACCCACCAAGTTGATACTTAGGGCAAGTAGGGTGATTGAGGACAGTTTGATAAACGTATTGCCAACAGCTTGCATACTTCTTCTCCGACACAAGACGCGTAATAGCAGCGACGCTATTAGGCTAAATAATAAAAGGATAATAATGAAAAAACGATGCTTGCGGCATCCGTTAACTGTCTATTAATGAGTAGGCGCTATAAATAAGCGCACTCATTAGCAACAGAATTTTTATCGAATGCAGTTTTGCTCGTATGAATAAAATATATTTATTTTAAAAATTCAGTGCCATAGCATACAGCAAAACATGGCTTACTTTATAGAATAACCTTTGCTTCGTCTATTTTTTCGTTATCTATTTTGTAGTTAAACGGCGAATGCTTTATGTCTGGTTACGCTAATGCTTTGTGTATGGTGACATTGTTCCGTAGTGTAGCATGAGCCGCTGTCACGAGCGATAATGAATATGGCTGACAAGGACAAATATACAGTAAATTACAGCCATGTTATATTTTAGAGAGTTAATCTAGCGAGTAACGCCCAGTATATGACGGCTGAGAACCTGTCGCATGGTCATGATAAAATCATAGATAACGCGCAGCTTCTGTAGGGCTTAGGCGTTCAGCATGTTACACTATGACGATGTGACTTTTGCTTTTTTTTGCCCGCACTTATTTTTGCCGGTCAGCAAGCGTTAGTCTGCTCTCTTATGAGGTCGGCTTACAAAACAATGTAAGCGACTTTACCATGTATGAATCCGCTATGAATAATGATGCTATGACGACCAATTTACCTAAGAATCAACCGCTAGATGCTAATATATCAACATCAGAAACGCTATCTGCGCAAGAGTTATCCGCGCAACAGTTAGCCATGAAAACTTCACCAACGAAAGGTTCACCCGTGCAAAAATCGACGATGCCAAATGAGTTATTAGAGGATAATGAGCTGCTTGCTGACCATGAAAGTGCGCCTGATGAGCAGATGCAAGAGCTGTCCGATGATGATGAGCTAGATGAATTGGTGGATGGTGAGCTACTTGATGAAGAAGACGATGAGGACGGCGATGATGCAGCGTCAGTCGCTGGCCAAGCCGTCCCTGTCATCGTTGATGTCACACATACGGTAGTAGAAGAGGAAGCGGGTTTACGTATTGATAAATTGGCGTCAAAAGTATTTACCGATTTTTCGCGTGCCCAGCTACAAGGGTGGATCACTGACGGCAGCTTACTTTATAACGGTAGTGTGCAAAAACCAAAAATCCGTGTCAAAGCCGGTGATATCTTACATTTATCGACGACCCTGCAGCAGCATAGCGAAGATCAACCAGAAAATATCGATATCGAGGTGGTTTATGAAGACGACGATGTTTTAGTAATTAATAAACCTGTTGGTATGGTTGTCCATCCTGGCGCTGGCAATCAAACCGGCACCTTGGTCAATGCGCTACTGTATCACTACCCGCAGCAGCACCATTTGCCACGTGCCGGACTGGTACACCGTATTGATAAAGATACCTCAGGGCTATTGCTTATTGGTAAAACCAAGCCTGCGCAAATGGCCTTGATGGAGCAGCTCAAAGACAAGTCCGTCTATCGTCATTATCAATGTGTGGTAGCAGGGGATGCAGCGAGTTTACTGCGTCATCGTCGTATTGACGCGCCGATTGGTCGCCACCGCAATCAGCGTACCAAAATGACCGTGATGACGGCAGGACGCGAAGCCGTTACCCATTTATTAACCGTGACGCCGCTTAACGATAACTACTGTCTGCTAGACGTCAGTCTGGAGACAGGGCGTACGCATCAAATTCGCGTGCATCTTAGCCATATTACGTATCCGATAGTCGGTGACCGTGTCTACGGTGGTCGTCGTCAATTGCGTGCTGGTTTAACAGAAGCGCAGCGCCAAGCGATTAATAATTTCCCGCGCCAAGCATTGCACGCTTATACCTTGGGTTTCGTTCACCCAACGACTGGTGAAGATATCGAAGTCACCACACCCATCCCCGAAGATATGCAGCAATTGATGGCAGTCTTAAGCGATGGTTATGACGAAGAATAATCATTAATGACTTCATGATGTTTATTTAAAAAGTATAAATTAGCGCTAATGCCTTAATAACGATAACGAGAAGTGTGGTAAATCGACCATGACTAGCACAATAAACAAGCTTCCTATTACCTCGCTCGCTCAGCTTGATGAAGTGGCTGTTTTCCAAACAGCGGCTTTTATCAGTGATGATAATGTTGACGGTACTGCTGCTAATTTGCAAAATCAGCTGCAAACAGACCAGCAAACCCAAGCAAGTTATGGGGCGCTAAATTTAGGCTTGCATGTTAATGACAATGCAAAGACGGTCTTAAACAATCGCATGCATTTGCTGAGCGCTATCAATGAGCAATTGGCAGCAACACAGCGCCAGCCTATTGATAGCTTACACTGGCTCAATCAGGTTCATGGTAAGCAGATTCATGATATCGATGCGACTGCGCTGGCTATGCGTCCGCTCGACGCCGATGCCATGGTCAGCTGCCAAGCGGAATTAGGGCTTGCGGTGATGACCGCCGATTGTGTGCCGATAGTCTTATACCAACCGGCAACGGGGCAGATAGCCGCTATACATGCAGGCTGGCAAGGGCTGGCATGCGGTGTTATTAAAGCGACGGTTGAACGCTTTAGCAGCTCTGAACCAATCATGGCGTGGATTGGGGTTTGTATCAGTCAAGAAAATTATGAAGTCGGCAGGCAAGTACGAGATAAGCTGTTAACAGGTTGTATTGAAAATCAAACCTTAGCAGCGCATCATCTAGAGAGCTTTGAGGAACGTTACGTTTTAGCTTCTGAAGCGGATAAAATTAAGCTGAACTTACCACAATTGGCGGCTGACCAATTAAGTGCAGCAGGTATTATAGTCAGCAATGAGGCCGCTATACTTTGTAGTTATGCTGACCTGCATTATTATTCTTATCGGCGTCAAACGCATCTTCAGCAGCCTGCGACAGGACGTATGGCATTGGTCATTGTTCGCAGCCTTGCTGTTTCTTGATGCAAACAATTGGCAATAGTTTTTAAGTAATGAAGCGCATTATATTGATGATGCAATAAAAAAATAGCAGGCTAATGATAAGCCTGCTATTTTTTTGTTTTATTAAGACGACATTTGATGAATTAGCATACAGAATCATTCGATTTTGGCACAGACAGCCCGAATAAAGGACGCAGATATAAGGCTAAAAAAGTCCCTGCCATCGCCATGATGCCCCATATATAACCATGAGCACTAAAAGAGGCGATACCGCCGAAGTAAGCACCGATGTTACAGCCGAATGCCAAACGTGCACCATAACCCATCATTAATCCGCCAATCACCGAAGCGGCGAAATTCCCCAAAGTAATCTGAGTGAATTTGAATAAACCACCCGCTGCTGAGGCAATAAAAGCGCCAATGATAATGCCGATATTCATGACTGTGGTTGAATCAGCGAAAATAGACGCATTTAATGCAGCGGCATTCGCTCCTTGCCAATAGCCCCAGTTGGCAACATCAACACCAAAACTGCTGGCGATTTTAGAGCCCCACAATGAAAATGCAGAAGTAATGCCCCATGGTTGACCACGCGTGAGCAAGGTTAAAGCATTTAATATCGCTAAGACAATGGCGGCTGCGAATAACGGCCAAGAACCTCGAAAAATACGTCTCCAACCTGACTCAGTTGGAACGGGAGCCATCTTTGGAGCCTTGGTCTTTTGCTCAACAACGAGCGTAACCCACGCAATCAAAGCAAACAGTACCAAAGACAACACCCAAGCACCGCTATAACCAAGACCAGTAGAGGTGGCTAAAGAAAAAGGCGCAAAGGACGGCATCTCTTCTGTCCAAAACGGCAGATGATAAGCACCAATGGTCGCGCCAATGACGAAGAAAATAAAGGTGATAAACATCACCGAACGCCCGCCGCCTACTGCGTAAAGCGTGCCAGAAGCACAGCCGCCGCCAAGCTGCATGCCAATACCGAATACAAAAGCGCCGACCAGTAAACTGACACCAACTGGCGACACATAACCTGCGACCGAGCCGCCAAAAATCGTCGTTCCATAAGCAAGAATGGGCGCAAACAACGTAACCGCAACGGCCAACATCAGCATATGAGAACGCATTGCTTGCCCATTACCAACCGACATCAGGCGTCTAAAGGCAGAAGTAAAACCAAAGCGGGCATGAAATAGGGTATAGCCGAGCAATAAGCCGATAGCAAAAAGCAGCGGCTGGGCGGTAGTCTGGGTAATAGACAGATAGACCAGCAGGATAAAACCAACAATAACACCAGCTATTATCAATGGTTTTTGTGGATTATTTAAAGCCAGCGTCTCTTTAGCAATAGGCTCTCGTGTATCGTTCACGGGCTGAACGCTCGTCGTTATAGTCGTCAAGGGAATCACATCCTTCTCTGATATAATATTTCAGAGTTCATTGTTCATGGTTTGTATCATTGGTTATGATAAGGTATTTGGAATATCCAACAGATTTTTCTAGGTATGATTGAATAAGGGCTATATGATAGACCCGTTTTAAAGAATCACTACAAGAAGAGCGGGAATAATTATATTCATATATGGAATAAGTAGATAAAAATCAATGAATGAATGGTATGACATGGAAATATTGAGCCGATATCTTTTTTTCGCTGTGTTTCACTGTATTTCGCTATGCTTCTCTGTATCTAGTCATATTAATAACTATATCATCCATTTAATTTCGCCTTTAAGTTCAGCGTCTAAAAATAGCGCAGCTCAGTGAAGGTTGAATTTATCAAAGCTTGCCTCATATCAATGAATTAATGCGTCCGCTGTCCTATATAATAATAGTTAGCTGCTACATAACAGTAGCCACCTAAAGTATTTATAATAAAGATTATTGAACATTTGCAGCATCACTACTATTCACCCAATCCATTATTAGAGTTCGTATGACTACATCTATCACGCCTTCCTCAGCTTCCACGGACAATCCGCCTAACTTATCGATGGCTGTCATCTACCATAGTAACTACGGACATACTAGGCGTGTTGCCGAAGCTATAGTGATGGGCGCGCGCCAGCAATTGCCAGACGCACAAGCCAAAGCGGTCGATGTTCATGATGTCGATTGGGAGTTTTTGGATCAGGCGGATTTACTAGTTTTTGGTAGTGCCGTATATATGGGCAGCGTGACGGCAGGCTTTAAGACCTTTATGGATGAGACATCCAAGCGTTGGTATCATCGTAAATGGGAAGGTAAGTGGGCCGCAGGCTTTGCCAATTCAGGCGGTTTGAGTGGTGATAAGCTTGCCGTCTTGCAGCAGATTTGTCTTTATACCATGCAGCACGGGATGAATTGGATAGGTTTGCCGCTTATGCCAACGGGTCATGAAGCGCATGATTTAAATCGTCTTTCAAGTTTTTTGGGTTTGATGACTCAGTCGCTAGATGGTCCACCTGAAGAAACCCCAGGGAAGGGCGATATTGATACAGCTATCTGGTTTGGTGACCATTTGGCGAAGACCATTATCAAGCATCAGCCTAAACAGCAAATGGAAGCCGCTAAAAACTAGCCTAAGCAGTCACTCAGGCGCTATCAGTATTTTGAATACTTTATGAAGGGCAAAACAAAAAAGCAGATATCAAATCGATATCTGTTTTTTTTATTGAGCGTTATTTTGTGTTGCTACCTTTTTAACCACAATGGTTCTAGTAACATCATTATCAATGATAAAGGGATTATCAACAGTATTCTTAGCAGGAATAATCATAACTAATGCAGCGGTAGGGGTAGAGATACTTTCATTAGGTACAGTGGTTAATGGCCGGTCTTTAACAGCGAAAGTTTTCGCAGGGAGATTTTTGACAGGAATTGGGCTTTCGACAAATTGAAAAGATTGGCAACCTGTCAGAGGTATCGTCGCTACAAGCAGACATATAAAGGCAACTGATTTCATAAGGACATCTCGGGCGCTAGTTGGCGATTTTAAAATGGTTAACGACGTTAAAATAATGCGCGACATTAGCATGGCGCTTATCATAAACAAAACAATGGAGGATACAAAAGGCTATTTATTATTAAGGTTGAGATAATGTGTAAGCTAGAGAGAACAGCAGATATCACGACATAAAAAGGCGATTGACCCTAAGCGCTATGTATCTATTATGTACACTTATAATTGATAATGATAAGCAATAAAGCCGAAATTTAGCAGATAAATTGTTTTATATATTCGTTTTTACGGATGAAATTAAGATTTATTAGGCTTTAGTGATTGTTTTCTAAAGGATTTATCTAATTATTGATAATTATAATATAAAAATACATATTAATTTATTCCAAGGTAGCAGCGCTAAAGCGTTTCTTTAAGTTTTGTAAAAAAATGCAGCCAATCCGTTACTATTCAAGTAATAGTCGTGAAATAGTCTTACATTAGTGAGGTGAGTAGACATTCTTTAGCAACTATTTTTATTAGGTTGCTTTTATCACCCTCTTTTATGAAGCATTTACTGGACGATTTGCTACCTCATTTAATGGATTATGCATTGGGCATTATAAGTCATCAGTTATAAAAACTTGCCCAATATCGAATGTCTTATCCCAACAATAATTACAACACCCTAGGTGCCAGCTATATGAGGATATTATGAAGCCACTTTCTGTGATGTTATCGATGCTTGTCATTGGTATTACCTCCAGCGCCGCAATGGCTGAAGGTGTTAACCTTCCTAATGCCAGCTTGCCTAATGTAAGCCCTGCCAATAGCGAGCTTGTCAATCGCGGTGCATATATTGCCCGTGCTGCTGACTGTATGGCATGCCATGGTGAGGATTACACCGGCGGCACAGTGATTGAAACTCCGATGGGAGAGATTTATTCAACCAATATTACGCCCTCTAAACGTTACGGTATCGGCGATTATACCGAAGCGGATTTAAAGAACGCTTTGCAAAAAGGCCGTGCACCAAGCCACATGCTGTATCCGGCCATGCCGTATCCTTCTTATAGCGGCATGAAGGAAGAAGATATCAGCGCATTGTTTGCTTATTTGCAAACCGTACCGGCCGTCGATGAAGCCCCGAAGCACAAAACCAATTTACCGTTTCCTTTTAACATTCGCAGCTTAATGCTTGGCTGGAATTTCCTCAATGTACCGTCTACCGAAAAGCGCGACGGACTGAACGAGACCCAAAAACGCGGTGAATATCTGGTCAACAATCTAGAGCATTGCGGTACTTGTCATACCCCGCGTAATAGCACCATGGGTTTCGATAAAAAAATGTATCTATCAGGTGCTCAGCTTGGTCATTGGCATGCGCCAAATATCACGCCCGATGAGTCGAGCGGTATCGGCAGTTGGAGTGAGCAAGATATTATCACCTATCTACGTACCGGTGAGCTAGACCAACGCGCTTATGCGGGTGGTCCCATGGGTGAAGCAGTCGCGCATAGTACCCGCTATCTAAAAAATGAAGATTTGAGTGCCATTGCTTCGTATCTAAAAGCGATACCAGCCATTCAAACAGAAGATAAGGTCTCGGCTGTTGATGTGTCACGCTTGCCAACGCCCGACAATGAATCTATCACTCATGACCTACTTGCGCAAAAAGATTATTTAGCCCAAGCAAAAACAGAGGTGAGTAATGGTAGCAATTCGCCAGAATCGCTATATCTAGCAGCATGTGGTAGCTGTCATGGTGTCGATGGTTACGGTCAGCCTGATGCGCGTTATGCGCCTATCGTGGGACTCAGCAGTATTCGCCGCGAAAAGCCTGATGCCCTCGTTAATATGATATTGCATGGGGTAGAGGGAGCGACTGATACGTCGCCTATCATGCCGGGGTTCTCAGAAGAGCTGAACAGTGAACAGATTGCTGGCATTACCAACTATGTACGTGTCAATTTTGGTGGGCTTGCTAACAGTGAGGTCAGTGCTGCTGATGTCGATCGCATCGCCAACACAGGGGTGGATAAACCTTTCTTAATCAAGTACGCAGGTTTATTGGCAATCATCGGTATTCTCGTTGCTATTGCGGTCATTATATTTATTATACGAGCCATTTTACGTTCTAAGCGCCGCTGTTAATTCGAATTTCGCTATTTGTAATGACTTCGATTGCCATGGTTTCGATTTAACTACGTTCAATTGACGTCATACAAATAGCAAAAAACTCAATCAAACAGCGGACTAGTAAGCTTATAAATGCGTTTTAGGTAGTTATTATAAGACAGCTATTATCAAACAGTTATTATAAGACAGGGGTTAACGGCAATACGGTAGGGCAGCTTGGCAAATAAACGTAGAATTAAGCCAAGCTGATAAATAGCATACATACTGATAAATAAAGATAGGTGTTTATCAATAAAACCAGTGTCTAAGAATCAGTGTCTAAGCACCCGTGTTTACCGTCATGCACGAACGTCTACTTTAAGGATATTATTATGAAAGACATGCTTCAATCACCAACGCGGCGCCAACTGCTCTCGATGATTGGTAAAACAGCGGGCGCAACCGCCATGTATCAGGCAATGACGACGTTAGGATTTGCCTCAGAATCGAGCTTTAAAGAAACCATGGACCTTAAGGGTGCACCGCCGGGCGCTAGTATCGTCATACTTGGCGCCGGTCTTGGCGGCCTGACTGCGGCTTACGAGCTACGTAAAGCGGGCTATGATGTCAAGGTGCTCGAGTTCCAAAACCGTGGTGGCGGTCGTAGTTGGACGCTCAATAGCGGTGATAAATATACTGAGCTTGGCGGCGAAGAAGTCACCTGCGATTTTGAAGAAGGTAACTATTTTAATGGTGGACCATGGCGTTTGCCAAGCCATCACTATGCCGTTTTTCATTATTGCAAACAGTTCGGCGTTGAGATGCAGCCTTTTATTCAGACCAATGACCGCGCTTATCTGCATCGTAGCACCCATTTTAATGGTGTGCCGCAGCGCTTGGGTGATGTAAAAAACGACATCCAAGGGCATGTATCAGAACTATTATCAAAAGCGGTCAATGTTGGCGGTCTTGATCGTTCGGTTAATAAAGAAGATAAAGAAAAGCTCCTAGAAGGCTTAAAAGGTTGGGGGGTACTCGATAAAGACTATCGCTACCGTGCCAGCAATGCGACCAGTAAGCATCGTGGTTATAGTGTTTTTCCGGGTGGTGGCTTGATGCCCGATGAAACCCCATCAAAGCCTTTGCCTATCAGTGAGATATTAGATTCAGGCATGTGGGCAGATATTTATGGCAACCATATGACCTATGCGCATCAGCCAACCATGTTTCAGCCTGTTGGCGGTATGGGTAAAATCGGTGATGCGTTCACCCGTGAATGCCGCGATATGATTGAGTTTAATGCCAAAGTGACCAAGATTCATCAAGATGAAAGTGGCGTTACCGTTGATTATGTCGACAGCAATAGCCCAAATGGCGCGACCAAAACCATTCGTGCTGATTGGTGTGTGTGTAATATTCCTCTAACGGTACTGACCCAAATTGATATCAACGTCTCAAAACCGATGAAAGAGGCGATGGCAGCTGTGCCTTACGAGACTTCTTATAAAGTGGGCTTAGAGTTTAATCGCCGCTTTTGGGAAGAGGACGAATGGATCTATGGCGGCTTGACCTATACCGATATGCCGATAGCGCAGATTGCTTATCCTTCAGAAAATATGTTCAAAGACGGTACAGGTGTGTTGTTGGGCGCGTATGGCTACGGCCCAACTTCTTATAAATTTAATACCTTAACCCCGCAAGAGCGTATCAATGTCGCGCTGGCTTACGGTAAGTATATCCATCCTCAGTATCCAAAAGAGTTCCGCGCCGGTACATCAGTCGTCTGGCACCGTATCCCGTGGACACTTGGTTGTTATGGTATTTGGAATGAGTCGACTCGTCGTCAGCATTATGACACCTTGTGTAGTATTGATAATCGTATTGTACTCACGGGCGAGCATTGCTCACACATTCCGGCATGGCAAGAAGGTGCTATTTTATCTGGTATGGATGCCGCCAAGCGCCTACATAAAAAAGCAAAAATGCTGGGTTAATATGAATAACTATAAAAATTCAGAGGCTATCATGGACAATGCAATCGTGAATAAGGCAGTCGTGAAGAAAAAAGTCATGAAAAACATGACCCCCAAACTGCTGACTGTGATGCTGCTAAGTTTGCTGAGCAGTGCAGCGCTTTTAGGCTGTAGTCAACAGTCAGATGATGAAGTGACCATTTCTACGGTACAAGATCAAGACTCCTTGACAACCAATGACTATCAAGCAAGTCGTAATACGGGGGCGTGGGGCGGCGTATATATGAGCCGTGAGGAGCTTGCTGCCCCTGCTATCAATATCGTCGATAACAGCTCACTTCCTACTATGGATAGCGATCCAAGTATTGCCGAATGGGAAGCCAAGTTTGAAGGCACGAATGCTTTTGTGACGACAGATGGTAAGAAACTGTATCACGACTCTTGTGCCGCTTGTCATATGCATAAAGGCGAGGGTGCTTATGGCGCAGGTTATTATCCGCCCCTGGCTGATAACAGTAAGATGCAATCGAAGTATTACATCATTGATATCTTGATTAATGGCTTTCGTGGTATGCCATCCTTCCATAAGATGATGAATGATGAGCAGATGGCGGCGGTCACTCAGTATGTGGTCAGTGATTTAAATGGTTATACTGATACGGTTACCGCTGAAGATGTGGCGCAGCTAAGACACGCAGTTCCACCAGCCAGCGATCCTAGTGATGAGTAATACAATGAGTTAATGTTTTAGTGCTTATTTTTAGTATAGTCAGTTCAAAATAAAAGCGAGACATTATAGCTGTGTGCGACTGGTATAAATTTTCCTTGCTTGCTGTTATCACAGAGGCTACGAAAAATTCATCCCAGTCGTACTGTATCGATTTTAAAGTAATTCTACTATATCACTGATTATTACTATAAAAATCGCTCAATTGTTTCAAGCCAAAAAAAGCGCCTAATGACTTATTAGGCGCTTTTTTATATCGAGGATTTCATTTCTAGGATTTGCTTAATTGGTAAAATAACAATTTAATAAATTCATAAGCTATTTAGGACTCGCTGACCAAACTGGCGAGCGGATAGTACCTTGACCAGATTTACCAAATGATTCGCCACCATTCAATGATTTGATGGTCAGTACGCCTTTACCGCCTTGCTTTGAGGCGTAAACCACACGTTTACCATTGGGCGAAAAACTTGGAGCTTCGTCGATACCAGTATTGCCTAAGTTGGCAGTGACCGCGCCGCCACTGTTCATAATGGCAGCTGAGCGACCACTTAAAAAGGCAATTTGTGAGCCATCGCTACTGAACTGCGGGCTGGTCGCATAACCACTGCTTGATACTTGAGTCGTACGTCCTGAACCAAATTCATAACGATAGATACGCGGTTTGTTAAACCCTGCACGGTCACTGACGAAGACAAAAGATTTGCCATCAGGGGCATAGTTCGGCTGCACTTCACTGCTTGGCCAATTGGTGATACGTCGAGGCGTACCGCCGCTGGCGCTCATCTCATAAATATCAGCACTGCCTTCAAAGCTACTAGAAAACAGTATCTTGCTACCGTCTGGTGAAAATGAAGGGCTAAGATTGCTACCAGGGAAGGGCGTTAATGGTGTCGCACTGCCGCCGCTCACGCTTTGTACATAGATAACAGGATAAGACTTATCGCGCTGCACTGAATAAGCGATGCGATTGCCGTCGGGTGACCATGTAGGCGAGAAAATAGAGCCTGCCACCTCGGTAATGGTTTTGGCATTTTCGCCATCAGCATCCATCACTTTTAGGCGCGATATTTTCTCTTTGCCAGTGCCAATCTCTTCGATATAGGCAATGCGTCCTGAGAAGTCGCCGGGAATGCCTGTGATAAGCTCATATACTTTATCAGCGATAACATGACCTGCGTAACGCATGCTTTCTTTATTATTATCAGCGGTGAGGCTTTGTTTGCCTTCTATCACGCGCCCAGATTTGATATCGATGACTTCATAATCGGTGACGACTTTACCGCGATTACTGCGCGTGCTACCAACGACAAGATAAGGGATACCCATGCTTTGCCATACAGGTAGTGTGCCTGCTAACTCGCTACTACTGCGCGGCTGCTGCGGTAGGTTTTGACTGGTGACTTTTAGCTCTGTTTTACTTAAATCATTTAAGACAATAGACGATAAGGTCGTGTCACCAGCAAAGGGCACAAAAGCCACTTGGTTCTGCTGCACCGGAATCTCATAATCCAACTCTAGAACGACGGGTGCTGCAAAGACGCTAGGAGCAAGCAATAAGCTTGAGGTGCTGGCAAGTAAAGAGAGACATAGTTTTGTATGGATGCGCATGACCAAATCGAACTCCTAGGTTGGGATAATGTTTTTTAAAGGCGGTAAACTGACGATAACGATAATATCGCCGCATATATAGGTTGCGTTAGCTAAAGTTAGCAATAATATCGTCTTAGGGCAACTGATTAATTGCTGCCCTTAAACTGTATGGTAAAGGTAGGGTATTTAGGATCATCGGCATCAATTGGTAAGCTGCCGGTATTCAACACCGCCTGCTTCGCCGCTTCATTGACCGCGCTATCAGGTCCTGAGGCAGAGACGTTAACCACATTACCACTAGCATTGACAGTGATGGTTAAGGTAGCGCGCTGCGTCGAGCCTTTTGCTGCCGTCGGTGGATTATAGTTGCGTTTGATGAGGTTGATAATTTCACTATTGCTAGCACCGCGGCTGCCACTGGATGCCGAGCGGCTACTGCCTTTTGCGGTACTTGAAGTCGTGGCGTCACCAGATAGCATCGACTGTCCATCATCTCCTAAGCTAAGCGTTTGACCTGCGCTACCAGAACTACCGGTATTGATTTCTATATTTCTATCATTGGCCGTAGGGCGTTTAATCTTAGGCGGATTATTTTGCTTATTACGAAAATCTCCGAGTCTTTTTTGCTCTTCAATAAGCTGTTGTTTCTTATCTTGTTCAATTTGCTCATGCTCTTCTAGTACAGACTCATCTAATTGCGCTGCCCACTCCGCCATATTACGCTCATACTCTTGCGTTTGCTCAAGTAGGCGTTGGTGTTGCTCTTCACTCATTAGCATGGGGCGACTAGCGGAATCATCAGAACGGGTAAAAACAGGCACGCGCTGAGAATTGGGCTGCGTTGGGCTGTCGTAGCTGACGCTGCCATCAGTACTATTTTCTGGCATATTACTGGATGAGCCGCTCGCACCGCTGTCGGCTTGCATGGCGCTGGCAGCCGCTGCACGATTGGCAAGTATCTGTCCTTGCATCTCAGCCAATTGTTCAGGGGATATCATGACGGTCTCAATAGTGCCCGCGGTCTCGACTTCCATATTCTGATAGCTATAAATTAGGATACCAATCACAAGACCATGTGCCAGAAAACTGAGCAACGTAGGCAAGGTTAGCCCGTTACCTTCAGGTTCGGTCGGCACATAAACAGTCGGCGCATTACGCATGGCACTGATACTCAAGGATATGGTACTCAAAAACAGGGTACTTAAACATAGGGCACTCAAAAATAGCGCATTCAAGAACGTGAGACTGAAAAAAGAGCTTCATCAAATTATCTACTTTATTATAACCAACTGAGCTAAAAGTGGGCGGTCTTATTGAGCTAAAAGTGGGCGGTCTTATAATGAGGGCGCGTTATTATAATGAGGGCGCGGGCAAAGGCGCGCCTGTCAATAGCCCTACCTTTTGGATGCCTGCTTGTTGTAAAGTTGCCATCAGGGTCATGATAGCGCCATACTGATTGTTTTGATCGGCATTGATCATCACTTGTAAAGGCTGTGCACCCACTTCGCTACTTTGATTTTGCAGATTGGATAATGTATCAATCAGCTCCGGCTCGCTAATCGGCAAGTCGATATTGTTCTCATAACTGATAAAAATCTCGCCACTGCCCGTTAACGACACAATCACGGGTAGCTGACTTTGGCTCATGGTATTGGTTTGCTCTTTTGGCAAATCAACGTCGACGCCCGTAATCAGCATCGGCGCTGTGACCATAAAGATAACAAGCAGCACTAGCATGACGTCGATATAAGGAACAACGTTCATCTCCGCATTCAGCGCTTTTTTCTCACGGCGATAGGGACTTTGTTTCATAGACCGGTTACCTGAGTGCTTTGATTAACTTGGCTAACTTGCGTACTAGGCTGCGGATTTTCGATACTGGTTTCGCGTTGGAGCATCCCCGTCATCTCATCACAGAATAAAGCACGTGAGTCATATAGGCGGCTTGATTTGGCGGTAAAATGGTTATAAGCCAATACCGCAGGAATAGCGGCAAACAAACCCATGGCAGTGGCAATCAAGGCTTCAGCGATACCGGGCGCAACAGTCGCTAGGGTCGCTTGTTCGCTTTGCGACAGTCCCAAAAAGGCATTCATGATGCCCCAAACGGTGCCAAATAAACCAACATAAGGTGCTACCGAACCAATACTTGCCAGCGTCGTCAATCCTGATTCTAACAACTGCTGCTGACGACCCAAGCCAACGCGAAGCTTACGTTCAACGCCATCGATGATGTCATCTTTAGGCTGACGTTTTTTATGCATTCTTAAATATTCAGAAAACCCAACATAAAAAATCTGCTCAAGCCCTTGGCGCTCAGGCGAACCTTGCACGCCTTGATAAAGCTTCGCCAAATCTTCTCCTGACCAAAACCAAGTTTCAAACTGCTGGTCGAAATTTTTGGCCGTACCCAAACGGGCACTCATACGAAAAATAATCACCCAACTAAGCAACGAGGCTAATAATAACAATGCCATCACAATCTGTACCAATAGACTGGCTTGGGTGATGAGGTCGACAATATTTAATGATTCAGGCATGGGTTAGGCTCATGGGTAATTAATAATAACGGCTTTGATTTTAATGGCTAAATGCTTATAGCGGCTAGGGGCGGGTAGCATTTTCACAATATGTTAATTCTGCCTCTTCGCTATAACCCCGTAGTGTACTGTGAAATGATAAAAAGGTCATTTATTAAAGTGTTAAATGTAAATTTAATCGTTGGTGCAAAAATTATAATAGTGAATGGGTTTTATAAGGCTGTCGATATAGTCAGCTAATTGTGCCCATTAACTTAAAAAGCGTGACATTAATTGAAATTGTAAGACAATTTCACTAGAATGTAATTGTTTGTTGCTATCGCTTTTCATGGTGGCTCTGCATTTGCCAAAGTTATATGTGGCTAAAGGATTAAAAACATCATCTCGAATCTTAGTTTGTAAGCGTCATTTATAGTCGCAATTTGGAAGCGTCATTTATCGTCGCAATTTGGATGTATTTTTATATGTTTGATTTAAAAGCAGCATTGATGGTCGCTATTGCAAAACGGCGCTTATCAACGCAGGTGGATAATGATAATTTACTTACTGCTATTTGGAAGCGACTCTTATGAACGCAATCGAACGCTATTTTGGGATCAACGGTGAAAATACCACGATCAAAACAGAGATTTTAGCTGGTGTAACCACGTTTTTAACCATGGCTTACATCATTTTTGTCAACCCTAACGTACTTGCTGACGCTGGAATGGATAAAGGCGCGGTATTCGTTGCCACCTGTCTTGCCGCCGCTATTGGTTGTTTTATCATGGGGTTTTATGCCCGCCTGCCAGTCGCGCAAGCCCCAGGTATGGGACTCAACGCCTTCTTTACTTATGGCGTGGTTTTGGGCATGGGCTACAGCTGGCAAACGGCGCTTGGCGCGGTATTTTTGTCAGGTTGTATTTTTGTCCTACTCAGCTTATTTAAAATCCGTGAAATCATCATTAATTCTATTCCAGACAGTATCAAACAAGGCGTTGTCGCTGGTATTGGTGCATTTTTGGCGTTTATCTCCATGCAAACTGCTGGTGTCATCGTTAATAACGATGCGACATTAGTAGGTCTTGGTGATATGACAGCATTTGCGCCGGCAATGGCAGCACTTGGTTTTATCATTATTGTTGGTTTGTCTCACAAAAAAATACCAGGTGCGGTAACTATTGGTATTTTGCTGGTAGCACTTATTAGCCTTATCACCGGTAATACCCAGTTTTCAGGTATTATCTCAGCGCCGCCGTCTATTGCTCCAACGTTTATGCAGCTTGATATCGCTGGTGCGTTTGATGTAGCAATGATTAGTGTTATCTTTGCCTTCTTATTTGTGGATTTATTTGATACGGCAGGTACGCTGATTGCAACCACCAGTCAAGCAGGTTTGATTGGTAAAGATGGTAAAATTCCTAATATGGGTAAAGCGTTGTTAGCAGATTCGACGGCGACTGTAGCAGGTACTTTACTGGGTACCTCATCAACGACCAGTTATATCGAAAGTGTCTCAGGTATCGCCTCCGGAGGTCGTACTGGATTAATGGCTGTGACCGTTGGCGTGCTATTTTTACTCAGCGTGTTCTTCTCACCGCTTGCTGCCATGATTCCTGGTTATGCGACAGCAGGGGCTATCTTTTACGTAGCAGTACTGATGATGGGCACATTAAAAGACGTGAAATGGCATGACTTAACAGAAGCGGCGCCAGTCGTGGTGGTCTTGTTATTTACGCCTTTGACCTATTCTGTTGCTGACGGTATTGCACTTGGCTTTATCACCTATACCGCTATCAAGGTAGTCGCTGGTAAATTCTCTGATGTGAGTATTCCTGTTTGGCTTTTAACAGCTGTATTATTGATTAAGATTGTCTTCTTATAAAATATTAGCTAGTGTGTTCACCATAAAAACCCTCTTTATCTACTAATCTGATAAAGAGGGTTTTTTATAGGAAAATCATAGGTAAAACGTGAATAAGTGGGATAGGAAAACCCTAATTATGGCTTCAAAAAACCAGTTAAATCAGCGTCAGCAATCTAGATATATAACCAAATCTTGATATTTACTGTGATGTTAATAACCAATTGTTTTTAAACCATATTCTGCTTGGTTAAAATAAGTAACAGCGTGCGTTTGACGCTTTTTTTATGCTACCATGACTAAGCTAAGCGCATCACCTCAATCAACGCCGTAGAGGTTTTTCTTACAGTGAATTTGCGTCATATAAGATGACAGATACGGTTTTATTAAAACGATACCGCATCTGAGCATCACTCTCCATTCACTACTAACAAGAAGAAGGCACTAATGCCGCTTAGCTGTTCGTTGTTGCCTTTATATTGTTAACGTAGCCCGTTTAACACTAAAACGACCTACTTGACCGCGTCCAGCCTATGCTGGATTTTCTCGTTTTGTGATGGTGTGGTTTGGCCTTTTGATTATTGCTGTAAATATTCATCGACGACTATTATTTAATTTAATCATGTATTCAATTTAATGATGGTTATAAGTATTTTCCAAAAATAATCAGAATTTTTACCACGCTATTTATTATGGTTTTTAAACGATAGTTATGGAGTTGTTATGAACCCAGTAGACCAGTTTACCCCGCAAGAGCCGATTTTATTTAAGCCGGTAGATTTGCTAGCGCCAGACTATATTGCTCAGTCGTCAGAAACGCTGCACGCCCGTATTTCACCTTTATATAGCGTGGATGAAGAACGTTGGTTGTCAGAATTGTTGCCCCTTGCCAAGCCGACTGATAGCGAACGTGAAGCCGCTGCAACGCAGACGCGCCAACTGGTCGAGCACGTACGTAATGATGGCAAAGCTGTGAAAATGGTTGACTCATTATTACTTGAATATAGCCTCGATACCCAAGAAGGTATCTTGCTGATGAGCTTGGCAGAGGCATTGATTCGGGTGCCGGATAACTATACTGCCGATGCGCTGATTCATGACAAAATGAGTGTGGCTGATTGGAAAAAGCATCTAAAAAATGACAATGGCTTCATGGTCAATGCCTCGACGTGGGGCATGATGATGACCGGCCGTGTGGTCAGTATTGATAGCAATACTACGGCATCAGGGTTTTTGGACCGCATGACCAAAAAGATGGGTGAGCCGGTCATTCGTAGTGCGATGCAAAAAGCCATGCGTATTATGGGTCATCAGTTTGTATTGGGCGAAACCATTGAAGGGGCGAATAAAAACAGCCAACCATATCGTAATAAAGGCTATACCTATTCATTTGATATGCTAGGTGAAGCAGCAATTACCCATAAAGACGCTGAAAAATACTTCAACGATTATCTGCATGCGATTAAAGCCACTGCCAGCATTAAAGTTAAAGAGGGTATGCCAAAGCCGTCGGTATCTATTAAGCTGTCAGCCTTGCATCCGCGCTATGAAGCGACCCAAGAAGAGCAAGTCATGGGTCTATTACGTCAACGCTGCCTACTACTGATTGAGGCGGCGCGTGAAGTTAATGTCGATATCAGTATCGATGCCGAAGAAGCCGATCGCCTTGAGATTTCTCTGAAACTATTTGAGTCTCTATATCGCGATAATTTAACCGCTGATTGGGATGGGCTAGGTATCGTAGTCCAAGGTTATTCTAAACGCGCGATTGCTATTTTAGTGTGGTTAGCGCGCTTGGCAACTGAAGTCGGCGATCGTATTCCAGTACGTCTGGTAAAGGGCGCGTATTGGGATACTGAGATTAAATTGGCGCAGCAAAAAGGTCTATCCGGCTATCCTGTGTGGACGCGTAAAGAAGGTACGGACACAGCCTATCTTGCTTGCGCGCGCTTCTTATTGTCTGAGCATCTGCGTGGTCTGATTTGGCCACAGTTTGCGACGCATAACGCGCACACGCTAGCGTCGATTATGACCATGAGTGCGCATAGAGACTTCGAGTTTCAGCGTCTACATGGTATGGGCGATGCGCTTTATGACCATATCTTGCAAGCCTATCAAATTCCGGTACGTATCTATGCACCGGTTGGCGCCCATAAAGACTTACTACCATATTTGGTACGTCGATTGCTTGAAAACGGTGCCAATAGCTCGTTTGTCCATCAGTTATTAGACAAATCTTATCCCATTGATAAGCTAACCGTGCATCCATACGACAAATTATTGACCAATGATACTTTACATAACCCTGATATTCCGCTGCCGTTAGATATCTATGGCGAGCGTCGTGCCAGTTTCGGTCCCAATATTTTTGTAGAGTCGCAATGGCTACCGTTTAAAGCTGCTATTGATAGTCATCTGCATAAAACGTGGTCAGCAACTTCTATTATCAATGGTAAAGCAGTTGATGAATACGAAGCGGATGGTAAGACTCATCAGCTTGAATTTCAGAAAGTGTGTGCACCTTGGAATCATGAAGTCATCGCTGGTGAGGTAAAATATGCCAATGCGGAATTGGCGGTGCAAGCTATCGATGCGGCAGTAGCAGGGCAAAGTGCGTGGCAAGCAGTACCAGCCGCGAATCGTGCTGCTATATTGCGCAAGGTGGCAGACTTATATGAAGAAAACTATGCTGAACTGATGGCGCTCTGCCAGATTGAAGCCGGTAAAACCATGCAAGACGGTATCGATGAAATCAAAGAAGCGGTTGATTTTTGCCGCTTTTATGCCGACGAAGCAGAGCGTTTAGACGACGTAGTTCATGAGTTTACTGATTTAACAGGTAAACCCTCGCGTCAGGTTTATAAAGCACGCGGTACTTTCGTATGTATCAGCCCTTGGAACTTCCCATTGGCTATTTATACCGGTCAAATCGTTGCAGCACTAGCAGCAGGCAATACAGTAGTGGCTAAACCTGCTGAACAGACCAGCTTAATCGCTCATTTTGGTGCGCAGTTAATGTATCAAGCTGGGGTTCCAGCCGAAGCATTACAGTTAGTGACGGGTGCGGGCGATGTTGGTGGTGCATTGACAGCTGCTGATAATATCGCAGGCGTTATTTTTACCGGTTCAACCCAAACGGCGCAGCGTATCAACCAAAGCTTAAACAATCATGTGCAAGCCAGTGGCGAGCTACCGGTCTTTATTGCTGAGACGGGTGGTCAAAATGCCATGATTGTTGACTCAACCGCGCTACCTGAACAGGTGGTTAAAGATGCGGTATTGTCAGCCTTTGGCTCAGCCGGTCAGCGTTGTTCAGCCTGTCGTATCTTATGCGTGCAAGAAGAAGTCGCGGATAATTTAATCGAATTGCTACAAGGGACTATGGCCGAATTGGTCGTCGGTAATCCCCTACACGTAACCACAGACGTAGGTCCGGTGATTGATGCGGATGCCAAGCACAGTCTGGAGGCACATATCGAACGTATGAGCGCTGAACCAACAGCAACTATTTTGGCGCAGACGCCTATGAGTGCAAGCTCGGTTGTCAGCGAAGAGCATTCTACCTTTGTCTTGCCAACGGCGATTGAGGTCAAAAGTATCGATGTCATCGGTGGCGAGCATTTCGGTCCGATATTGCATGTATTGCGTTATAAAGCGCCTGATCTGAATAAGCTTATCGATGCCATTAATGGTACTGGTTTTGGTCTGACTTTAGGTATTCATAGCCGTATTGAAAATATTGCCGAGCATATAGAGCGCCGTGCGTTTGTTGGTAACACCTACATCAACCGTAACCAAATCGGTGCCGTTGTAAACGTTCAGCCATTTGGTGGCTGTGGTCTATCGGGTACGGGTCCAAAAGCGGGTGGTCCACATTATGTAGCCCGTCTCATGCAGCTGCAATCTGAGTTAATAACGACTGAATCACTCACTCAAACACAAATCGCATAAGGAGTAGCAAGATGGCGACTGAATTTAAAAAGAATCATGCCCAAGTTTGTGAATCTTGGCGATTACTTGGCGCGGTCAATCGCGCAACGTATCTACAAGCAGCCATTGCAAAGTTGGCCTTGCTAACTGGCGATGTTAATAAAGCAAAGCGTTTATTCAATCATTTATTAAGTGCTGCGCCAAGCTTAGATGAAGTGCAGCGTATGACGGGCGCGACGGGTGAATCCAACGATTTATACGTGACCGCTCGTGGCAAAACCATGGTCATCGGTGGTGAGTCTGCGCGCGCAATGGCAGTACTTGGGCAGCTTATAGCCGCATTATTGACTGGTAACGAGGTGATACTACATTGCCCAAGCCAAGATGAGATGTGCAATGAGGCTGCAAAAATACTGTACGAGACGGGCATTAGTGATGATGTGTTGAGTGTGGCGAACGATTCACAGACCGTGACGCTGCTATATATCGATCGTCTGGCACAAGTGGCTGTCGCTGGTAATCAAAGCGAAGTCCAAACGATTAGCCAAGAGCTTGCTAATACTGACGGCATCTTGACGCAAGTCATTGCTGTCACTGACATGGAAGGACTGTCAGAGATGCTGACGCCTGATTATCTCTATCGCTTTGTCACCGAACGGGTAAGAACCATTAATACCACAGCGATTGGTGGTAATGCCAGCTTACTGGAGCTTGGAACAGAGTAATAATCTCGTCTAGATAAAAAGTTAGATTATTGCTAGTAGATAAAAAATAGAAGCACAAACATAACGGTCAGTAATTGTTTTCCAAGCGTTTTGGGAAATGATTACTGACCGTTTTTTATAGTCTTTTTAAAGTATTTATTATTTTGCTTAGAAGTTAAAAATCTCTTAAATCCATGGTTTTTTAGCTTGTAGGCAAACAATAGTGGTGATACTATAAATAAAACCTGACCAAATAGTCATCTTTTTAATTGATATTGTGACCAATAATAAGGTGGGGAATTTAACTAGAGCAGCCTACAACTATTAACAAGGATTGTTAATAGATTTAAGATCATATTAATCAAGGATGATTAAAATGTCTCAATCTTTAGAGTCTCAAAAAAACGCTGAGCTGATGTATCAGCTCAATGACAAGCCTAGCTTTTGGCCGGCAAGTTTTGCCGCTTTACAACACCTCTTGGCTAGTATCGTCGCTATTGTCACTCCTACCTTGATTGTCGCCGGAACCTTGGGTTTGGGTGATTACGTTCCTTATCTGATCAGCTGTGCGCTCATCTCCTCTGGAATTGGCACTTATATTCAATGTAAAAAAATAGGTCCTATAGGCGCGGGCATGCTCAGTTTGCAAGGTACTAGCTTTGCTTTTTTAACCGCTATTATCGCTGCTGGACTGATTGTAAAAGGGCGGGGTGGTTCACCAGAAGATATTTTGGCTACTATTTTTGGGGTTAGTTTTTGTGCCGCCTTTGTCGAGATTATTCTTAGCCGCTTTATTCACAAATTAAAAAGAATATTTACCCCTGTGGTCACTGGCACTATTATTATTCTCATCGGTGTTCCGCTGATTGAAGTTGCCATGACTGATATTGCAGGCGGTTTTGGCGCCGAAGATTTTGGCAGTTTGCAGAACCTATTCTTAGGGATGGTTGTGCTGGTATCGGTGATTGTATTTAACCGCTCAAAAAACCCACTATTAAGACTTTCTTCTATTGTCATTGCCTTAATCTTAGGAATGTTAGCCGCCTTTTTCATGGGCAGATTAGACTTTTCTTCATTAAACAATGTCGGTTTTATTACCATTCCTATCCCATTCAAATTTGGTTTTCAGTTTGATATCACCGCTTTTATTCCATTAGCTATTTTGTACTGTGTCAGCGCCCTCGAAACGACGGGCGATCTAACAGCCAACGCTGTAGTATCAAAAGAGCCTGTCAAAGGCCCTGTCTATCTTAATAGAATTCAAGGCGGGGTATTGGCAGATGGGGTCAACTCTATGATTGCTGCCACCTTAAACAGCATGCCGTCGACCACCTTTAGCCAAAATAACGGCGTCATTGCGCTTACGGGCGTCGCCAGCCGTCATGTCGGTATTTATATTGCGGCTCTTATGATTGTCATTGGATTGTTTCCTATCTTTGGCGCCATATTGCAAACCATGCCGCAGCCAGTACTTGGTGGCGCAACATTGGTTATGTTTGGGACAGTAGCGGTAGCTGGCATAAAAGTATTGGCTAGCGCTAAGCTTGACCGCCGTGATATGTTGATTATTGCTACTTCTGTAGGCATCGGTATCGGCGTATCTATGGTGCCTGAGGTGTTATCACAACTGCCTGAGTTTATACGTAACGTGCTGATATCGCCTGTCGCTATAGGAGCGATTACTGCCATTGCATTGAGTTTATTCTTACCAGAAGATACCCAAGACGCTGATATATAAAAGTAAATATTTAATAGAAGTGTGATTGGTAAATATTATTGTGTGATAGCTATTACATATTAATTGATTGGTTTGCACCATTTAGCAAGTGTTTATATTAACAATCTATGTAAGCTGTTTAATTTCACAAAGCCCAATTTTTTAGCCGAGTATTGCTATGATTAGTTTCTATCTGAACGGAAAGCACCATGAGATAAGCCACCTCAATCCGAATACGACGGTACTTGAGTATCTACGCTTGCACGAACATCAAACTGATACTAAAGAAGGCTGCGGTAGTGGCGATTGCGGCGCCTGTACCATTATGGCGCAACGCTTGCCTAACCATGCGACAAGCGACTCTAGTGACAGCACTCCTTTTTATACTTTTAACTCCTGTATCGCTCTATTGTCGCTGATGGATGGTCATCATTTAATGACCGCTTCTTATCTGGCGGACAATCCAGCACATCACCCAGAACGGGCCCTATTGCATCCTGCACAGCAGGCGATGGTTGACTGTCATGGCTCGCAATGTGGATTTTGTACTCCTGGTTTTGTGATGTCTCTGGCGAATTTGTATGAAAACCATCGTATGCAACAACAGCAAAATGCCAAGCAGGGCAGCACAAATGGTGAATCAAGCTATGATGACCTAAGCTATGATGATATTGTCGCCGCAATTTCAGGGAATCTATGCCGCTGTACTGGTTATCGACCCATCATTGAAGCAGGTCTAACGATGGGTAAGATTGGTCAGCAAAGAGACGCTGATAAAACAGTCGCAAAAGATTTGACTATAAGCTTAGCGACGGATGCGATGGCAAGTAAAAGTGATGCGCTGCTTAAAACTGCATCATTGGATACCTCGAATAAAGCGTCGACTATAGAGCCTGCTCTTGCTGAAGGGTCGCGGCAGTTATTCATTCCAAAGACAGTGGACGAGCTTAATCAGTTATTGGCCGTATATCCACAAGCGACTATTTGGGCGGGTGGTACGGACTTGGGATTAAGCATTACGCAGCACTTGGTTGATCATGAAGTGATTATTCAGCTGTCCGCTATTGATGAACTAAAAACTTGGTCGCTTTCTCATTCAAAGTCTAGCTCAAAGCATGATTCAAAGGCTAATGCAAAGCTGTTATCCGAGTTAGCCAATTCAACTGATAATGAAGAAGTAGTACAGGAATTGACGTTTGGGGCTGGCATGACCTATCAGCAAATGCTACCAATACTGGAACATAACTTTCCTGCCTTTGCCGCATTATTCGCAAGAACCGCTTCACCACAAATCCGTAATATGGGTACGCTTGGCGGTAATATTGCCAATGCCTCGCCAATTGGAGATTTACCGCCAATTTTACTGGCGTTAGAAGCGCGCATTCATTTGCGTCATTGTAATCCCAATAATGGAGATATTGGTGGTGAAGAGGCAAACGCTAAAGATGAAAACAATGAACATAATCAAAAGCCTTATATAGACGAGATAATACCCTTATCAGAATTTTTTATAGATTATAAAAAGACCAAGCTACGGGCAGGCAGTTATATTGTCGCTATTCATATGCCACTGATGCAGGCTAATCAGCATTTATTTATTCATAAAATTAGTAAGCGTTATGAAGATGATATTTCTGCTTGTTTGGTTGCCGTAAGAATCGATCTGTCAGCAGACGGTATGACTATTGACCATGCAAAAATCGGTCTCGGCGGTATGGCGGCAATACCATTATTAGCAAAAAATTGCCAGCAAGCGCTCCTAGGTCAACCCCTTGAGCTTGCAAGTTTTGAGAAGGCTGCAAAAGCGCTACCGATGGATGTCTCGCCATTAACAGATGTCCGAGCAAGCCGTGAGTATCGCTTGCATGTGGTGCAACGTTTACTAATTAAGTGTGGCAAGCAGCTGATAAAAGAGACGCAAACTGAGAGAGAATCATCATGAGCCATCAATCATCCTTATTTGACAGCTACAGTATTCGCCGCGTACGTCCGCCTAAAAATAAAATCGGCACTTCTGCCAAACATGATAGTGCGATAAGCCACGTCATGGGAACGGCAACCTATGTGGATGATATCCTAAAGCCGCAAGGCACTTTGCATTTGGCAGTCGGTAAAAGCAGTCACGCTCATGCTCGGGTAACCAGTATGGATCTCAGTGCTGTTAGAGCGGCTGATGGGGTCATTGATGTTTTAAGTTTTAAAGACTTACCCGCACAAACGGATATCGGCGCAGTGTTTGACGGTGAGCCATTGATGGTGGATGAGATCACAGAGTACGTAGGTCAGACGCTATTTTTGGTGGTGGCAACCACTCACCGTGCCGCAAAAAAGGCAGCGCTTAAAGCAGTTGTAGAATATGAGCCATTATCAGCAGTATTAAGTATTGATGAGGCTTTAGAGCAGGAACAGTTTGTACGTCCAAGCCACTTCATGCAGCGCGGTGATACCGAAGCAGCGCTTGCAAAGGCGCCTATGCGTATTGCAGGCCATATTCATATGCTAGGTCAAGAGCATTTTTATCTTGAAGGCCAAGTGTCCTATGTCGTGCCTTGTGATGATGGCGGACTTGAAGTCTATACCTCATCGCAGCATCCGAGTGAAGTGCAACAGCTGGTCGCTGAAGTAACGGATTTACCCTTTCATGCGGTCAACACGGTCGTACGCAGAATGGGCGGCGGTTTTGGCGGCAAAGAAACCCAAGCAGCTGCATGGGCATGCTTTTGCGGTATCGTTGCCAAACGTCACAATGTCCCTGTCAGTATGCGCTTGGATCGTCAAGATGACATGGTAGTGACCGGTAAACGCCACGAATTTGCCAACCGTTATGAAGTCGGCGTTGACGAGTCAGGACAAATTCTTGGCGTCGATATGCAGCTGGCTGGCTTGTGTGGTTATGCGCCAGATTTGTCCGATGCTATCGTCGATCGAGCGATGTTCCACTGTGACAATGCTTATTATTATCCAGCCGCGCAGGTGGCAGGGCATCGCTGTAAAACGCACACGGTGTCGAATACTGCTTATCGAGGTTTTGGCGGGCCTCAAGGTCTGATGACTGCCGAATATATGATGGACCATATTGCCTATACTTTAGGCAAAGACCCTCTGCAAGTGCGTTTGACTAACCTCTACCAAAATGGCCAAAGTACTCATTATGGTCAGCCAATTGAGCATTTTGATTTGGCAACGATTATGGAGACACTGGCAAAAGATTGTGATTATGATCAGCGTCGCCAGCAGATGATAAAAGCCAATGAGCAAGCCGAAGCTGAGGGCAGCGACAAACGTCTTGGCATGGCCTTAACGCCTGTGAAGTTTGGCATCTCGTTTACCGTGCAGACGCTCAATCAAGCAGGCGCTCTAGTACATATTTATACCGATGGCAGTATCCACCTCAACCATGGCGGGACAGAAATGGGGCAAGGGCTGTTTGTCAAAATTGCTCAAATCGTCGCCAATGAGTTTGATGTGGATTTGGATACCGTAAAAGTATCGGCAACGCGTACCGACAAAGTGCCTAATACCTCACCGACTGCGGCTTCATCAGGCACCGATATCAATGGTAAAGCCGCGCAAAACGCTTGTTTAACCATCAAGGCACGTATCGTCGAGTTTGCCGCTGAGTATTTTGAAGTGGCGCAAGAAGACATACGTTTTGAGCGCAATCATGTCTATATTGGTGATAAGGAAGATTTTACTTTTGCTGAAATGGTGCAGTTAGTGTATCAGCACCGCGTTAGTCTATCTTCTACTGGCTACTATAAAACGCCAAAGATATTTTACGACCGTTCTAAAGCGTGGGGTCGACCTTTCTTCTACTTTGCCTTAGGCGCTGCCTGTTCTGAAGTTGAAATAGATACGTTAACGGGTGAGTATCAAGTGCTGCGCTGCGACATCTTACATGATGCAGGACAGTCGATTAACCCCGCTATCGATATTGGTCAGATTGAAGGCGGCTTTGTGCAAGGCATGGGTTGGCTCACAACTGAGGAGCTTACTTGGGATAAAAAGGGAACACTAGCATCCAATAGCCCCGCGAATTATAAGATTCCAACGTCACATGATTTGCCAAAACAATTTAAAGTTAAATTATACGATCGTAAAAATGAAGAGCAAACCATTTATAATTCTAAAGCAGTTGGTGAGCCACCTTTTATGCTGGCAGCTAGCGTTTGGTGTGCTATCAATAATGCAGTCGCAAGCTTAAGTGATTATAAAAAGAACCCTGATCTTACGATGCCAGCAACTCCAGAGGCAGTATTAAAAGCGGTGATGCGCATGCAAGGCGAAGAGTGGGAGCTTGACACGAATGTAAACTTTGATGCGATTGATAGCTTGACTAGAGATGAGGAGGACAACTGCGGTATTGACGATGATAAAGTTAAGCCACAACTTGTGCCACATGCCGAAGATATCAAGCCGCCAGAGGTCGAGGGTCAGACAGTCGACGAGCAGCCAGAAGCGATAGAGCATCCTAACGTAGCAACGGCTAGAGGCCCTGCCCATAGTGAACCGACGCACAGTGAATAATTCATCATTGCCACCTATGCCAATACCAGTACGTTGGTATGATGGCCTAGCCCAGTATCAGCAGCAAGGGTCTGCGCATGTATTGGCGACTATCGTTGCGGTTAATGGGTCTGCGCCCCGAGCGCTACAGGCCAAAATGGTGATCACCCATGATAACTGTTGCGATACGCTTGGCGGCGGCGGTCTTGAGCATGATGTCGTCATGACAGCACGGCAATTGCTAAATGGTGAGATAGATACAACCATACTCAAAGCTTCTAAAAGAGACAAAAGTGTCAATAAAAATACCGACAATGACAATGACAATGATAAAGATAACGACAGTGAGTCGACGCCATCTAAAGTAGTAAGACGCGATGCGGTTTATACCAAGCATTATCCGCTAGGCGCAAAGCTAGCGCAGTGCTGTGGTGGTAGTGTCACTGTCATGTTTGAATACTTTAATGTGACGCCGCCGATGTCAATATTGGTATTTGGGGCAGGGCATGTGGCAGCAGCGTTGATGACGATACTGGCGGAGCTGCCTTGCCAAGTGGATTGGGTCGATAGTCGCCCTGAGATGTTTGAGCGCTATTTATTAGATAAATCTAATTTGCCAAACAAATCTATTCAAACAGAAGATTTGTCTCAAGGATTAGAAACTCAGCCTAGCTCAAATCAGCCCAAGCTTTATAATCTTCCTGCTCATATTCGCCCGCATATTGATGATGATCCTGTTGATTTCATTCGCCCGTTTATTGAACCATTTAAACAAAGCGGTCAGCGTTTTATTCTAGTTATGACCCATGATCATAGTCTGGATTTTGAGCTTGTACGTGCCGCGTTAGATGCTGCTTTAGAGGCAAACGGTTTAGCAACTAGTCTCGATAATGATGATTTAGATAATGATTTAGATAATGGTCGCTCAAAAGTATCGATGCCTTATATTGGTTGTATTGCCTCGGCAACTAAAGCAGAGCGTTTTAAAAGTCGTCTGCTGCAACGTGGTTATGATAAGCAGATAGTCGAGCAACTAACCATGCCAATTGGATTACCGATTGGTGGTAAAGAACCTATGGCCGTTGCCGTGTCTATCGCTGCGCAAATTTTGCAGCATTATCATCAAAAATAATCCATAACTGCTAGACCATCAATACTGATTTCTACCTTTACCATTAATTTAGATTCTAACTAAAACGTTCGGTATGACCAAGTGAAGGGAGATTTACTAATGGCTCTACATATTTATCAAGCGCAGCTCCTGCACTATCTTACCGAAAATGATCTGAATCAAGTAGTTGAGCGTGCGCATACTGGAAAACCCAACTCAACAGCTTCTAATTATTCAAATCCAGCAACCATTGATAAAAGCATAACACTATTACCAGTCATTGCAGGCCTTAACGTCTATCCTGAGTATATTGCTAATGGTGCGCTGGTTGTCGATGATGTGACAGGCTGCATTATAGATTATGGTAGTAGCGAAGCAATATTAGCAAGTTATGCTCAAACTAATGGTCAAGAACCGGTCAAGATTCATGATTATCGAGATAAGCTGATTATGCCGGGCTTCATCGATACCCATGTGCACTATCCGCAGATAGATATGATTGCGGCTTTCGGTGAGCAGCTACTTGATTGGCTCAATAATTATACTTTTGTCACTGAAGCCAATTTTGGTGATTCAAAAGTTGCCCATGATACGGCGCAATTCTTCTTAAACCAGTTACTCGCCAATGGCACGACCAGCGCCATGGTGTTTTCTACTAGCCATCCTGAGTCCGCAGAAGCCTTTTTTACTGAAAGTCACAGGCTCAATACCCGCATGATTACGGGTAACGTGTTGATGGATCAAAACGCGCCTGAGCATCTGTGTGTGCCTGCTGAGCAAAGTATAAAAGATTCGCAAGATATTATTGATAATTGGCATGGTCGTGGACGCCAACATGTGGCTATTACCCCAAGGTTTGCGATTACCTCAACGCCAACACAGCTGCAATTGGCAGGCGAGCTATATGCCAGCTACGACACTGTTTATCTGCAAACACATCTGGCAGAAAACCGTGAGGAAGTGGCTTTTGTACGTGAGCTGTATCCCAAGTATAAAGGTTATCTAGATGTCTACGAGGATATGGGGCTGCTGGGTCGATACACCACTTTGGCACATGGTATCTATCTGGAGACTCCAGAATACGAAAGGCTACGCGCAACTGGTACGCAAATAGCGCACTGTCCAACGTCTAATTTGTTTTTAGGCAGTGGATTATTTGATTTGCCTAAAACATTAAGCTATACCGGCGTAAGTATTGCCACTGATGTAGGGGCGGGAACCAGTTTATCGATGTTAGTAACCTTGTCAGAGGCTTATAAAGTTCAGCAATTACAAAACAACCAATTGTCCGCTCATCAAGGCCTATACCAGATTACTTTGGGCAATGCACAGTCGTTAATGCTAGATGATAAAATCGGTAACTTTATGCCTAATAAAGAAGCGGATTTTGTAGTAATAGACATGGCATCGACGCCTTTATTAGAAAGACGTATGGCGCAGACTAAAATACTTGAAGAACAACTATTTGTATTGATGATGCTCGGTGATGATAGAGTGGTTGAGGAGACCGTCATTGCAGGGGTAAGCCGTTATAAAAAAGCGGCTACAGCATAAGGTTAAATCATACAGGAACAGTTCGTGTGTTAAGGGTGTAGAGAAAGTAAATTGCAAAGTTTCTACGAACTGGGACACATCTTTAAATGACGATCAGCCTTTTTCTACTACAGCTTTTAAGTTTGCGTAAAAAAATACTGATCGTTTTTAATTATTAACGATGTTTAAACCTCAATCGCTAAAAATATGGCTACCGTATCATTCGGGATATTGTAGCCACACCCAACCATTTTCTAACCATTCGCTCAACTCGTCAGGATCGATATCTATGACATCTTGATGTTGCAAGTGCTCGCCATTAGCCAAGCGCACTAGTATGGCTGTTGCCGCAGCATCAAGACCATCAAGGCGTTGACCATTGGCATATAGCGTCACGCCATCATCAGTTTGGCTATAGAGTAGGCGATTACTATAGTCCGCTTGCAGCGTTGCACCTTCTGATAATGCTTGCATCAGCTCATCAGTGTCTACCGTTTCTTCTGGAATTAGCGCATCATACTGACGTTTGCTCACGACTTCCGACACTGCTTGACGAATAATATCGTCGCCGCGCTCAGATTGCAGCATTTGTAATAGTTGGTCTTTAATCGCATTGATACTATCTGCTTGCAATTCACCTGATGCTTGCAGCGCTTGTGGTAGTAGCATCGGGATAAATAAATCGCTATCGTTGGTGGCGATATCAGCTAGGCTATCGATAATTTGCATCAAATTTGGACGACGACAGCCAAATGAAAAGGTTAAGCAGTCATCTTGCGCGACGCCAAAGTGTGAAAGTTTCGGCGGTACATAGAGCACGTCACCAGCTTCTAGTATCTCATCAAAGATGAGCTCACCCATATCATCAAACAATCTAATCGGCTCATCGGCAACGAACTCAGTATCTTTATCACAGAATTTGCCGAGCTGCCAACGTCTAGACCCAAACCCTTGCGCTAAAAACACATCATAGTCGTCATAGTGCTTGCCCACCGAGCCACCTTTAGGTGCATATGAGACCATAATATCATCACGCTGCCATTGCGGAATAAAGTCAAATGCTTGCCATAATTGACCAAGCTCAGGTGACCACTGTTCCATATTCTGCACCAGTACGGTCCATTGTTTTGGCAAGTTATCAAAATCAGTTTCAGCCAATGGGCTTTTTTTGAGTTGCCATTGTGGCGCACCTTCTTGCTTAGTCGCGGCTTGGGTCAGTAGGCGCGCCGAAGCGTCTTCTTCAAGCGCAAGCCCAAGCATGTCTTCTGGCTCGAACATACCAATTAATAGCGGTAGACCTTGTTTAATGAGTAATGGTTTTTTTTGCCAATACTCGTTTAAGAATTGCTCAGGCGTAATAGAATCAGGTAAACAAAGGGGAATTGAGGTCATTGATAAATCCATATCTAAAAATGGGTATAAGATTAATAGTGAGGAGTGCTTTATAGGACAGTTTTAATAGTTTATGATTATTGCCTATCTGATAGTGAGTATTACAGTGTCAATATCAATAGCTACTGTCAGAACACTCCATCAATCGTAGGAAGTTTATGAAAAAATTGCATTTTATCGTCATTATCGCTAGCGTGTTTTTATTACAAGCTTGTGTCCATAAGATAGTGACCGTACCCGCTAAAATCGCTTATAAAACCACCAAAGGCGTGGTCAAAGGCACCGTCGCTGTCGGTAAAGCCATCATACCGGGCGATAGTGATGACGAAGATAAAAAGGATAAAAAATAAAACCTTACTCAAAAGCTATGTACCTCTAAAGACGCATCTTTAAGGATAAATCATAGCATTCAAAGTAAGGTCAATTATTTAGCAAGATATCAATGCATAGTCATTGATATCTTTTTTTAAGGTAACTGCAGCGTTTATTAAATCTTAGCAATCCACTCTTTAATTGTACGTGCTTGCTCAGCTGCATTACCGGTATAGGTGGCAGGCGTCATTTCACGTAAGCGCGCTTTATCCGCATCGCTCACAGCATTCAACTCATCACTTTCAACGAAGGTTAGCATGGCCTCACGAGTCATGGCATTGCCACGGGTTAAAGCTTTTAGCTTCTCGTATGGGTTTTCGACACGGTAGCGACGCATGACCGTTTGAATCGGCTCTGCCAACACTTCTTGGGCATTGTCCAAATCATCATTTAAGCGCTGCGCATTTAACTCAAGTTTGCTCACACCTTTTAGGCAAGCATCAAAGGCAATCATACTTTGAGCTAAGCCAACACCGATATTACGCAGTACGGTAGAGTCTGATAAATCGCGCTGCATACGTGAAATCGGTAATTTTTCACCTAAGTGAGCAAGCATCGCATTTGCCACGCCCAAGTTACCTTCTGAGTTTTCAAAATCAATCGGATTGACTTTATGCGGCATGGTAGAAGAACCCACTTCACCATCTTTTAGGCGCTGCTTGAAATAGCCTAAGCTAATATATTGCCAAATATCACGGTTAAAATCGATCAAAATAGTATTGAAGCGTCTTACCACATCAAACAATTCAGCGATATAATCATGCGGCTCAATTTGCGTGGTATAAGGATTAAAGGTCAATTCTAAACGCTCATTGATAAATTGCTCAGCATGAGTTTGCCAATCAACATCAGGATAGGCTGAGAAGTGCGCATTATAGTTACCGACCGCGCCATTGATTTTACCCAATAGTTCTACTTGATTCACTTGCTTAATTTGGCGAGCTAGACGGTAAGCGACGTTTGCCATCTCTTTACCAAGCGTCGTTGGGCTGGCAGTTTGACCATGCGTACGTGACAACATTGGCTGGTCAGCATGAGTAATAGCCAAGTCAACGATGCTGTCGGTTACTTGCTGCATTTTAGAAACGACAATTTCGCGGCTGTCTTTTAGCATTAACGCATATGACAAGTTATTGATATCTTCACTGGTACAAGCAAAGTGGATAAATTCTAAGCTATCTTCTAACTGCTGATTGCCGCGGAATTTGTCTTTGATAAAATATTCAACCGCTTTTACATCGTGGTTGGTCGTCGCTTCGATATCTTTAATGGCTTGCGCATCGGCTTCATTAAAGTCATCAACGATGCTGTTTAAAAAGGCATTGGTATCGGCATCAAACGCTGCCAACTCACCAATCGCGCTATTATCCGCCAATGACTGTAACCAGCGAATCTCGACGGTAACGCGGGCTTTAATCAGACCAAATTCAGATAAATAAGGACGCAAGCTGTCGGCTTTAGATGCGTAGCGGCCATCGATTGGGGAGAGTGCGGTAAGTGGAGTCATGAAGGGGCCTCATTTAATAGTAAATAAAATAGTAAATAACACAGTACAGAAATTTTAATGGCACAATTATAACCTGTTTATAAATAAGATTAAGTTAAAAAACAAATATCACATTAGTAAAATAATGTTTACTTGATAAATAGCTAGTGATATATTGCCGGATTAACTCAAACTCATATCAAACCAGGAACAAACAATGAATAAATTATTGGGCGTCTTATTATTAGGATCTACTTTGAGTTTAACTGCTTGTGGTGGTGACTCAGATAGTAGTGGTTCATCTTACACGGGCTCTAACTCAGCACCCACAACTCCGAATACACAACCTACAACTCCTCCCAAGCCTAGTATTGCTAAATGTAAATCTGAAGGTAACAATGTATATGTACCTAGAGAAGGCACATGTACTTTCGCAATTCCGAATGTTAATGGCGGTAAAGAGAGTAGCTATGAATGTTCGGGCAATACTGTTACTTTAGGCTCAAAAATTTCAGGGGGAATATCTGCTGGTAGCCTCAACTTTAATGGTTATATAGTTCAATGTGCTAAATAATATCTATCGGCTTAAAAGATAAGTCGATTTATTTTTAAAAGCATTCACACGGGTAGTGGATGCTTTTTTTATGTTCTAAAAGTTATAATCAGAAGTCTTCAACTCAATCAACTATAGTATTAAACCATTGATATCTTATGAAAGACAAAACCTTATTTATCTCATCTGTTCTTGTTGCCTTTTTATTTGGTGTTTTAAGCACCTATTTGTTTATGACCAAACAGCAAATGGATCGGGTTATGCAGACAAAGCGGCAAACCCCTATAGACACAAATAATCAAAATGGCTCTAATCAAGTAAGTAATACTTTAGTGGAGTTAGAGAGTTACGCAAATAATATAGGCGCAGGAAAATTATCAGCTGATCCAAACACAAAGGTCTCATCTCCCTCTATTAATGATTACTCACAGCAGCAAGCTATAAATATCGTTAATGATATGCCGGATTACGTCTTAGGTCAGTATGTTGATAAATTTATGGCAAAAGGCTCCAGTGATGTTATCTCAGATAAAAGACGGTTTGCCCAGCGAGCTGTCGAAGAACTATACAAATCAAATGACAATCAACCCTTAGTAGGCGATGTCAAATTATCTTTAAGTCAAGTAATGCCGCCAAACTCTTTAGATACATCAACCCTAAATAAAGATACTAAACTATTTGCGCATTTGGACACAGATGGTAAAGCCCCTGCTAGCCCTTTTGTTTTTGTAAAATGGGTCAACAATCAAACAGGGCAAGTGCTATTATTTGAGAAAAAGAATATTATCGCCGACAGTAACCAGAATTGGGTAAGTTTTAAACCATATGATGGCTGGACTTCAGGAAGCTATGATATTCGCTTTTATCAATTTACCTCAGAGCTTCAGCCAATCGCTCAATTGACTTATAATATTTATTCAGTAATTGAGTAAAACCTAAGAATTAAAACCCACAAGGCGCATCAATAACAGCAATCACACCGCCACCAAGACACACCTCATCGATATAAAATACTGCTGATTGACCAGGAGTAACGGCACGTTGCGGCTCATCAAATAGCACACGAACCTCAGAGCCATCATCATTTAGCGTATAAACACGGCAGGCCTGATCGGGCTGACGATAGCGAGATTTTGCCATGCAGCGTAAGCCTTCCGTGCTAAAAATATCGGCAGGCGGCAAGCCATCGACCCAGTCAAGCTTATAAGCTTGTAGCTCATTGCTCATTAGCATCGGATGCTCATGACCTTGACCAACGATTAAACGGTTTTTGTCCAAATCCTTTGCCAATACAAACCACGGTTCTTCTGGACGGTCTTTGACGCCGCCGATACCGATGCCGCCGCGCTGACCTAAAGTATAATACATCAAGCCATCATGCTGACCAATCACATGACCGTCGTCGGTGACGATATCGCCTTTTTGCGCCGGCAAGTACTGTTGTAAAAAGTCTTTAAAACGGCGCTCACCAATAAAGCAAATACCAGTAGAGTCTTTCTTTTTAGCTGTCGCCAAGTCATGCTCTTCAGCAATTTGACGCACGACTGGTTTTTCAAGCTCACCTACTGGGAATAGCGTCTTAGCGATTTTATCGCCACCAACCGCATGTAAGAAGTAGCTTTGGTCTTTATTATTATCCAGTCCACACAATAACTGGGCGACGGTTTCGCCGTTGTTATTTTCATAGTTCAGGCTGCGGCGCGTATAGTGACCGGTGGCAATATAATCAGCGCCAAGGGTCAGTGCATAGTCTAAGAACGCTTTAAACTTGATTTCTTTATTGCATAAAATATCTGGATTTGGGGTGCGTCCGGCTTTGTACTCTGCTAAGAAATGCTCAAAAACGCGATCCCAATATTCCATGGCAAAGTTGGCGGTATGCAGCTTGATACCGATTTTGTCACACACCGCTTGCGCGTCTGCTAGGTCATCCATTGCCGTACAGTATTCGGTGCCGTCATCTTCTTCCCAGTTCTTCATAAACAGACCTTCCACTTTAAAGCCTGCTTGCTGGAGCAAAACGGCCGATACGGAAGAGTCGACGCCGCCTGACATACCGACGATGACGTGCTTGCTGCTAGGATTGTCGATATCGGCAAGCGTCAAAGGACGATGGACGCTAAAAGAATCTGAAACGGGTAGGTTTGCGGTGTTTGGCGTGGCTGACATAAAATTGCTCAACAATTTATACGTTATCCAAAGTGTGACATGACGCTATTTATCAATAAAACGGCTAAGAGTGATAGACTTAGTCAGCTGATAAGGTCATCTCGTTTTTTGGACGGGGTATTTTGGTCTGGGTATTGTGATAAAATAAGCGTCATATTATAACAGTTAATTGTAAGCGGTGGCGACCTATGCGCGCTTACTGAGCGTAAAACCGCTTTAGAAATTTAGATAGTGGTTCTAAATTATTTCAATCACCCTTAACTCACTTGGAATGATAATGATAAAAATTGGTCAAGGTATCGATGTCCATGCGTTTCATAATACGGGCGAGCAGCAGCAATATGTGATACTGGCAGGTGTGCCGATAGAGCATACCCATAGTTTGCTTGCACATTCTGATGGCGATGTGGTGTTGCACGCGCTTGCTGACGCGCTGCTTGGCGCATTGGCGCTCGGTGATATTGGGCAGCATTTTCCAGATACCGATGCGGCGCACGCCGGTTTGGATTCGCGCGTCCTACTCCGTTATGTGTATGGTAAAGTGCAAGCCGCTGGTTATACTTTAGGCAATGCCGATATTACCGTCATGTGTGAGCGTCCAAAATTGGCACCGCATAATCAAGCGATGCGCGAAAATATCGCCAGTGACTTGCAAACTGATGTGAGTAATGTCAGCATTAAAGCCACAACGACTGAAAAACTGGGCTTTACCGGTCGCCAAGAGGGCATCATGGCCAATGCCATGGTATTATTGGTGCCGAATACAAATCTGGCGGGCGATTATGTTTCTGATGTTAATGTGTCGGACGCTTAATCCCTGATAATGATCTATGATGGTTGCAATATAATGGCAATCGCCCCATGTAGCAGCTACATGCCAAATTTAATGTGAAATATCTTTTTTTGATAAATAGTTTTAATACATAGGAGCTTTTATGAGTGAGCAAACCCCAAATACTGCTGCAAACGATGTTGAACAGCTGATTCGTGATCAAATTAAAGACAATAAAGTCATTCTTTATATGAAAGGCACGCCGCAGTTCCCGCAGTGTGGTTTTTCTGCCAAATCGATTGAGGTTTTGACGCAAATCGGTCGTCCATTCGCCTTTGTTAATATTTTAGAAAATCCAGAAATCCGTGCAACATTGCCAAAGATTGCTAACTGGCCAACGTTCCCACAGTTATGGATCGACGGCGAGTTGATGGGCGGTTCAGACATCATTTTACAAATGTACCAATCAGGCGAGCTTAAACCTTTGGTTGAAGCCAATAGTCCTGCTGCTTAATATTTAAGCGCGTTTATTGGGCAGTTTATATGTCTCAATAAATAGTTTGAAGCATTTTTGAAGCATTGAAGCACACTAAACCCGAATAGCCTTCTTTAGTAGATTGGAATGGCTATTCGGGTTTTTTATTGTCTATGCAATTTATTGTTTTTATAGCTTTTAGCCCCATATAGTGTGCAAGATAAATATATTTTGCATAAAAGAGAGAATTATATGAATAATCAATTAACAAACACGGAATTAACGGAGCAACAAGAGGCGGCTGAACAAGCAGCCATCGAAAAACGCCGCGAGCATTTAAAAAACGAATCAACCCGTTTAATCGATATGGCGGATAATGAGCCAAATTCTGCCCTTAAATGTATCCATCAGCTAAGCGTGGCAGGCGGTGCAACCGAGGCGACTTATATTGCTATTGAGCAGCGTATCGTCGCTGATCAAGATGCTGCCGGTGCCTATCATTTGGCATTATTGGCACAAAACACCCCAGATTTACCCATCGATGCGCGTCAACTTATCGAGCTTGTGGTCAATAAAGGCGATAACGCTCAGCGTTTGGCCTTGTTAAAAAACTTGCCGTTGCCGCCAGTTGAGATGATTAAAGAGCAAGTCTTGGCCAGCGATGATGGTGATGCTATTGGGCAGATGAATGCCTATTTGCAGATTAATCCAGAAGGTTATGGCAGCCATCATATGCTGGCAAGTGGGCACTCCGACCGTATTGTACCGCTCAGCCCTGGTAAATAAATCCCACCTAGGTTCATCAAGCTTCTATTGATATGCCTTGATAGCCAATTGCAATAATAGTTAATTTAAATAGTTTTTCGTATAACGTTTTTTCAGCGGCAAAAAATTGTTATAATTACCGGCTATCTAACCTATCTTTAATGGCTCATCTGAGTCGTTATCTCTTTTTAAATTCGACTGACGTTTATTTACCGGCAGCCATGCTATTTAACCATAGCCTCTGGCTCACGGTTGCGTTGAGAGTCAAGTGAGGCATACATGCAATACCCAAAAAATTACGACGTGGTAGTGATCGGCGGCGGTCATGCTGGCACAGAAGCTGCTCTGGCGGCCGCACGTATGGGGGCGCAAACTTTACTTTTGACGCATAATATCGAGACGCTGGGGCAGATGAGCTGTAACCCTGCGATTGGTGGTATTGGTAAGTCGCATTTGGTGCGTGAGATTGATGCGCTTGGCGGCGCCATGGCATTGGCGACTGACAAATCTGGTATCCAGTTTCGCGTGTTAAATAGTCGTAAAGGTGCAGCAGTTCGTGCCACGCGTGCGCAAGCGGATCGTATTCTTTATAAAGCCGCCATTCGTCATACGTTAGAGAATCAGCCAAATTTGGATATATTCCAACAAGCGGCTGATGATATCTTGGTCGAAAATGGTCGCGCGACAGCGGTTGTGACGGCAACCGGTATAATTTTTAACACACAAACCGTGGTACTGACTTCAGGTACGTTTTTAGGCGGTGTCATTCATATCGGTTTAGAGAATTCAAAAGGGGGGCGCGCAGGCGACCAGCCTTCTATCAAGCTTGCTGACCGTTTACGTGAATTGAAATTACCCGTTGGACGTCTAAAGACAGGGACGCCAGCGCGTATCGATGCGCGTAGCGTTGACTTTAGTGTCATGACAGTGCAGCCAGGCGATACACCGCTACCAGTGATGAGCTATATGGGCGATGTGTCCATGCATCCTGAACAGGTCAATTGCTATATTACCCATACCAATGCGCGTACCCATGACATTATCCGTGAAAACCTAGACCGCTCACCGATGTTTTCTGGCAAAATCGAAGGGGTAGGTCCACGTTATTGTCCATCAATTGAAGATAAGATTCACCGCTTTGCCGATAAAGACAGTCATCAAATCTTCATCGAGCCAGAAGGCTTGACCACGCATGAGCTATATCCAAACGGTATCTCAACCAGCTTGCCGTTTGATGTGCAATTAGATTTTATCCATAGTATGAAGGGTCTAGAGAATGCGCACATCACCCGTCCCGGCTATGCGATTGAGTATGATTATTTTGATCCGCAAAACTTGAAGCCAACTTTAGAGACCAAATCGATTGACCGTTTGTACTTTGCTGGTCAAATCAATGGTACGACAGGCTACGAAGAAGCAGGCGTGCAAGGTTTATTAGCCGGTACTAATGCGGCACTGGTCACCTGTGAAAACAGTGAATTTGACGTTTGGACGCCGCGCCGCGATGAAGCATATCTTGGCGTACTGGTCGATGACTTGATTACGCATGGCACCACTGAGCCATATCGTATGTTTACCAGCCGCGCCGAATATCGCTTGCTGTTGCGTGAAGACAATGCCGATCAACGCTTAACCGAAACCGGTCGTAAGCTTGGTTTGGTAGATGACGTGCGCTGGCAAGCCTATCAAGAAAAAATGGAAGCCATTGCTACCGAAACTTCACGTCTTAAAGATATTTGGGCGACGCCTGCTAATGCTCTAGGTCAGCAAGTGACCGAGCAGACAGGAGAGGTGCTTTCTAAAGAATCGACTGCTTACGATTTATTAAAACGCCCACAAATACATTTTAATGATATCGCTGCTATCACGGGCTCAGAGGTTGATAGCCAAGTCGGTGAGCAGATTGAGATTTCTGTTAAATACGCAGGCTACATTGACCGTCAGCAAGAAGATATCGACCAGATGAAGCGTTTGGAAAATACTGCATTGCCAATGGATTTTGATTATAGTGTGGTGTCAGGGTTATCTAATGAGATTGTACAAAAGCTGGCGCAAATTCGCCCTGCCACGCTTGCCCAAGCGGGACGCATTAGTGGTGTTACGCCTGCCGCTATTCAACTGCTTGCCATGACCGTTAAGAAGCAGAAAAAAGCACAGGCGGCGTTAAACTCATAATCATTGCTTAGCAAAGTGTTATGATTCAAAGCATGATTATTAAAAAAGCTCGTAACGAGTAATCGTTATGGGCTTTTTTTATGGCGAATAACTTAACAATTTCAGAACAGCTTGATGAGTTAAAGCTTGATACTTTAAAAAAGGAAAGGTTCAAAAGTAGGATAAAAATACCGACAAGGAGAGTCTTTATGCCTTACGATAAATTGTCAGAATTACCAGATGCCGTAAAAGACAACTTGCCTAAGCATGCGCAAGAGATTTTTCGCGCAGCATTTAATAGCGCCAGTAAACAATATGAAGATGAATCACGCTGGTTTGCTACCGCATGGGCCGCTGTCGAAAATACTTATGAGAAAAATGCGGACGGTAAATGGGTAAAAAAAGCAGAGTCCTAATTCAAATCATCAATAACGACGTTAGATACTCTATAATAAAACAGCCTTTTATTATTTAAACTTACTGATTCAAACTCACTGATTTTAACCAACTGCTAGTCATTGTTCTTTATTTTTTTAACAATACAGCTTTGGATACCCTGCTAACCTGAGCTTATTTATGACCGCTGCTATTATTTTTGCCATCACCATTGTATTGCCTAACCTTTTTTTGATGGGGTTGGGTTTTTTTATGCAGCGGCGCGGTGAGGCGAGTCAAGCTTTTATCGATCAAGCATCCAGCTTTGTCTTTAATTATTGTTTGCCTTGCTTGTTATTTTTTAGCGTCGTTGATAGTGAGGTCGATTATGCTAAGCAAATGATTTTAATCATGGCTGGTATTTTGGTGACCTTTATCCTATTTATCGGCGCCGAGATTTATGCCAGTTATTTTATCCGTAAGCCTGCCGACCAAGGCGTGTTTGTACAAGGTATCTTTCGCAGTAATATGGCGATTATCGGGCTGGCAACTGTCGCCAATGCTTACGGAGAGCAGGGCTTAAGTATTGGCGCCGTCTATATGGGGGTGGTGACGATATTATTTAATATCTTAGCCGTCATTACCCTGAGTCGTGTGTCCAAAAGCGCAGACGATACGTGGCTCAGTCGCAGCATAATGATTGTCAAAAAACTGTTTACCAACCCCTTAATCATTGCATTGGTTGCGGCATTTGCTTATAAAGCGTTACCGCTGCCGCCGATTACCGGTGTGATTCATAAGACGGGCGATTTGCTGGCGGCGGTAGCATTACCGTTAGCACTGATTTGCGCTGGGGCGAGTATTGATTTAAAGTCGATGTTGCATCCGTCGGGGCTGTCGATGCAGGCTAGTATTGGCCGTATCGTTATTGCGCCTTTTGTGGCCATCGCCGTTGGGTTAAGTTTTGGTTTATCGGGCATGCATATGGGTGTGCTGTTTTTAATGGCGGCGTCACCGACGGCGGCTGCCAGTTATGTGATGGCAAAGGCCATGGGCGGGAATGATATATTGGCTGCCAACATTTTAGCATTTACAACGGTAGTAGGAATGTTTGGTATGGCGATTGGTGCGGCGATACTACGTGTTTTAGGATGGATGTAGCAGGGTAGATATAGCGCCAATCATTGTGTTAAATCGTCGTGTTAAATGATGGATATAAAGTAAATAATAAACTGATAAAAAGGAGCACTCAACGTGCAGTTATTAAATCAAGCGGTCGTGACCGAACATCTTAATATGCAAGCGGCTATTGACGCTATCGAAGCAATGTTACATCAACAAGCTGTGCACCCTGAATGGGTTAAAGCCCCTGAGCGTTTGGTCATTGAGACGTTTAGCGAAGATGATAAACACAGCTCAGGCTCGCATTTATCGATGCCAGCGACGATTTATGATGGGGAAAAAGAATATACCGCCGTGAAATTGGTGACCATTTGCCCTGATAATCCTAGCCGCGATATGCCAACCACCACCGCCCTTATTACCGTATCCGATAATGATACGGGCGCCATATTAGCGATTATGGATGGCATTTATATTACCCAAGTGCGTACGGCGGCGTTATCAGGTATCGCAACCAAATATATGGCAAAGCCTGATTGTCAAAGCGTGGCAGTGGTTGGCTGCGGCGGCATGGCTTATGAGCAATTGCATGCGGTATTGACAGTACGTCCTGAAATTAAAACGGTCTATTTATGGAATAGAAGCAGTGAAGGCGCTGAGCAATTTAAAACGCGTTTTGAGCGTGATTATAGCCAGTGGAAGGTTGACATAAGCATTTGCAAAGATATCAATGACGCTATTTGTGATGCCGATATTATCAACGTGGCGACACGGGCGACGGAAGGCTTATTTGATAGTGAACATATCAAATCTGAGGTTCATATCAATGCGGTTGGAGCATATCAGCCGTCGATGAAAGAGATAAGCAATGAGGTTATCGCCAACAGTGATATGGTGGTGGTTGATGACTTGGTATGTAGTCGCCATGAAGCCGGTGACTTAATTCAAGCGCACGATAGCGAGGATTGTACATGGACGTGGAGTGACCTTAGTGGTGATTTGCAAGCGCTCGTCACCAAAGAGATCGTAAAATCAGAGCCGGGCATTACCTTGTTTAAGTCAGTCGGCGCGGCAAGCTTTGATGCGGCCGTGGCTTTATATGTAGCAAAACAAGCCAAGCAAAAAGCTTTTGGCGCGGCAGTTGATTGGTGAGACGACTGATAGCGTATAAAGCTAACAACTAAGCTTTGCTATCTTAATCATTACTATCATTAAAAAAGCCCCCGTTTCAAATTAGAAAAGGGGGCTTTTAACATCGAGAATAGTTATTTAATATTGTCTTTACGGCGTTTGCTTGCAAGACGCTGTTTGCGCTTGGGGCTAATATGATAGGTTAAATAGCTGCCCATAACCATCACCGCAATAAATGCCACGATATATAAAAATATTGATGAACCGATAAAAGTAGAGGGTTCCATGACCGTAATCTCATTAGGGCTTATCAATAATTATGCGAGCGGGGCGGTCTATTGTAAAGTAAACAAGTTTAGCTCAGGTGCAAGTTCCAGTGAACGTAAACGCGCTGCTTGGTCGTAAACGTTGGCAGTGACAATCAATTCATCTGGCTGATACTGCGCAAGGAATTTCGCAAGTTTCGATTTGACCGTTTCTACAGAACCGATAAATGACACGGATAAAGCATTGTCTACCATCATTCTCTCAGCAGGACTCCAGATGCTATCCATATCATAAGTTGGCATTGGCATTTGTCCGCGCTCGCCTCGGCGTAGACGCACAAAGCTTTGCTGCGCTGAGGTAAAGTGATATTGTGCGGTTTCATCATCATCGGCAAGTAATAAGTTTGCCGCTAGCATCACATAAGGCTTGTCCAAATACGCTGATGGTTTGAACTGTTCGCGATAAGCAGTGATGGCTTGACCAAGCATCTGCGGGGCAAAATGTGAGGCAAAGACGTATGGTAGCCCCAAATGTGCCGCTAAGGTCGCGCCAAACAGTGACGAGCCCAATATCCAAATAGGAATGTTTGATTTCGCCCCTGGGAATGACTGCACAGGACTGTCATCGGTGCCATCACCTAAGAAATACATGAGCTCTTGGACGTCTTGCGGGAAACGATCAGCATCTTGCATTTGACGGCGCAGCGCCTGAAATGTTGCACCATCGGTACCTGGCGCGCGGCCTAGACCTAAATCGACACGATCACCGTATAACGCTTGTAAAGTGCCAAACTGCTCAGCGATGATAAGCGGTGCATGATTGGGCAGCATGACGCCACCAGCCCCGATACGTATGCGCTTGGTTTGGCTACCGATGTGCGATAATAGCACCGATGTCGCTGCACTAGCGATACCCGGCATATTGTGATGCTCGGCCATCCAATAGCGGTTGAAACCAGATTTTTCTGCTTGCTGCGCGATAGCAACGGTTTGGGCAATGCCTTCAGCGATGGTTTTGCCTTCGGGTACGGGTGCTAAATCTAAAAATGATAATGGAATTGTGTTGCTCATGATTCACCTATTTTTAAGTTGTCGCCTTGTAACGACGTTTTTATAGTTAGTTTTTAAATATCAGGAATGAAAAGCAGGCTGATGATTCAATAGCTCATATGATGGGGCAGTTATAGAGAATATAAAGGTCAGCACTTAAGATAGTAACAAATCATAATAATTTGCGGCGTATATAAGAGCAAAAAAGCACCGCTATCTATTGAGAACGGTGCCGTTTGTATTTATGAGAAAAACGATGATTAAGCTAAGTGCTTGAAGTTATTACGAATTGCTTAAGCGCTGAGTTTTAAAAAGCTACTCCTTAAAAAGCTACTCCTTAAAAAGCTACTGGCTCAGTTAATAACTACTGACTAAATTGCTTTTGGCATAGCTCCATAAAGGCGCGTCCGTATTGACGGATTTCTGCATCATCACGTACCGCCATCCAACTGGTAAAACGCCCAAAATGATCGACAGGAATGGCGGTTAAATTATGATAATGGCTTGGCTCAAATGCCATTTCAGCGATAATACCAATACCCAATCCTAATCCAACATAAGTGCTAATCACATCGGCATCAAGGGCGGCGAGTACGATATCAGGCTCAAGGCCTGCATCGCTAAAGGTTTTATCAATCGCGCCGCGTCCCGTAAAGCCGCCGTGATAAGTCACAATCGGATAGCTGGCAAGCGTTGGTAAATCAATCGATTCCAATCCTGCAAGCTCATGGTCGCTTGGTACAATGACCCGATGCGTCCAGTCATAATAGCGGTAACAACGCAAATAGTTATTGTGTAATAACGATTCAGTGGCAATACCGATATCTGCCTGCCCGCGAATGACCATCTGGGCGATGGTTTCAGGATCTGCCTGTTGCAGGATTAAATTAACCTTGGGGAAGCGCTCTTTAAATTCTTTGACCACTTCTGGCAATACATAACGCGCCTGCGTGTGCGTGGTGGCAATCGTTAACGTGCCAATATTGGGATTATTAAAATCCAGACTGAGGTTTTCAATGGTACGAATTTCAGCAAAGATAGATTCGATGTGCGGCATGAGTGCTGTGCCCATGGTTGTCAGACCCGTCAGGCGTTTGCCTTGGCGCACGAACACTTCGGTTTTAAGCTGGTTTTCAAGTGCTGCAATATGTTTTGATAGACTCGATTGGCTGGTATGCAGCACAGTTGCTGCTTGACTTAAATTATAGCCATTAATTACCGTATGCCACACTGTTTCCAACTGCTTAAGTTGGATTTGTAGATGCCGCTGATTGACCACTACGTCGATTGCCATCACTTAACCCTATTGTATAAATATACAAACCCTGTCTGTATATAAAAATAAAAACGTACAAATACTCAGTAAGTCACCAGTGTAAATCAAAGCTATTATTCTTGTATATAATAAATAGCTATGAATTTATGTTAATTAGGAATATAGAATAGTTTATTTAACTTAAATGGACAAGTTGATTTGAAAACAAGATACGGTTAGAGAAAGTCATTTTAATATTTAAGTGAGTTTTTGATACACGACGTTACCGTCATGAAATAAATAAGGTGGCCAAATGCTGTGGTTATTAAGTTAATGCAAAAACATCTAGTCAAGGTTAGCGTTCTCAAGTACCATAATTCAATTTTGTGCTAATGATAGTTTTGTGCAACGCTGAGCAATTTTTATCGATCCTTTTTATCTATAATCAATAAGAAATGATTGATAAAAATTGTGCGCAGTTGTGTTCTTTTGTCTCAAGTTTTGGTGAGTTATTATGTCTGCTGTCCAACCTGTAACGCCTGATCAACCGATTGCCAAAAAATCATGGGGAGAAGCCGCCAAAGCTTATCTAGACCCACGTGTCATTATCATGCTGTTTTTAGGGTTTTCAGCCGGTATTCCCATTCTGCTTATTTTTTCCAGTCTGTCATTATGGCTAAGAGAGGCAGGCATTGACCGTGGTGTTGTCACCATGTTCAGTTGGGCAGCATTGGGATACTCATTTAAGTTTATTTGGGCGCCATTAATCGACGCGCTGCCGGTGCCTTTTTTGACCAAATGGTTGGGTCGCCGCCGTAGTTGGATGGTGGTATCACAGCTGCTTATTGTATTGGCTATCTTTTTGATGGCGACGGTCAATCCTGTTAGCGAAGACGTATTGGTTTATATGGCGGGTGCGGCGGTTTTGCTGGGCTTTTCTTCTGCCACCCAAGATATCGTCATTGATGCTTACCGTATTGAGCTGGCACCGCCATCGATGCAGTCTATTTTGTCCTCTATCTATGTGTCAGGTTATCGCGTTGGTATGATTGTGGCTGGGGCAGGCGCGCTATATTTAGCAGATTATTTCGGTTCGACAGAAAGCTTTTATAGTTATGAAGCGTGGCGCAATACCTATTATATTATGGCTGGGGTCATGACTTTGGGTATATTGACCACCTTTGCCAGTTATGAGCCAACGGCTGAAATTTTGCAAAGTCATAAGCAAAAAAGCAACCTGAAAGTTTTCCTAATTTACTCAGCGTTACTATTAATACCAGCTTTATTGTTCGGCGTTATATACCTTATCAATATCCTTATTAATAAGGTCTTTGATAGTACCATCGCGCTGATACCGCTAATGGCAATGCCAGGTATTAAGTTTTACTTTTTAGCGCTGGTGGTGTGCGCGCCTCTGCTGCTGTTGTACTTTATGATTAATCAACCCAAAATTATCAATAAAGCGCCATTGGTGGCTGAAACCCGCGAAGACTATGTCAGATTGGTTTTATTGTTTGTGTTTGCCGTCGTCGCATTTATCGCGGCCTATGTATTAATAGGGCAGATACTGCCTGAGTTTGAAGGCGTGTTTGTCAGCTTTATTAGTGAGACATTGCATTTACTGATAAGCTTAGCCGCAGCATTGGCAGCAGGTTATGCATTAGTAAAAGTAGGTTTAGTCAAAAAAGAAATTGCGATGGCGACGTGGATTGAGCCTATCTTAGATTTCTTTAGACGCTATGGTAAAAAGGCATTATTGTTATTAGCGCTGATTGGTTTGTACCGCATCTCAGATATTGTGGCAGGGGTGATATCAAACGTCTTTTATCAAGATATGGGCTTTAGTAAAACCGATATTGCCAATGCGGTAAAATTGGTTGGCGTGATTATGGCCATTGCTGGTGGTTTCTTAGGTGGGCTGTTGGCGCAGCGTTTTCGTATCATGCATGCCATGATGATTGGTGCTATTCTCGCTTGTGCGACCAATTTATTATTTGTGGTGCTGACCTATAATCCGGGCAGTCTGCCAATCATGTATATGGCGGTAATTTTTGATAATTTAGCCGCAGGTCTTGCTAGCGCGGTATTTATTGCTTTCTTATCGGCGTTGACTTCTATACGTTTTACCGCGGTACAGTACGCTATTTTTTCTTCGTTAATGACGCTTATTCCTAAGGTTATGGGTGGCTATTCAGGCTCTATTGTAGATAGTATGGGCTATCCGTTCTTCTTTATTTTTACCTTTGCGATTGGTATTCCAATTTTAGCGCTGATTTACTTTGTCGATAAACATATCGTCATTGGTGATAACGATGATATTTATGGCGACAATGACAATAATGGCGATGGTGAAGGCGGCAAAGGTATTGGTGATAAGTTAACCAAAGCCAATCCAAATCTAACAGATACCAAAGAGCCACCACGGGCATCAGAGTAGTTAAGACAATAAAATATAACCAGTTCGACAAGCTTATTTAGTAAACAGTAATTTTACGAGTTATTTATGAAAGCAGCTACCATTGGTCAAATAAAACAGCAAGTTCAGCAGTGGTTAAACGAGAGTGAAAATAGCAATATACCTTCATTTTGGTTCACTGATTGGTTGTTGTTTGTCATTGATAAACCAAGCTCATTTTTAATAACAGATGAAAACTATCAACTGACCGATAGCGAGCTTGCGCAATTTCATGCGGGTGTGACCAAGATGCAGCAGGGTACACCCTTGGCATATTTAACGGGACAGCAAGAGTTTTGGTCGCTGAACTTTAAAGTGAATGAGCATACGTTAATACCGAGACCCGATACTGAGATATTGATTGAACAAGTATTAACGTGGATAAACTCTCAACCGAAAAGTGTCGATAATAATAAAAAACCAAAGCGCCTATTAGATTTAGGCACTGGCTCAGGTTGTATTGCTATTAGCTTGGCGCATGAGTTAAAACAAAGCTGTCAAAATAGTTCAACAGAGAGCTGGCAAGTGGTTGCCGTTGATTTATCGCTAGAGGCGTTAAAAGTCGCTAAGCACAATGCAATGGTAAATGAGCTTGTTGATATCGAGTTTATCCAAAGTAGTTGGTATGACGCGCTGGCTACTCAGGATGAGCCATTATTCGATGTGATTGTGTCTAACCCGCCTTATATTGATGAAGAAGATGAGCATTTATCAAGATTAGTTGCCGAGCCGATTAGCGCCTTAAGTGCTCCCAATCATGGACTTGCCGATATCGAGCATATTGTCCAGCAGGCGCCGCAACATTTGAATGTAGGTGGGCTTTTAGCAATTGAGCATGGCTTTGATCAAGGTTTAGCAGTTCGTCAGCTGTTTTTAGACAATAGCTTTGATTCTGTCCATACGGTTCAGGATTTTGGTGGGAATGACAGGGTGACTTTGGGTCAGCTGTCATAATTGGTTATTATAGTGAATGGGTTTTAGACCCCCATTATTTTAATAGCAGGTATTTTTAGTAATACGTTTTTTGATTATAAATCGTGGTGAAAAATTGTGGTGGAAAGTATGACGCAGTCAAAAGAAACAGGGCAGCTAGTGGATGCAGAGCTGCTGCGTTATGCACGGCAGATATTGCTTGATGGCTGGGATATCGATGCTCAATTACGCTTAAAAGCATCGCGCGTCGTTATGATTGGCGCAGGCGGTCTTGGTTGCCCAGCTTCTGAAACGCTCGTGCGGGCAGGATTGGGGCAAGTGCATCTAATAGATGATGACATGATTGAAGCCAGTAATCTGCAACGGCAAACGCTATTTTTACCTGAAGATATCGGCAAATCTAAAGCGCTTACAGCGGCGCAGATGCTCAGCAAAATTAATCCTCTGATTAGTGCCGGTGGGACAGTGGCAAGGTTGAGCGAAGACAATGCTTATGAGCTGCTTGATATGGCATCTGGCACGCCTGACCTGCTTTTAGACTGTACTGATAATTTTGCCACCCGGGATATCATCAATCGCATTAGTGTTCGCTATCAGATTCCGTTGTTATCTGCTTCAGCGATAGCGATGCAAGGGCAGTTGGCATTATATGAGCCGCACTTGGATACAGGCTGCTATCATTGCGTCTTTGGTTCTGTGGTACTTGATGCAGAGGCGGATGAACGTACTTGTGCCAATTCAGGGGTACTTGCTAGTACGACAGCTATCATGGGTAACTTACAAGCCAATGCTGCGCTGCAATACCTAGGATTAACCAAAAATCCACTGACAAACAAGCTGTTAATATGGGATGGTAGCCAGATGCAGCAACGGCTGATGGGCTATCGCAAAGATGCGCATTGTCCGATTTGTACTAAAGATTAGCACATACTAAACCTTTTTCAGTCTCTGTATCCTCATAATCTCCTTTTTATTACCATAGTTGTGTCTTATGAAAATTCATCGCCCGCATTTATTAAAGCATACCTTTAATGTCGTTAATCGTGTTCGCCAAACTGCAAGCGTTGCTGGTTTGTCAGCGCTTAGAATTGCAAAAGGTGAAAAACCTGATGCCATGCTGCTAAAGGAAACCTTTGAACAATTAGGTACGACTTACATCAAAATTGGGCAGTTTATCGCCAGTACGCCATCATTGTTCCCGCGTGAATATGTTCAAGCATTCCAAAGCTGTTTGGATCAAACGACGCCATTATCCTATGCTTATATTGAACAGGTATTAAAAGAAGAGCTGGCCGTTGATGGCCTGACGCTTGAGGAGATGTTTGCTCATATCGACACAAAACCGTTAGCATCAGCCTCTATTGCCCAAGTACATGCCGCGCGTTTGCATAATGGCGATGAAGTGGTATTAAAGGTACAAAAACCGGGCGTTGAAACCATTATGCAAACGGATTTGGGCGTATTACATGGCGTGACCAAATTGGTTGAGCTACTAATGCCTTCGATGCGCTTTGCCAGTATTGCGCCTATTATCGATGAAATTCGTTTGCGCATGCTTGCTGAAACGGACTTTATCGCTGAGGCGCAAAATATCCGCGATTTCCAGCAGTTTTTAGCGATATCAGGAAATACACGCGTCGTCGCGCCGACCGTCTATGAAGAGCTGAACAGCAAGCGGGTGCTGACCATGAGTCGCTTATACGGCGTTTCTATGGTAGATGAATCCGTCATGCGTCAGTATTGTACTGACCCTGCGCAAGTGATGGCAGATACTTTGAATACCTGGTTTGCCAGTCTCATGCTCTGTAATAGCTTCCATGCAGATTTACACGCGGGTAATTTGATGCTATTAACCGATGGGCGTATTGGTTTCTTGGACTTCGGTATCGTTGGTAAATTAAAAGCTGAGAGCTGGCGCGCCTGTATGGGTATGATGCAAGCAATGCAAGACAGCGATTATCAAGCAATGGCGCGCCATATGATTGATATGGAGATGACCCATGGCGGCAACCAAGTTGACGTCGTGGCATTGGGCAATGATTTGCAGCGTATGATGAAAACCATTATGGCAGAAGACAAAGCCTTTACCAGCGGCGTGCCTTTCAATAGCAAAGAGCAGGCCGATGAATTAAATAAAATGATGTTAGAGATTGTTGAGGTCGGCAAGCGTCATGGTATTCATTTCCCACGTGACTTTGCCTTATTGACCAAGCAAATGCTCTATTTTGATCGTTTTATGCGCACGCTTGCCCCTGATATGGATATGTTTAGCGATCAGCGCGTGCAAATGTTAGGTCAAGCAGAAACAGCCGAGCAGGCGAGTCCTCCAATCCGAAATATCTCTTAATAGTAAGTACATGATAGTAGTAAGCGTTATATTTAGAACTCTTTTATTCTATTTTTAATTGGTTATGTATCACTGCTTTTGACTGCTTTTAACACAAAGGATTGTGTGCTTCTTGCCACAAAATGGCTCTGTCATGATGACTGCTTCTAAAAGCCGTGCTGCTACTATTATTACCAATCAAACGGCGATTGCTTGTATAGGGTTATATTGTCTGGCGGTGGTTATGGGGTTTGGGCGGTTTTTATTTACCGCAACCTTACCTGATATTATGACACAATTATCATTATCGACGGTCATTGCAGGTTGGCTGGCCTCGGTCAATTATAGTGGTTATTTTATTGGCGCGCTGATTGCGATGTTTGTGCCCCAACGTTTGACATGGCAAATGCTCATAGCATGGACAGCAGTCAGCATCGTTACCACCATGCTATTGGTGGTGCCAAATCTGTCGTTAAATCTTTGGTATGTCATCCGCTTGTTATCTGGTATCGCCAGTGGGGTGGCGATGATTTTAAGCTCATCGCTAGTGATTCAAAGCTTTAGTGATGAGCGCCGCTCGGTACTCTCAGCCTTGCATTATGCGGGTATTGGCGTCGGTATCAGCGCCTCTGCCGTCTTGACATGGTGGTTATTAACACTCGGCTATCATTTCGATATCATTTGGCTAGTAGCAGGGATTATCAGTCTACCGTTATTATGGCTGCTTTATGCTATTAGACCGCAAAACCTGATTTCAGCTGATTTATCATCATCTAAATTATCGTCCTCTAACTTGCAGTTCCCTAAGCGACAATCCTCTAAGCTATCATCCCTTAAATCACAGCCTGTTAAATTAAACCGTAGCAATCAGCGCCTATCCATACAGCAAACTTATCTTAATTTTAAACGTTCTTTATATGAAGCGGTGGCAGGTCATACCAAGGCGATTGTATTACTGTCGGCAAGTTATGTGTTGGCGGGGTTTGGTTATATTACTTCAGCGACTTTTTTGCCAGTGATGGCAACGCAGCGCCTGACGACGCAAAGCTATGCAGGATTACTGGTCTGGCTCGTGGTTGGTATCTTTGCCATGCTATCGAACCCTATTTGGGGCGCACTTGCCAAGCGCATTGGCGAGACCAAAACCTTGATGGGTTTGACCTTATTACAAGCGTTTGGTATGTGTTTGCCAATATGGTCTGATGGTGCTATTGGCTTATACGGTAATGCAGTAATTTTGGGCTTAACCTTTGTCGGTATGGTGTCAATGACACTTAATTTGATTAAAAATATCAATTCCGCTTACTCAAATTTATTAATTGGGCTGGCAACTTTGGCGTATGCAATAGGGCAGTTCATAGGGCCGTTGGTCACGGTGGCGCTGGCAGGAAAACAGGACAATTTTAACGCCGGTTTATTGGTCGCGGCTAGTGGTTTATTATTAGGGTTGGTTTTAGTTTTCTTTTTTCAGCGTCAAACTCAGCGCCAGTCTCAGTCCTCATTTAATTGATAATTAGAGTTAATGAAAGGAAACAGCCACATTAACCGTCAAACTAAACCACGCTACGGCTAAATACTTCTCGTAGCTCAAAGCTGGTATGCACTTGGGCGACGCCTTCGATGCGATTGAGCCTATGCAATAAAAACTCCTCATAATGCGCCATATCGCGTACACGCACTTTAATTAAGTAATCTTCGGTGCGACCGGTGACGATACTACAGCTAACTACCTCATCGAAACTTTGAATTTTTTCTTCAAAAAGCTCAAAGCGATCTGCAGTATGGCGATCCATACTAATCGCGATAAATACCGCCAGAGGATAACCGAGTTTTTGCGCATCGGTTTGGGTATGGTAGCCGGTGATGATGCCTGAATCTTCTAAGCGTTTGATACGGCGCGCGCAAGGGGTCGCCGATAAGTTAACCCGTTCGGCAAGCTCGGTAATACTCATACGTGCTTGGGTTTGTAATAAGCGTAATATCTGTTTGTCAGTATCGTCAATATCTATGGCTAAAGAGTTTTCTGTATGGTTATTTAACATCGAATATCGCCTTATTGGTGAATTACAGCAATTATAATCATAATTGTGCATTTTTTCACTAAATTACTATAAATTTCGGTGAAATAAAGCTGATTTCTAACGCAGAAACTTTGTTATTATAATGGCATAAACTTTTATTATCTCGTATGATAAAGAATGATTTGGTCATTAGTTGCCCAGCTAAAATCTACACTTCAACTCAGCTCTTTATGTTATCTAAGGATTGATTATGCCTAATCAAGCAACACGCCATGCAGACAACACCTCTGCAAAAGTTACCCCAAAAAATGCCGCTTTCGATTTCCGTAAATATCGTCCATTTGCGTTTGCACCTGTGCTGACAGATCGCACTTGGCCGAGCAAAACGATTGAGAAATCACCAATTTGGGCAAGCGTGGACCTGCGCGATGGTAATCAGGCGTTAATCGATCCGATGACGATTGAACAAAAAATGCGCTTTTTTAAAACCTTGGTCGATGTGGGTTTTAAAGAAATTGAAATTGGTTTCCCGTCAGCGGCGCAAGTTGAGTTTGATTTTGCGCGCAAATTAATCGAAGAAAATCATGTGCCTGCTGATGTCACCTTGCAAGTGTTGGTGCAGGCGCGTGAGCATTTGATTGCCCGTACTTTTGAGTCATTAAAAGGGGCGAAGCGTGCCATCGTCCACGTTTACAACTCAACGTGCCGTATCCAACGCGAAAAAGTTTACGGTAAAAATAAAGCTGAAATTAAAGAGATTGCCATTACCGGTGCTAATTTATTGGTCGAATACGCGGCCAAATATCCAGAAACAGAATGGGTGTTCCAGTATTCACCTGAAAGCTTTAGCCAAACTGAAACGGAATATGCGGTCGAAGTCTGTGATGCGGTTTGTGATGTCTGGAAGCCTGAAAACGGTCAAGAAGTGATTTTAAACTTGCCCGCGACGGTTGAAGCGTCAACGCCAAACGTATTTGCCGACCAAGTTGAGTATTTCTGCCGTCATCTTGCCAAACGTGAGCATGTGACTATCAGTTTGCATACCCATAATGACCGTGGCTGTGCGGTAGCGGCGGCTGAGCTTGGCGTGCTTGCTGGTGCCGATCGTATTGAAGGCACTTTGCTTGGCAATGGTGAGCGTACCGGTAATATGGATATCATGGTCATGGCAATGAACTTGTTCAGCCAAGGCGTTGATCCAGAGCTTGATTTTAGTAATATGAGTGAGATTGTACAGGTGGTGAGCGAGTGTAATAACTTGCCACTTCATCCTCGTCATCCGTACGTTGGCGAGTTGGTCTTTACCGCCTTTAGTGGCTCGCATCAAGATGCCATCAAAAAATGCCTCGATTATAATGAAAAGCATGCCGAGCAGACCGAAAATGTTTGGGATGTGGCGTACTTGCCAATTGATCCGGCGCATATCGGTCGCAGCTATCAAGACGTGGTACGTATCAATAGCCAGTCTGGTAAAGGCGGCGTTGCTTATATCTTGCAGCGTAACTATGGCTTTAATTTGCCACGCTGGATGCAGATTGACTTTAGCGGTGTGGTACAAAAACAAGCGGAAAGCGCTGCCCGTGAATTGCAGAACGATGAAATCTTACAAACCTTTGAAGACACTTATTTGCAGCAAGGCAGCTTTGAGCTTTTAGATTATAGTGTCAATAATAAAGGCGGTGAGGTGTATTTTAACGGTCAAGTACAGATGAATGGTGACGCTATTACTATTGATGGTACGGGTAACGGTCCTTTATCATCGTTTATTGACGGACTTGCCCAGCATACGGGTAAATCTATCCATGTCATCAACTACGCTGAGCATGCGATTAATCCGCAGCACAATAGCGGTAATGGCATCGATGATGATACCAATAATGATAACAAAACCAACGCCAACGCTGCCGCTTACATTCAGCTAAATGTCGACGGTGAGGTTTATTCAGGTATTGGCACTTGTAGTAGTACCGTATCGGCCATGCTTAAAGGCGCGTTATCTGCCTTTGCTCAGGCAGTAAATACTGCCGCTGCTTAATAAAATTTATAATATTAATATTAAAAAGGTATTAGCATTAAGACAGTTTATTTAAGACAGCAATCTATAACGTCATGGCTCTTGCAACCAGCAAGTTAGCCATGGCGTTATTTTTTATGTAAGAATTTAACTTAGCAGAACGCTATTTTAAAAGTACCTTTTTTATATTGAAATAATTATAACTGAGTGCGTGCTTAGCGACGTCTTTACGAGTGATAGCATAATGTTACTTGTGTTTTTGGTGTCTAAGACTTACGCTAATGTATATATCATTCATTATTATAATAGTAGAAAAACAAGGTTAATTATGGAACCTATATCATTTGCTTCATTTACATTGGCATCTATTTTAGCTTCACTGCCAGCGAATGGTGAAGTCGTCAGTAAGCCCACGATTACCACGCATATCAGTCCCGCCATTGCCGGACAGTGGGAGATAGATTTAGACAGTAGTATCACAATGACTAAAGAAGCGGAGGCCAGACAAGCAGCGTCCAAGCAGCAAAAAGCAAAAAGTGTTGAGCCAAGAGTAAGCGCTGATACGAAAGATGGGCTACTGAGCCAAGATGAAAAACGTATCGTTAATATCAAGCCGAGTACCAGTCAAAAACTGATGGCTTCAGCAGCAAAATCCAATCAATGCCGTGAGTTATATAACTTTGCTGCGGATAATGAGATGTGGGCAGTCAGCGGTAAAGAATGGACCTATGGTCGCTACCTAGTCACTCACCGCGAAGAGGGTTTGCCGATTATTGCTCTCAAAACGGTCTATGATAACAATGAGGTAGATTGCTCAGGCAATCAGATAGATCAGACTGATGAGGCGCTGATTGCGTTTTTAAACCATGACGGTAATCAAATGCAGTGGTGTGCCGACCCTGATGGTACCGAATGCTTTATGAATTTCACTAGAGTATTACCATAATATTTTATTATCATTTATAAACTGTCGTCTGTAAATTGTTATCTATAAAATTTAAAATCTTCATTTATAAAATACTGACACAATAAAAAACCGCTATCTATTTGGATAGCGGTTTTTTTATTAATTTTCTTGTAAAACAATAGCATTTAGACAGACTATGAATCAGCCTTGTCTTTATTAGCCGTTAATAACTCTCTTTCAAGATAATGAATATTTTGTGCTTCATGGACAAATTTATCATCAGCCAAAATCACATCACGATGCATCGGTATATTAGTCTTAATACCTTCAATCACCAATTCATCAAGTGCGTGTAGGGTTTTAGAGATTGCTTGCTGCCGCGTTTGACCATGGCAGATAAGCTTGCCAATCAGAGAATCATAGTAGCTTGGAATCTCATAGCCGGGATAGAGATGTGAATCAAAGCGAACGCCAGCGCCACTAGGTGAGTACAGCTGAGTGACAGTACCGGGTGATGGCATAAAGGTCACTGGATCTTCAGCATTGATACGACATTCAATCGCATGCCCTTGAACTTCAATTTCGCTTTGACGATAAGATAAACCGTAGCCCGCTGCGATTTTAAGCTGCTCAACGACCACATCGATACCTGTAATCATCTCGGTGATGGTATGCTCAACCTGTACACGGGTATTCATCTCGATAAAAAAGAATTCATTGTTTTCAAATAAAAACTCAAATGTCCCAGCACCGCGATACTTGACCAGCTTACAGGCTTTGACACAGGCATCGAGGATAGGCTGACGTACATCATCAGGGATATCAGGGGCAGGAGCCTCTTCTAATACTTTTTGATGGCGGCGCTGTAAAGAGCAATCACGGTCATAAAGATGAATCGCATTACCATTGCCGTCGCCAAGTACCTGTACTTCTACGTGGCGCGGATTTTGTAGATAGCGTTCCATATAGACCGTATCGTCGCCAAACCACAATTCAGCCTCTTGCTTTGCCGCTTGCACTTGACCAATAATTTCCTCAAAGCGCTCAACGACGCGCATACCACGACCACCACCGCCTGCAGCTGCTTTAATAATAAGCGGAAAGCCAATATTGCGTGCTTGCTCTTCCGCATTGTGCATGGTCACCGCACCCACTGAACCGGGTACCGTTGGCACACCTGCTTTTTTCATGGCATTGATGGCAGAAACTTTATTGCCCATTAAGCGAATATGATCGGCGTTAGGGCCGACGAAGGTCAATCCGGCTTCTTCGATACGCTCAGCAAACTCAGCATTTTCAGCTAAAAAACCATAACCGGGATGAATGGCGTCAGCGCCAGTAATCTCAGCGGCGGTCAAAATCGTATTGATATCAAGATAGCTTTGGTTGGCATTGGGTTTGCCAATACAGATTGCTTCATCAACAAAGCGTAAATGCATCAAATTTGCATCAGCGGTAGAATAGACGCCGACAGTCTCTATGCCAAGCGCCTTACAAGCTCGAACGATACGTAGGGCAATCTCACCTCTATTGGCGATGAGCAGTTTTTTTATCATGGGGTCATCCTTGTTGAAGCGGCAGTCATTGATAAAGTCGCTATTTTAGACATCATAAAAATAAATGACGATACAACTCATTTAGGTAAATTGAGCGCTGATGCCGTATCAATAATAACGAGGTCTCAATCATTACAAAGTAAAGGTTGGAAATAGCGTTACGCTTTGTAGCGTATGACCGGCTGACCAAACTGCACAACTTCAGAGTTATTTACTAAGATTTCATCCACAATACCGCTTTGAGTCGCTTCAAGAGGATTCATGATTTTCATGGCTTCAATAATACCAAGCGTGTCACCCGCTTGTACTTTTTGTCCAACCTTTACAAACGGTGGATCGTTAGGGCTTGGGGCTGAATAGAAAACACCAACCATCGGTGATGTCTCAACGCTACCAGCTTTGATAGCGGCTGTGGCTTCAGCAGCGATTGGCGCAGCGCCAACAGCTGGAGCGGCCATCATCGTTGGTGCAGGCGCATCATAGTGACGAGTTAAGCTAATATGTTCGTCGTCTGAGCTGATTTCTAAATTAACCAGTTCACTTTCTTCCATGAGTGCGATCAGGGTGCGTATTTTTTCAATATCCATAATTTTAATTTTGCCTTGTACTAAATTCGAGAAAATAGTGTAACTAAATATTGTGTTGGTAATTGCTAATGATACCTATATTCACGCCAATGAGCAATCGATGTACAGTTGTTAACTGAGTTTTTTTACATATTATGACGTAAGCTATCTTATAGAGTAAGAAATACTTAATGATTTATCATAGTCTATGTGACAAGGTAGCGCTAGTAATGGTTACTAGACGCTACGATTGGATAAAGGTAATGACAACATTAAGCCCACATCATGGTTAAGCGTTTTTGCTGATAGCGCAAACGTACGGTAAGCAAGATGGAAGATAGGAATAAGCCGGTGATAAGTGCTATCCAGAAACCTTGCGCGCCAACGTCGGTAAAGCGCACCAGATAAATACCAAGTGGTAGGGCCACGAGCCAATAACAAAATAGCGTGACCCACATCGGTATGGTGGTGTCTTGCATACCGCGTAATATACCGGCGACATTGACCTGCCAACCATCAAATAACTGATAGGCTAAGGCAAAGATAAGTAGGTGCATGGCTTGGGCTGTGACGTCGGGATTGTCGGTAAAGGCCGCGGCCAATTGCGGTCTAAATAACCAAATGCCAAGCATACAAGTAAGGGCAATGATTACCGTCCATATCAAACCTGTGGCTTGTACCTGACGTAATGCCATCAGGTTTTTCTCACCAAAGCGGTTGGACACCATAATCGTCAGCGCCATCGCGACTGAGATAGGAATCATAAACAGCTGCGAGGTCACCGATAGCGCCACCTGATGCGAGGCGGTTGCAAGCTCGCCTAAGGGACTGATTACCAATGCTCCCAAGCTAAATAAACTGGCTTCAAAAAAGATAGAAATGCCAATCGGGATACCAAGCTTTAATAGTTTTTTGATTTGCGCGCGATTGGGACGGGCAAAAGCATAAAAGAAGCGCGTACTGGCAAACTGTTGACGCTTAGTAAAACTGGTATAAGTCGCTAATAGTATGACATTAATCCAAAGGACTATTGCGGTTGCAACCCCGCAACCTGCGCCGCCCATCTCAGGCATGCCAAATAGACCATGGATAAAGATATAGTTAAGCGGAATATCGGCAAGCAGCCCGATGATACTGATAACTGTCACAGGCTCCGGTCGACCAAGCGCCTCACAATAACTACGCAGTACCGCATAGACCGCAATCGCAGGGAAACCGAACGATACCCCTCGTAGATATTGGGAAGCGATAGGTTGGATGTTTTCAGGCACACCCATCACCCCAAGTATATTGGGTGCCAGATTGACGATAACAAAACCGAGAATACCGATGACACCTGCCGTCCATAAAGACTGTTGGGTGATGTGTGGTACTTGGCTGTGTTTGTTTTGCCCGATTGCTTCACCAATGAGCGGCGTCGTGGCAATTAAAATACCGGTCGCCAATAAGAATAATGGCAGCCAAATACCGGAACCAACAGCGACGGCGGCTAGGTCAAGGGCAGAGACTTGACCGGCCATAATGGCATCGACAACCCCCAGCGCGGCTTGGCAAAACTGGGTAATTAAAATAGGCAGTGCAAGTACGCCTAGGCGTAAGCTGTAACTTTTAAAATCTCTGAAAGATAATGGGAAAACCATAATAAGCAACTTTTTATTCTTTGCGGTAATGATTGTAGATGAGCAAATGCTGCCATCAACAAGTTAATAGCAAGACAGTAAAATAGGATTGGTGCGACGATAATACTCCGATAAATAATATGAGCAAGTGCAATCTGAGTAACAATAGGCCGGCTAGGTATAAAAATAAAAATGGTAGCCCTAAAATAAAAATAACCCGTCAATTCGCAAGCAGAATCGACAGGTTATTATTAAAAATAATGGTAAACAAGCTTAAGTCTGATGTCAACGTTCTAGACGCGTTTGTTAATACTTATACTCGTCTAATGGTCTAAGGTTTGCTAGTGTAGCAAAACAGATAAAATTAATTATTTATAAGGATTCAGGTAAGTCTTGCACCAGTGCTTGATAGCCAATCAAGGTGTTATTGGCGTCAAATGCCTGTACGACAATGGCATAATTGGTTGAACTATCGGGAATAACAGGAGCAAACTGGGTCTCAAGATTGCTCAATATCAGATTCTGTACATAACCGTTAGCACCCGATTCTGCTTTATTAACATCAATTTGACTCACTAAGACATGCTTAGCATTGCTAGGGTTTTGCCACGTGACGGTTTTTTGACTACCATTACCGATAATATCAAGATTGAGGTTGCCAAGTTGATAGTCGAGTGGGTAAGTCTTAAAGTTAGAGCGGTCACTAATGGTATAAGTAACATTACAATTATCTTGACCACTCGATAGCTTTTTACCACCTAGACCATCTTGATATTCAAAACTGCCTTTCCAAGGCGCCCCTGCTTCATTTTTTGCAAAGCTACCAGCAAAGGTCGTTAATAAGTTTGGTGTCTCTATCCCTAAATCACTGACATATTTAATGTCTAAAAATTCTAATGTATCAAGGCTGCCCGTCACTTTACCAGCGATATAATTGTCTACTTTGATTGCTGAATTGATACCTAACACATTGTTTTCTTGGCAAGCTTGCTGTTGATAACTAAAGCTACCATCGACGCTGCCTGCGCCATCTTTACTGATATCAAAGTATACCGCACCGATATCAATATCGCTGCTGTCACCATCGCCAATCTCGACAAAGTGCCCCGCATAAAGACCACCGCGGCCGCCTTCTGGCGTTAGCTTATCCAAGAACTTATCAAGCGATTCTTCTGGTAAAAAGACCGATTCCAAAATCTCAGCCATAGATTTTTCATCATCGCTCAATTTATCTTCGACTTCTTTATATTTCTCTTTGACTTTATCTTCCACGCGATCGTATTCATCTTTTACTTGATCTTCTACGCGATCATATTCTTTCTTCACTTTGTCGCCATCACTGCCACAGGCGCTGAGGGTTAGACTTAGGATGCTGGCCGTTAATACAGATAGTAGTAGCTTGGGTGCGCTCATAAATGAGTCCTGATGTTTGATTACTATTTTAGAGAAGCGAAAATAATTTCTGTGCATAAATATAGCAAAATCTATCAGGTATGTACGTGGATAAATGTGCACTCATGACATAAAAATTCTTACACCATCGTTACCGTCAAAGACTAGTATTCTCTGGCAACAGATTAAGCTCTTCTGCCATATCCATAATCGTGTTCCAATGCTTGGGTTCAAGCGGAAGAATGGTCAGCTGCTCACAGCCTTTTCTCAGCAACAAGGAATCTTCAAGCGCCGGCAAAAACTTAAGTTGGGCTAAGGGCAATATATCCGTAAAAGCCTGCTCAAAAGTCACATCTACCATATACCAGCGCGGCTTATCTTCAGTTGCTTTAGGGTCATAATGGCGATGCTCAGGATGAAACTGGGTGCTGTCAGGGTAGCCGGCCTTGCTAATGGTCACGATGCCAGCGACGCCAGAAGGTTTAGCGCTCGAATGGTAGAAAAACGCTTTGTCACCGACTTTCATGTCGTCACGCATAAAGTTGCGGGCGCGGTAGTTACGCACGCCATCCCACATCTCCGTGCCCGCACGTTGTAAGTCTTCTATATTAAAACAGCGGGGATTAGATTTGATAAGCCAATATGCCATGGTCTTTATCCTTGTAAAATTATTAGTGTAATAATAACGGTTTAATAGTGATGAGTTTAAAAGCTGCTCATCATAGATTCTCATCTTATATGGTCATTGAGCTTTTTTGTATTCTAGCTATGAGCTATCAGCTTAAACACCATTTTGTGTCACTGCTTTTATGTCTAATTTATGCTGATTAGGCTTTTCTTTAGCTCGCGCAGCCGTTATCCTAGCGCTACTTTCTGCTTATGATAGCAGCTACCCCTTTATAGATAAGTGCGCTTATGTCAAATATCAAATCATCTCATTTTTCCAACAACCTTGGCGCCGTTAATCGTGATAATTTCAATCATGACAATACAAGTCCTGACAGTATAAGTGCGCTCGATGTCAGAGATATTCCGTTGGCACTTTATATTCATATTCCGTGGTGTGTGAAAAAATGCCCTTATTGTGATTTTAACTCGCATGAGCTGCCGGTTGATAGTCAGCTGTCTATGTATGATGAGTATGTTGATGCGTTATTACTCGATGCAGTGTCGCAGCAAGCGTTAACCCAAGGGCGAGAAGTCAGCTCAGTATTTATCGGTGGCGGTACTCCCTCGCTGCTGCCCATTGCCCAGTATCAACGCTTATTTAACAGTTTGCGCGAGATTTTTAGGTTTGCCGGTGACATTGAAGTAACGATGGAGGCCAATCCAGGCACCCTTGAGCATGCACCATTTGCGGAGTATTTAAAGGTAGGCATCAATCGTTTGTCGATTGGCGTACAAAGCTTTGCTGCTGAGCAGCTCACCACACTGGGGCGTATTCACAATCCAGCCCAAGCGATATCAGCAATTAAAGCGGCTCGTAGCGCTGGATTTGAGCGCGTCAATGTGGATTTGATGCATGGGTTACCGCAGCAAATGATGAGTGAAGCATTGAACGATATTCAAATGGCACATGACGCAGGTGCTACGCATATTTCATGGTATCAGCTGACCATTGAGCCAAATACCGTGTTTTATCGCAGTCAGCCGATTTTACCCGATGAAGATAGCTTGGCAGATATCGAGCAAGCGGGTCAGGCATTGCTTGAAAGTTTGGGCTATTACAATTACGAAGTATCGGCATGGGCAGGCGCGTCCGATAAACCTTGTCGTCACAACGTCAATTATTGGCAGTTTGGTGACTATTTGGCGATTGGTGCAGGTGCTCACGGTAAAGTTACCATTGATGACGCCGCGATTAAAGAGTGGACTGCGGAGAAGGTGTCAAAAGAGGCATTAAAGGAGACAGTAGGCGAGTCAGGTATTTATCGCTTTAGCAAATCACGTCTGCCCAAAGACTATATGGAATACCAAGACCAGGCTCAGCAGAATGAAATAAGCCAAAACCACCAAATGGTCACCATACCAAAGACGCCAATACCGCCAAAAATGGTAGGTTGGCAAGCCATTGCAAGTGATGAGCTGGTCAGTGAGTTTATGCTCAATGCGTTACGTTTACATGATGGCGTGGCGTGGTCGTTGTTTGAGGCTCGTACGGGACTGCGCTATGGCAGTATTGCTCTACAAGTAAATAAACTCATTAAACAAGGGCTATTGATAGATGATAATGAGCATTTACAGCCGACCGCATTGGGTAAAAGGTATCTGAATCAAATCTTAAGAGAGTTTTTGTAAAATTAGAAGATAAAAAAAGAGGCTTACCAAATGATAAGCCTCTTTAAAATAAGTCTAACAATATTCAGACTTAGATTTTGTTTTGTACTTCTTGTGCAGTACCAGTTACGGCGCCACCAGCACTTGAAACGTCTTGACCTAGACCTTTAAAAGTGTTGCAACCAGTTAGTACAAACATAGCAGTCAAAGATGCGATAACCAATTTTTTCATAATTTTTTCCTCAAAAAAGACAGGGTTGTTTTATAAGTAATAACAGTAAAACTTAGCGTTTTGCTTAAGTTTTACTGAGGGGTTGCAGGATACGATAACATTGCAAGATAGGATAACAATGTTTTTAAGCCATCTCGTTGTCCGTTACAGCCATCATAATCAAAGTTAAAATCAGAGCACAGTATCAAAATGTAATTATTGGCAGTAAACTGTAACTTTTGATTACACCTGCTATATAAGCCAAATATAAAGTCCAAACCATTGACGGAGTTCGTATGACCATTCATATCGTGTTGGTAGCGCCAAAGATGCCTAGCAATACTGGTAATATTATTCGCTTATGTGCCAACAGTGGGGCGCAGCTACACTTGGTTAGACCGTTAGGGTTTGAGCTCGACGATAAAAAGCTACGCCGCGCAGGTTTGGATTATCATGAATATGCCCATCTGCAAGTACATGACGATTGGGCAATGACTAAGCAAGCGTTGCAAGCTGCTGGTTGCGATATTATTACCGCGCTGACGACCAAGCTTAGCAAACCGTTTTATGACTATGATTTTAGCGGACAAACGACTGACCAATCAGACAATCAGTCGACTACTAGCCCATCATCAAATCATGTTGCGCTTGTTTTCGGTTCTGAAACGGCAGGGCTACCAGATGATATCCGCGCAGATATTGGTGCTAATAATTGGCTACGCTTACCAATGCTCGCTGATTCGCGCAGTTTAAATCTGTCTAATAGCGTAGCAATATGCTTGTATGAAGTCTGGCGACAACAAGAATTTGACGGCGATGAAGGTCGAAGTATTGGTTATGACACCTTGACGGTTTATGATCCGAAATAAAGAAGATAGTTACGTTAAAAACAGGTTAAAGAGAATTAAACTAATGATTTTCTTTAACCTCTTTTTTACTGCTTTTTTTATAAACCACGTTTTTTATAAACAATTAGGCGGTTTTGGTAAACCTGCAAGACGATTGACGTGACGGGCGACCAAGCCAGTATTAAATAGCTGCTGGAGCTTTTGATTACTGATGTCATGCTCAGGTAAAGTTTGCTGTAGCCATTTAATCAGCGGGCGGGTAGCAGGGGCGTGATTAAATTTGACAAAAAATGCGCGCACCTGTTGCAAGACTGCTAAATGTTCAGCATTTAGAGTCACATCTAGAGTGTTAGCGAGTTGCTGCGCAATCGCAGGCGTCCAAATCGTATGGTCGCATAAATGTCCGTCTTGATCTAATTCAACGTTGAGCGCTGCTGTGATAGGAGTGATTGTATTGTCATTATTCATAGAGCAATCGTCACCACTTTATCAAACTTAGCACCATTAGCATGAGTATTTTGAGTTAAGGCAACCCAGTCACTATCGCTTAAAATAGCGGTTAATTTCGTAGTAAGGTTTAGCTTAGCGGTTGTATCAACACTAAGCTGCGCCACATCATCGGTGAGGGCATAAATAGCAGAGATATCTTCTATCTCGATGCTCTCAAGGTCACCTAAGTAGGCATTAAACCAGTCAATAAAAGCCACAGTTGAGCCTAATAATATAATGCTATCACCCGCACGCCACGTCGATGCCATCTGTTCTGTAGCGCGCCTGAGCGTATCCATGCTGCAATGTAATTGGTATAAAGTTGCCATAATCGTGTCCGCTTGCTTACTGTATTTATTGTTATATCAAACTAAATATTAAGAGTGAAGAGTCGTACTAGTACTAAAAGCAGCTACTAAAAAACCAGAATCTGGTCAAAATCTTGCGAATTTACTACCTCTGGAATCAAGGTTAATTGCGTCGCCAAATCAGCCGGTAGCATACCGGTAATCCAACCGCTAAACACATCGTCAGGTAACCAAGCGGCTGGCATATCATATAACTCAAGCGACTGAATCATGCCATGTAGACGTGAGTTAGGCTGCATTAAAAAGCCAAATACAGGCGCATCCAAATACAGCTGCACCTCATGACCAAAAGTCGCTAAAGTTAAAGCCAGCGCGCAGCCTTCATAGCTTGCCATCTCGGTAGCTGTGTGCAAGCGAATGAGTAATTTCATGATGTATCCCTAATCTGAGGTATCGCTAGTCGTTATTGCTAAGCTGGTTTTTTATGGGCTAACTATTTATAGGCTGGTCATTTTCAGAGCGAACTATAATTCCAATGCTAATTAAAACTGTAGCAAACGACAGTCACCTTGCATCATCATCGCAAGCTCACTCAGTCCAACCAGCTTAAAACCAGCTGCCAGATTTTCGCTATCTAATTGATGGCGAGTGCTATTTTCGCTATCTGAAATACCACGGCTGAGCGCCGTACTGACGCAAACGGGGAGCGCCAATTGATATTGCTCAGCAAGGTTTTGCCACGCTTGGGTGATATTCATCTGGTCTGCTGACTGCCAGCGTAATCGATTGGCTGTATTGGCGGCATCGGCATAGAAAAAAATATTCAATGGCGCGGGCGGGTTTTCAAGGTCGTCGCTGTTATTGGTCTTATCATTATTATTTATGTCAGTGCTTGCTAGATAAGTACGAGCATAGCGTAGCGCAAGATGTGCCAGCGGATGGCTAGGATCAGCAGTAATTAATAATAGCGGGGTTGTGGTCGTCATAATCGCGGTGTCACTTATGATGAATGAGTATGAAGAAAAAAAGCGCAACGCCTTAATTTTTTTAAGACTCAAGGTTTTTAAGAATCAAGCACTTAAGAATCAAGTTTTTTAAGCCTTTCAAGCATTGGCTATTGTAGCATTATTCACGAATTTTTCTTGTTTTCGTCAGTTGTTAGTTAGTATAGGGCTGTCAGTAGCATGGTTGAGGATTTATGCTACTATAAAACGCACAAATTAGAAGATGTACAAACGCTTTAATATTCTAAAAATAATTTTTCCAATTCATGTGGTTTTTATAGCTTTATGCTGCAAGGAGTTGTCGTCGTTATGCTATCTACCGTACCTAGTGGTACAGGCTTTCAGCCCACACCAGAGCAGCTACAAGTGCTACAGACTGCCAGCGAGTTTGCTTATCAGGTTTGGCAAAGTCGAACGGGCGCTTGCCAGACGTTTTTGCGCAGTTATCCATTACAGAGCACTTTAACGCGCCAGCAAATTGATGATTTGATTCAAGATTATACGTTGGATGAGAATTATCAGCTCGCCAATGAAGACAAAGTAATGATCGGCTTGCGGCATTTGCGTATGCTACTGATGATGCGCTGGATTTGGCAAGATGCCTTGGCCGTCATTGAGCTTGAGCAATTGACCGATGAGCTGTCTGAGTTTGCGGATGGCTGCATTTTATTTGCCAAAGACTATACCTACCAGCAGCTGATGGCGCAATATGGGCAACCGACCTTTATTAACGCTAAAGGTAATGTGCAAGTGGATGACATGGCGATTATGGCAATGGGTAAGCTTGGCGCGCATGAGCTGAATTTATCCAGTGATATCGACCTTATTTTCGTCCATCAGGCGCGCGGTGAAACGGATGGAGATAAAGCAAAAGGCACACGCAGTATTGATAATAAGCGTTTTATGACGCGGCTTGGACAAGGCATTATCAGATTGCTCGATAATAATACCGCTGATGGCTTTGTGTTTCGGGTTGATATGCGTTTGCGTCCGTGGGGCGATGGCAGCGATTTGGCGATTCATTTATCAGCATTACAGAAGTATTTTGCCCAGCATGGGCGGGCATGGGAGCGTTTTGCTTGGCTCAAAGCCCGCGTGGTTGGGCATATAGAGCAGCCGTTTTATGATGAAACACAAGCGCTGATTAAGCCTTTTGTATTTCGTTATTATGTTGACTATAGTGCCTTTTCAGCCCTCAGAGAGATGAAGTCTCTTATTCAGAATCAAGTCGCTCAGCGTGAAGATTTAGATAATATCAAGCTTGGCGCGGGTGGTATTCGAGATATTGAGTTTATCGTCCAAGCCTTTCAGTTAATCTATGGTGGTCGGCATCCGCAGCTACAGGTCAAGTCTTGTTTGGCGGCGATGCAGGCGCTGTGTCAGCTTGAGTATCTAGAGCAGAGCACTTATCAAGAACTACAAGCGGCTTATCGTTTTTTACGTCGCCTTGAGCACGGTATTCAAGCAATTAATGATCAGCAAACGCAGCGCCTACCGCATGACACACAGTGGCAGCATAATCTAGCAGTCACCCTTGGCTTTGATGATTGGGCAGGATTATTAGCGACACTTAATCAGCATCGCTATCATGTCAATGTACCGTTTGAGCGTATGGTCACCGAACGGCAGATACCCGATCAAGAGGATGACGAGCTTGAGCCTGAACAGTTAAATGAGCAGATAGCGCGTTTAAATGCGGTATTAACCGAAGAAAATCGTGCGTTATTACAAGGTTTTTGGCAGTCAAAAATGGTCGCCAATTTGAGCGATGAAGCGCGTGAGCGTTTGGATGATGCTTATCCTGTGATTGTACACGCGCTACTTATCCATGAAGAACAGCAGCAACTTGCTAATACCGCCTTGCCACGTTTAATTACTTTGCTAGAAGCCATTTGCCGCCGCTCTATCTATTTAGTGATGATTGCAGAAAATCCCAATGCTACCGTTGAGCTGATTCCAATGTTATCAGCCAGCCCGTGGATTGCTAAGGAATTGGCGCAGTATCCGGTACTTTTAGATACCTTCTTACAGCAGCGTTACCGGCATTTGCCAGACAAGCGTGAGCTGCGGGACATTTTGCGTCAACAGTTATTGCGCGTAGAGCCTAACGATGAAGAGGAGTTACTTAGCGTACTGCGTTTATTTAAAAAGAACCAAGTGTTGGCAGTGGCTGCCAGTGATGTGTTGGCAGAACGACCAATTATGAAAGTGTCAGACTCACTGACTTATATTGCCGCTGTGGTACTCGAGGCCGCGCTTGAACGTGCCTTTGCCGAAATCGTCAAACGTTATGGCTATCCGATTGGTCAAGATGGCGATCCGGTTACGGAAGCAGATTGCGGCTTTGCCATCATTGGCTATGGCAAGCTTGGCGGGTTGGAGTTGTCATATTCATCAGATTTAGACTTGGTATTTTTGCATAAAATAAAAGAGCAAGGCATGACCACGGGCGAAAAATCAGTCAGCGGTATGAAGTTTGCGGCTCGCTTGGCGCAAAAGCTCATGACTTATCTTAATACCCAAACCCGTGATGGCCGCGCTTATGAAGTCGATATGCGGCTGCGACCGTCGGGTAATGCTGGCATGATGGTGGTTTCTTGTCATGCGTTTGAGACTTATCAGCTTGAGAAAGCGTGGTCTTGGGAGCATCAAGCGTTGGTACGGGCGCGGGCAATCTGCGGTGACAAACGCGTGACCGCCCGTTTTTGTGATATTCGTCGTACTGTTTTGGCATTACCGCGTACGATTGAGCAAGTCCGTATCGAAGTCACCAGCATGCGTATTAAAATGCAAAAGCATTTGGGTACCAGTCAGCACCAGCAGCAAGCGGGCAAGTTCCATCTTAAGCAAGATGCTGGCGGAATTGTAGACATTGAGTTTCTCGCGCAGTTTGCGGTATTAGCCTATTCGCATGAACATCCAAGCTTGACTAAATGGAGTGACAACGTGCGTATTTTTGAAGAGATGGCGACTTTGGGTATTTGGGAGGCACAGGTTTGTCAGGATTTGACCGATGCTTACTTACGCATCCGCGCCGCGACGCACCAATTGGCATTATCCGAACAGTCGTTATTGGTTGATGAGTCATTATGGACAGAAACGCGAGCACTGGTACAAGCGCAGTGGCAGCATCTGATGGGCGTAGAATCCGCAGAGTAAAGTTGCTGCATTATAATGATGCGGCCAGATGATATGACGATAAGTATAGCGCTTTGATAGCCATTGTGCTCAAGGGTATATGAATAAAAGCCATGCAGTGATAAACTAAAATATTGTATTTGCCTCTCGTGCCGGTGCTATAATCACTGGCACCTTAAATTTGCAGATAGAAACATTGCATCTAAAAATAGGCACTAAGTGTCAGCAGGCAATTTTAATTAAAATATCTACTTAACACTCAACAAAAAAAGTTAGACGTCAGCGCTAGCATAAGGACTATTAAATGAATATGGCAACACAAGAAGGTAAGCTTTGGATGAATGGCACGATGATTGAACAGCCAGATGCCAAGGTTCATGTGCTTACGCATAGCCTGCATTATGGCATGGCGGTGTTTGAAGGCGTACGTGCTTACCAAACTGCTGACAATCGTACGGCGATTTTTCGCTTAAAAGACCATACCGATCGCCTATTGGGTTCTGCAAAAATCTTTCAAATGAATGTACCATTTGATGCAGCGGCACTTGAGCAAGCGCAAAAAGATGTGGTCAAGCAAAACAACTTGGCAGAAGCCTATATTCGTCCGCTTATTTGGGTTGGCGCAGAAAAATTGGGTCTGTCATCACGTGACAATAGTATCAATGCAATGGTTGCTGCTTGGCACTGGGGCGCATATCTTGGTGAAGACGGTATCAAAAACGGCATCCGTGTGAAGACGTCGTCATTTACGCATCACATGACCAATGTGACCATGTGTAAAGCCAAAGCATCTAGCAACTATCCAGTATCTATCATGGCCAACCAAGAAGTTACACGTAATGGCTATGACGAAGCTATCTTGATGGATCCACAAGGTTATGTTTGCCAAGGCGCTGGTGAGAACTTATTTTTAGTCAAAGACGGTGTGCTGCATACACCGGACTTGGGTGGCGGTGCGCTTGATGGTATCACGCGTCGTACTATCATTCAGTTTGCTGAAGATTTGGGCATCAAAGTCGTTGAGCGCCGTATCACTCGTGATGAGTTTTACTTGGCGGATGAAATCTTTATGACAGGTACGGCAGCTGAAGTCACGCCTATTCGTGAATACGATGATCGTGTTATCGGTAATGGTGGCCGTGGTGAGCTCACTGAGAAATTGCAAGCCTTATATTTCGATGTGGTACATGGCCGTAATGAGCAGTATATGGATTGGTTAAGCTTTATTGATTAATTTTAAAAGCTGTATTGTATGAAGTAAAAAGCTAAGACTGTTTTAAGTCTTAGCTTTTTTTATCTCTGTTATTTGGTATTTAACTGTTCTTATTATAGGTTTGGTAAATTATTACAAGCTCAATAAGCCGAGGTTATATCTGACCATCGTAGTAATCTCACATTATACTTATGCAATAAATATCCAAAATCATCACTTATTAACCACTTATACTCAATCTCTCGAGCAGCTTTGATTTCATCTTCCCAGCCATTGTGACCATTTTCAGGTACAGCAGGATGACACATAATCAAAGTAGGTGATACGTTAACAGGTATTATCGGTAGTTTGGCTTTTGGCGTGAGTGGCCCTGAAGATAATTCTGCATTGCGCGGTGCACTTTGTAGCCATTGCTCCCATAAGCTAGCTAATTGCTGACTGTCAACATCGAAACCATACACCCCACCGAATTTATTATTCGTTTTAATGTGATTGTGTTCACAAGAATGACGCCACGCATAGCCGCCCAATGCATAGATTATCCAGGATTTTACATCGTTAATAAGTGGCGTTGTCACCCGTGCACTCAGTGCACCTTTTGATATCTCATTACTATAACGGTTGGTCAACTCTTTAATTAGACAGTGACGAATAATCGGGAACTGATGGATATGTTGATGCCCATCAATAAACACGGGTGCCTGTCCAAAGCGATCTTCAAACCCATCCAATTGTTGTTTAATAATATCGGTTACTTGCATATGATTAAAGCGACGTAAGTAGCTTGCGACGATGATAGATTTTAATGAACCACGTAGGAGAGAGGGAAATATGCCCGTCAAATCTAAATGCAAGCCAAGATCAACTTTGAAGTTTTTTAAGTGACTTATATCGTTATCTGTAATCGTACCGCCGACCATATAACTACTAGCGCCAATGCGACCAAGCTCAGCAAGGTGAAGGACTGAGTCATTTACTGCAGTAGACAACCCTAAATCATCAACATTAATAATAATAGGGCGTGCATCATCGGTTGGCGACGATGCTTGTTTTTGATAATTAGGATGGCTCATGGTTTAAACGCCCAAAACTTGCCCAAAGCAAAGGTCATCACCGTAATAACGCCAGTGACTAGTAACCATATCAGCATATAATACTGCTCGCCAAACCAACGTAAACCCAGTACAAATAAGCTCTGATTGGCAATAAAGCCGGCTGCTGAACTACTAAACCATTTGATTAGTGCAGATAGATACTTACTTTTATTTTTAATACTGTTGTTTTTGAAAGTAGAGCTATTATAGCTACTGTTATTTGAGGTATGTGATGGCTTAAAGGTAAGATAAAAGTGTCCAAAAAAGCTCACGACAAAAGCGATTAAAAAAGCTCCCACGTTTGCCCACGCTGGCGTTATGGTGGTGAAGTTGACAATACTCACCAGTACCAAAAAATGCACCAAAGCTGCGCTGGCACCGACTGCTAAAAACCAAAGTGCTTGCATAGAGCTTGGCTTTGTCTCTGCTGCATTATTCATCAGCTTGTTTATCCATCATGTTTATCTATCGTAGTATCGATAGTAGCTTGTGAGTCATCATTAGCGTATTGAGGATGCATACTAGAAGGTTTACTCTCAATGACTTCATCGATTAAATATAGTGGGCGCTGTTTGACTTCTTCATATAGCCTACCGACATACTCACCAATCACGCCAATACAAACCAGTTGAATGCCAGTGGAGAACATAATCCCTGCGGCGACAGTTGCCCAACCTGCGACATCACTACCAAATATCAACGTATCTATTACGATATATAAGCCGTATAAAAAAGCCAATGCAGAGACGACAAAACCCATACGTGATATTAATCTTAATGGTCGTTGGGAAAATGAGGTAATGCCCACGAGTGCCAATTCAAAAAGGCTGCCGTAGTTAAATTTACTTTCACCAGTGTCACGGTTGGCAGCGGTAAAAGGCAAGTAAACAGTATTAAAACCAACCCAAGCGTACAAACCTTTCATAAAGCGCTGACGCTCTGGTAGTGAGCGTAAAGCATTTAGTACCTTGCGGTTCATCACTCGAAAATCGCCAGCATTAGGTCGTATCTCGTAGCGCTGGCTGTCTTGGATAAAATGATAGAAGCTGCTCTTTAACGTTTTTGCCAGTCGGCTTTCATGCGGACGATTGGCCTGAATACCTGCGACCATGTCGATGTCGGATTGTTCAATCATCGCTAGCATTTGCGCCAGTACAGGTAAAGGGTGCTGTCCATCAGCATCGATCATAGCGACCATGCTCCCTCTTGCCGCTGCTAGCCCAGCACTGAGTGCAGGCTCTTTACCAAAATTACGTGATAAACGTATGATTGTTAACTCTGTATTTGAGGGACGATTGATCATCAAACGTGTAACCACATCAATGGAGTGATCGCGACTGCCATCATCGACAATAATAATCTCACAAGTTGCTATTGTCATTTCACTGTTTTGTTCTGTCGATGAGGTATCTACTACAGGAGCACGTAGTGTTTGCGTAAATGCAAAAACCTCTGGTAAAAAGGCCTGCAAAGCATCAGCATCATTATACGCAGGTATGATAATAGATAAATAAGGGCAAGGTGGTGATGGATGATGTGACATAAGAAACTCAATTATTTTATTCGATAACAACGATCGTTAAATAACCATTTATAGATCGTGAATTATTTGGAGTGCTGGAAACAATGGTTTGGAACATAAGCTATCCAGTTTATTAACAACGGCTTCTCTATCTTGTCGTCACGCCACTCAATCTGCCATTGCCCTTGTTGTTTGACCAATGTATTTTTATTGGCGTGATTGCTAGTTAGTTCAGTGGCTGTAATGACACTGACATCATCAAGCAAAGGCAGTACAATATCTTCTTCACCCTCTTGCCACATCACTAAAGTACCATGCTCTTGAAGGCGCTCAATACTCATCCAAGGTGAATGGCTTGAAGGTCCTGAGATCATTTGTGATGGAAAGCCGCTATTCATTGCCACCAATGACCCAAGCCAACGATCGCCTGAAACGCTATCAAGATTACAACTACTCACGGTTTGCCAAGTATCTTGTGCTTGAGTGGTTAAAGCCTGTTCTGGCCATTGCATACGAGAAGGTTTATGACGAATCTTATCGCCAAAACCCACATATACTATCATTAGTATAGTCACAAGAGATAACCAAATAATAAGTGCTTTACGTAGCTTAGTTGCGGTCAATACTTGAGTAGTAGGGGCTATTAAAGAGGCAGCGAGTAACCCCGACAATGCCCACATTGGCATACCCCACATATCACGTAAACCCACGCCAAATACTAAGCTTAAAGTGACCAGTACAGCGATTGGCGATAGCCACATATACCACAGTAGGGCTGCATGATTTGGCAAACTGTGCTTATAGCTGTGGATACTGGTTAAATGTTTGCGATTGAAAACAAACATGATGAATAGTGGAATGTGAGCGACAAGTTGCGCAGTTATAAATCCTATCCAACTAAAGTGTCGTTTGATGTTGTATGTGCCTGCATCAACTGCTTGTGAGCGTTCACTTGCGTAACTCAGCGGCAACCAATCATGGGTTATTAGCCAATATAAATGTGGTGCGAAAATTCCCAGCATGAAAAAAGCTGCTATCCACGGTTTTGGTTGTTTTAATAATGGCCATTGTCTCGGCAACACTAAATATAATGCCATCGGTATCAGTAAAAATATCACGGTGTACTTGGTTAGCATACCCAGTCCACCGAGTACACCCAGTAATATCCAATCTCTGAGACGATTTTGAGTCATGGATTGATAAAACGCTAAATACAGTCCTGCCCAGATAGGGAATTGAGCAACGTTATGATTGAACTCAAGACTAGGATAGGTGTAATAAAGAATCGCTAAGGTTAATGCGCTGCCTATCAAAGCAGTGGTCGGTGACCAGATTTTTTTACCCAACTGATAAATTATGACTAAGGTAAGTAAGACATATATTTGGCTGAGTAAATAGGGGCCTACATGTCCAAATAGCTGGTAAAAGCTGTATAATACCCATGACGATAGTGGGGGGTGCTTATAATAGCCCCATTGCCATTCGCTGCCCCAGCTGATACCTTCACTCACATCTAAAGGTACGCTGCTAGAAAGAAATGCAGGCAATACACTCCAAGCTATAAAATACAAGCATAGAAATACAAAAAATGGTCGCCATTTTTTTAAAATATTTTGTGGTTCAGTAGAAGCGGGCATGGATAAGCTCTTAAATGTAGTATGAATACTGCTTAAGACGTGTAATTGTATTTAATTTAATATTATCGGCAAGCTTAGTAAGCTTACCTTCCACAATTGTTTGTCAATTTGAGTGTTGCTAGATATAGATTCAAAAAGTTACTCATTTTCATTACTAGTTTATTAACTTAATAGTTCACGAACTGGCCTAATAAAAAGAAGAATTGAGAAAATAAAAGATATAGATGCTGCTTCTAGTTAAAAATTATCGCCACTTTCTATAGTTTGTTTGAAGGTAGCTCCTTCACGATCTTTATCAGTTAATTTGAGCTCCAAACCTTCAACTGGCCAGTTAATTTCTAAATCCTTATCATTCCATAGAATAGTTCTTTCACTCTCTTTATTATAATAACTGGTGGTTTTATATAGAAACTGAGTATTGTCTTCGAGTGCTACAAACCCATGCGCGAATCCTGCAGGTATCCAAAACTGACGATGGTTAGATCCGGTCAATTCTACACCTACCCATTGTCCAAAAGTAGGTGAGCGCTGACGAATATCTACTGCTACATCCCAAGCTCTTCCTTGTACCACACGTACCAGCTTAGCTTGAGCAAAAGGGTTTAACTGATAATGTAGGCCGCGCAGTGCTCCCTTTTGAGAGCTGGAATGATTATCTTGGACAAAGTTTGGTGCTTCGAACCCACGTTCGTTTAAAAGAGTGGTAAAATTTTTTTGATTAAAGCTTTCCATAAACCAGCCGCGGTCATCTTCAAAAACGCGAGGCTCAAGGATTAATAGCTCTGGTATCTTGGTATCAATTATGTTCATAATGAATATACTAATGTGGTTATGAATTTAGTGTTGATGCTCTTCGTGTAATTTTAATAAATACTGCCCGTAACCTGTTTTTTTGAAAAAATTGGCACGTTCTAACAATTGTGCATCGTTAAGCCAACCGTTGTAATAAGAGATTTCTTCAAGACAGGCTACTTTAAGGCCTTGACGATGCTCAATAGTTTGTACAAATTGACCAGCCTCTAGTAATGAATCGTGAGTTCCCGTGTCCAACCATGCAAAGCCACGTCCTAGTAGTTCGACATTAAGTTGCTGTCGTTCTAAATAAGCATTGTTAATGTCAGTAATCTCTAACTCACCGCGATGAGATGGTTGCACATTTTTAGCAATGTCGACAACTTGTTTGTCATAAAAATATAAACCAGTCACTGCGTAACTCGACTTAGGATGATTTGGTTTTTCTTCAATACTGAGTGCTTTGCCATCTTGATCGAACTCTACTACACCAAAGCGCTCAGGATCACTCACATAATAACCAAATACTGTGGCTCCTACTTCTTGTTCGGTCGCTCGACTTAATTGTTGGCTAAAGCTTTGCCCGTAGAAAATGTTATCTCCTAATACTAAACAGACATTATCATCGCCAATAAACTCTTCACCTAAGATAAATGCTTGAGCTAGGCCGTCAGGTGATGGCTGGACTTTATAGGATAGTTCAATCCCTAAATCATCACCATTACCGAGTAGTTTTTTAAAATTTGGTAAGTCTTCAGGAGTGGATATGATTAAAATCTCTCGAATACCTGCAAGCATCAAAACTGACAAGGGATAGTAAATCATTGGTTTATCATAGATCGGAAGAAGCTGTTTGGATGTGCCCAGCGTGATAGGATGCAAGCGTGAACCAGAGCCCCCAGCAAGAATAATACCTTTACGGTTAGTTTGAATCATAACAATAACTCTCCTAATACTTGAGCAACACCTTGTTGCCAATGCGGCAAATGCAATTGAAATTGGGTTTGTAGTTTTTTAGTATTTAAACGCGAGTTGAGCGGACGTTTTGCAGGGGTAGGATATTCTGATGTTGGAATAGGGTTCAGCTGTTTTATGAGTAATTTTGTACCGATTTCTTTTTGCACGGTCGCGAAGATAAATTCAGCATAATCAAACCACGAACACTCACCTTTTGCTGCTAAGTTATAGTGTCCATGAAGACTATCAGGATATTCATGTATTAAGTAATAACGTAATGCTTGTGCAGTAATATCAGCAATCAAAGCTGCCCCGGTTGGTGCACCGATTTGATCAGCAATAATATTAAGCTCTTCTTTACTTTGAGCAAGTTTTAGCATGGTTTTGATAAAGTTATTACCATAGGTACCATATACCCAACTGGTGCGAAAGTTAATAAATCTTGCACCACTTTGTTCTAAAGCAATTTCTCCATCATACTTAGTCTTGCCATAGCTATTTATGGGCATTCTACTATCTGTTTCTGACCACGGCGCATCTAGCGTACCATCAAACACATAATCACTAGAGTAATTAATGAGCAGGCTATTATAGTGCTTAGACGTATTAGCTAAATGCATAACTGCTAAGTGATTGATTAAATCAGCCTCTTCATAATTACTTTCAGCTTTATCTACAGCAGTATAAGCGGCTGCGTTGATGACTACATCAGGTTTTATCGCAGCATAGAGCTGTTCTATAGCCGTAAAGTTAGTTATATCACCACATAATCCATTAGTATTTATGTGACGATCTAAAGAAATAACGTTTCCTAATGGCTGCAAGGCACGTTGTAACTCCCAGCCCACTTGGCCATTCTTACCAAGTAAAATAATATTCATAATCGATTTTTCAGTCTTTTTGTTGGTTTTATTATTGGCTTTATCTATTATTGGTACTGATGATTTACCCAGTGTTGATATTCGCCACTTTGTACATGTTCAACCCATTCTGAATTATTCAGATACCAGAGTACGGTTTTGCGTAAACCTGAGCTGAATGTTTCTTGTGGTGTCCATCCCAATGATTGCTGAATTTTGCTAGCGTCAATGGCATAACGCAAGTCATGTCCAGGGCGATCTTTGACATACGTAATGAGATCAGCATAACGTATAATACCATGAGGTTTATTTGGTGCTAGTTCTTCTAATAACTCACATATCGTTTGCACGACCTCAATATTAGTATGCTCGTTATGCCCACCAATATTATAAGTTTCACCTGTTTCACCTTCGGTAGCGACTAAGTATAAGGCGCGGGCATGATCTTCAACGTACAACCAATCTCGAATCTGTTCCCCATTGCCATATATAGGTAAAGATTTACCGGCTAATGCGTTTAGAATTACTAACGGTATTAGTTTTTCTGGGAAATGATAAGGACCGTAGTTGTTAGAGCAGTTGGTAATTACAACTGGCAGGCCATAAGTCCGATTCCAAGCACGTACGAGATGGTCTGAGCTGGCTTTACTGGCTGAGTAGGGAGAGCTTGGCGCATAAGATGTAGTCTCAGTAAACAAACCGTCATCGTTTTCTAAATCACCATAGACTTCATCAGTAGATATATGATGAAAACGAAAGCTAATTTTTTTGTCGGCGCTTAAGGTATGGTAATAATGTCTAGCCACTTCCAACAAGGTGTGGGTACCGATAATATTGGTTTGCATGAAGGCAGCTGAGCCTGTGATAGAGCGATCAACGTGCGATTCTGCTGCTAAGTGCATCACGATATCTGGCTGGAAATCAGCAAAGTGTGCTTCGAGAGCTTGTTGATCGCAAATATCTGTTTGTGAAAACTGATAGCGTGTGCTGTCAGCTACGTTAGCTAATGACTCAAGATTGCCCGCATAAGTAAGCTTATCTATATTTAAAACGTTATCGGTGGTATTGGCTATAATATGGCGGATAACAGCTGAGCCGATAAACCCTGCTCCGCCTGTGATTAATATGTTCATATTGAAACCCATTTCTTTGATAATTATATAAACTTGTTGTAACAAGTGGATATAATCAAATGTTTAATTTGCATCTTTATTTTTTTCGTCAAGTGGTAAATTATTATTGATATTTATCAATACCTAATATCAAACTATACCAATTTTTGAAAGAGTATTTGTTTGCTATATCAGATGGAAGGATATGATATGGTTTTTCTAAAAAGCTCTTCAAAGACTCAAAATCAATATTTTTTCCATCCCATATAAAGATATTATCTTCATGATATATATCATAATTGGTTATTTCAGCATTATTGGTAATTAGCTTCTTTTGATAAAAAATAGACTCAAATATTCTGAATGATAAACCAGAATGAATGTTGTTAACAAAATCAATCAATACGTCAGATTTTTTTACATTATTTAGGTTTTCTTGGTATTTAATTCCATTGCTAATAAAGCTTATACACTCGCTATCATAAAGGTTTTTATTTTGTATGTTTTTTTTATCTAATCCAATTATAAAATTAATTCGAAGATTTAAATTATTAGCTAATTTAATAAATTGATTTATTACCGCGACCCTTTGAGGTAGATGTGAGCCTATGAAATACATTGTTTTCTGGCCTCGATTGTTCAGTAAAACCGGATTTTCATCCATGTCAAAATAAAAATTAGTCGCAAGTTTCAAATTGTATTCTGGATAGTTAAAAATATCTTTGGAATCAAAAACATAGAATTCAGTGAAATTTTCTATCCTGTCAAAAACTTCTGGAAACCTACTTAATCCATCCCATTGATAACCAATAGTCTTATTAGCATAACTTTTAATTTTTTTAATAAAATCAATAGGGAATATGTCAGGTCTAATAAATAAAGCATAATCTATTTTTGTCGTTCGTTCTAAAATCTCGCGCTGCAAGTTCTCTAAAGCTTCTTTATCCTGCTGTTTCTTTTTATAGCTTTTATCACTAAGAAAGTTTTTTCTAAAGAAGTTAGTCAGTCTTTCACCGAAGCTTTTATATTGGTATGGTTGACTACGATAGGAGATTACATCGAAACCATGATATTCAAAATTTTTGACTATTAACTCACTAAGACCAACATCTTCAGGCAAGGCTAAAATTATAGATTTTTTAGTATTCATTGGTATGTTTTCTATATAATTTATAATGTGTTAGATCTGTATAGTCATATGCGAATTAGAAGCAATGCGTTAATATCGATGTACGACAGGGATAGATTTTTTGTAGCTGCTGTGATAATAGTAAGCAATGAACATCTATATCAGTCGCACTGTATCGACTTTAAAATGAATTTACTATATATTTCTTTAATACATAATACTATGGAATACTTCTATTATAACGAAAAAATTTCTAGAATTATATCCTTTTGAACATATAAGAATTTTTAGCTAAGTTAATAGTCTCGGGAAAGTATTGAGATCGATCTATGTAATAGTTTCTATATCTTTTTTAATATGAATTGGAATTATGTTATATAATTTTTTTAGGAGCGAATTAGATAGACGATTAACTACCTTATTACTACTAATTCTAACATCTGGTCGTAACCTATTTTGAACTATACTAAACCCTTGGTTTATAATATTAACATTATTAGGATTGGTTTCCCATTCATCGAAATAAGGTCTATGACTGGAAAAATAAAACTTGCTTTCTAATGGCTTTAACTTATGACATCCTAAGAATGGATAAGTGTAAATGTATGGTTTCGATGAATAATTTGGATTCATTAAAAGAAAGGTGCAAATCAATCTTTCGAAAATAAATGGATAGTAACTTGCTTCGGTATTATACCGAGCAGTAGAGAAGTATCTATCTCTTTCATGTTTAGGCATTGTATTTATAGTAGCGTCAATGTTTTTTATTAAACTAATAAAGTCGTCTAAAAAAGGCTTAGACGCTACCCAGTAATTACAATAAACAGTATTTAAGATGTTATTCCTATGCAGAGCGTAAATATCGAAATCAATACCTGTAGTATCAAGTAAGTGTTGAGTTAGTTGCTTAAGTCCTGGATGTCTTGATTCACCGTTTTCCCACACATTTATATCTACATAAGTATGAGTAGGAAAAGGGTTAAATAAGTATATGTCATGATTAGGATTGCTTGACACAAAATCCTTTATTTCGCTAACTGTTAATCCGGTTTTTTCACCAAAGCGTGGAGATAGTAATGCAAAGTAGCTATCATCATCTGAATTAGATACTATTTCGTCATAAAACCTAATAAGGTGAGCGATCTCACGCTTAAGAAATTCAGGATTATTCCTACAGTCAAACGCTTCCACACCAGAGTTTTGAGCTGGTTTTGAGCTTTCATCGTACCAGATTTGGTAAAGATGTAGATGCATATCGTAATCTCAAGATGTTGCTGTAAAAGATTTAATAGAAATTATGTGTTTATTATACTTTGTTGTGGTAAATATTAAGTATAATTACAATCTTTCATTATAAGCTATTCTAAGTTTTTATAAAAACCTAAAGTCATTATTTATGGATTTCATATGAAATTTTCTTTATTAATTGTGAATTATAATACAGAAAACTATATCAAAGCTCTTTTAGATAGTCTGCTAGATCAAACAATGTCTAAATCTGATTTTGAAATAATTATCAGTAACAACGTGCAAAATGATAAACTTGAAGAAATGATAGAAAGTAATAACTTTCGTGACGTCTTCAATATAAAAATGGTGCAAATACATGATAATATTGGGTTTGGGCGTGCTACGAATGCTGCAGCTGAGATTTCTATAGCAAAGCATCTATTAATCGTTAATCCAGATATCTTGATGACCGATAAAAAATATCTAGATTCGATGTATAGCTTTATTCTGAGTAATCCTAATTATGGAGCAATTAGTAGTAAAATATTAAATGACAATCATCATGATGGCTGTGAATACTATAGTTACGAATTTTCAGAAGATTTTGGCTATAATAATGAGATTTGTTGGTTTGAAGGGTCATTAATTTTTATAACAAAAGAGTTGTTTGAAAAGCTAGAAGGTTTTGATAATGATTTTTTTATGTACTGTGAGGATGTAGATCTTTGTTATCGAATAAGAAAACAGGGTTTTCCTTTAATAAAGAATAGTGACTTAAGCGTATATCATAAAGGTGGATCAAGCGAGCCTAATAAGGACTATGCTTTTTATCATCGTTGGTATAAGTCAAAAATATTATTTATGCATAAGCACTATAATGCCAATCAGTTTGATAGTTTCATTAAAAGTCTGGAAAGGAGTTTAAAGATTAAAAAAATACGCTATATAGCTCTAGGTATTTTTTCTAAAAAATATAAACATAAAGTCTTAAAAAATCAGGTAATGTTAGATATAATTAGAGAAACTATTGATAGCTCAGCTAACTGTCTATATTAACAAGTATTTTTATTATCATTGCTTTTTTTACTCTACTCTCATACCAGAAGGACCATAATAGATATATTCTATTGATCATAAAAAAAGACTTTGTATATTAGAAATCTATTAGACTTTTTATTTTCTTCTCAACTTTTCTAACATTATGAGTGTTGATTCTTTTACTCATAGATCTAAAAGGTATAATGAGTTTTTCACCAATACCATCAACCAATACGAATTCTGGACGTCCCTGACGATGTTCAGTATACATAATACCGCCAATATTCACTTCCCCAAAAACTACATGGTATCTACAGCACTCATTAAAGAAAGTATTAAGTGCCTCTTTTTGCTTTGTACTGAAATCGCCATTAATGAGAAGGTGTTCTAAGGTTAGTGAATTTCCATTTGGGCTCGTTATCTTTTCAGTGACCAATCCTAAGCCTTTATTGGTAGCAATAAAGCCATGCACCGTTTCGATAGGGAAAGTAAAATTATTATCTTTATAGTTGTTTTTACATAGCTGTAAATACTGAAGTAATTCCCGACGGAAATGTCTATAAATACCTTGAGAGCGATGCGAGCGTAAATGATGTTGATTGGCTCTACCACCATCAATTGTAGCGTTCTCAGGTTTCATTATTTTGATGACTTTTTGAGGGTCGTCGGGATGCTCATAGACGAGTTTTTGAGTCCCTTGACCTAAAAACTTAAGCTTCTCAACTAAAACCATGCTATTTAGCCTTTATAATTGAAATCAGTTTATATTTAACTTGGCTTTTCTATGTTTATTTGAAGAATACTTCTTTAGCAAATAGAGCTGCCTTTGTTTGTAAGATGAGTCGATTCGCCTCTCTTTTTACTTTAAATAAGCCTCTCTTCTTATCTAACTTCATGCGAGCCCTACGTTCACATTCTAGTGAACTAGGTAAAGAAAATACATTCTGGCGTTCTTTAAGAATCATTTCTTGTACACACAGTGCAGGTATCATCTGATATACCGGTTCAATTTTTTTATTAACAAAGATATCAAATATAATCTCATCAATTGGTTGAATCTTATGAGTCACAATATAATCTAAAAATAATTTTGCGCCTTTCAAAGAAATAGTATAACCAGCTGCACCTAAGTTTTTTCCTCTGAGTTCTACGATTTGACGTTTATTTGATAAAACGTTGTATCTAGTAGTAGAGAGAAAAACTTTTTTTGAAAAAGCTTCTATCTTTATGATGTTCCAATCAGGCTTTATCCATTCAGAGCTATTTAATAAGCTTTCGGCGTCTTCACCTAAATAGATATCATCTTCAAAAATAGTGATGTAATGAATATTTTCATCAATGGCCTTCTTCCATATTGCGACGTGGCTCATCATACAAGCTAGCTCTCTTGGTGTTAGGCTAGCATCGTCTATATTTAAACCCAAACTTTTAGCATAGTCTTTAGCACTGTCTGGCGTTAAAGCGTCAAAAAACTCGAAATTGACATTATGCTCATCAAACTCATTATTGATATGCTCTCTGCGCTCTTTAGCCGACTGTAAGCTGATGACAAAGTTTTTCATAATTTAGATAACCAAGGTCTATTTAATGGTAAGTAAGTTTTTGATGGCAGATACTTTATCTTGCAACATTCTTTTTTGCTTTTTAATAAAGTAAGTAGAATCTCTATTTTCTTTATCTTTACGCTTTATATTTTGGGAGGCTACGGTACCCAAAATGTCGCTATCCAAACCCATAGGCGTGACCAAAGGCGGCCAAACTCCTAAACCTCTACCACTATCGCTCAACCATCGCTGAAAAAAAACATCCACTGGCATTGTAATAGTCTTGCCTTTTTCAATGAACGCTTCTGCTCCTTTTCTTGACCATATCAAACCTAATCCTAGCACTGGGAAGTAATAAGCATGCCATAAGGTATGACCATTTATCTCCGTAATATCTTTAGCAAGTTTCTTCTTATTTGCTGCAATATTTATCAGATACCACTCTGGGCGTGTGTTAGAGAATAAGTAATCTAATAGTGGAGATATAACTTGTTTAAAATCAGCAGATAACTGCATATCATCTTCTAAAACGATTAAGTAATCTGCATCACTCTCTAAAAATTTCAGGGCACAATTATAGTGACTTAAGTAGCAGCCAATCTCAGAGTTTAATAAACTACGTCCTAAGAGCTTTTTCGCTTGCTGATCGTCATAGTTCTCAAAACTAGATAGTGTTTTTCCTCGTCCATCAAATGCCGAAAATTTTTCAAAATCCCAACCTATGCTATTAAGCTGTTGCTTGGCACTTTTTAGGCGTTCATCACTACCATCAAGATTAATTAGGTAAGTCTGTACTTTCATGCTTTTTTATCTCTAGTATTGATAAGGTTTCTATCTGCAGTTTTTTAGCCTGAAATGTTATGTAAAAATTCGAAAATGTCAATGCCAATGCTCCTTCAACCAAGGGCTTGGTTTTACATGACGATACCACTTACCGCCGCCGCCTTTAATGGCATCTGGTGGATTAATCTCGCCATGGAAAATAACAATTTTTGCGCCCTCAGGCAACGTCGGTGCGCGCACTAAGTTAAATGGGATAGGGGCAATACACTGATATTTAAAACTGACACACCAGTCCTTATCCCAGTATTCTAAGTGATGATGCTCACGCAGATAATTAGAGAGATAAGCTTGCTCGTGGCGGACTTGCTGACGAATGCTGTCGAAGTTGCGCTCAAAATTTGCGAGCAAATCAGGATAAGTGCCCATACCAATATTAAAGCGATAAACTGAGCTATTACCAATCATGCGCCATGGCTTTTTCCAGTCACGAATGATGACGACGCTGTCTTCATACTCAGCTTTATAAGTGAAAAAAGCATCGATATTATCGACGATCACGATATCGATGTCTAAGAATAATGCAACGCCTCTTAGGTCATATAATTCCGGCTTAAAAGTCGTCAGTTTTTTCCAACCACGTTCAGGGCCTGCTGGTAAATCCATTTCTGGAATCGGGTAACATTGAACGGCAGGGTCGATGCCGGTGCTATCATCGGTAAGACAGACCATTTGGAAATCTAAGGTCAGATGCCGACTAACCATATTAAAAAGACGGTTGACATATTCTGCACCGTATTTATCGCCCCATTTCATACAAATAATATAACGTTGCGCATAGTCTTTGCCGTCTGTTTGAGCTGAGTCTATTGATAAGTTTTGCTTTACGTCAGTTGCCATCATGCACTCATATTGATATAAATGAAGAACGAATGTTAAAAAACTAGAACTTAAAAGGATGTAAATAATACGAACGTTGACTGATATTAACACACCTATTATTCACATTATTTCTTAAGTGTTAGGTATTAGAGGTTAGATCTTGGTATTGTTTTACTTATTATCAGCTATTGATTATTCATAGCTTACGATTTTGTATGCTTAGAGTTTTGATTACGAATAAACGCTGCTAATGCTTCTTTATCAGCGATATAAGGATTGTCTAAAACGGGTATGTGCTTAAAACGGCGATAACCCCACATATAATGACTGCATTTATCTTCAATCATCTGTTGCATGGCCAGATTAAGCGCATAAGCAGCGGTTTCAGTATTGCGATCATATAGGGCGGGGTCATCTAATTTATAACAGTAAATATCAAAGCCGCGCCCGTCATCACGGCGAATGCAGGATAAGCCGACCAACGCACATTTGGTCTTGCTAGCGAGTTTGGATGCCAATGTACTGGTTAAGGTCTCAACACCAAAGAAAGGTACGACCACACCGCCTGATGGATCGGGAACATGATCGGGCAGTACAATACTAAAGCCACCTTGTTTAAGGGTCTTAAATACGGCTTTTACGCCGCTACCATCGGTCGGAACCAGTGTTGCATTCAGACGCGAGCGACCTTGCAGGACAAAGTCATTGGTAATATCGCCTTTAACAGGCTTATACATAATCGTTGGCGAACCAAACTGATTAAGCCAAGCGTTCATCATCTCCCACGTGCCAAGATGTGGGACAATCGCCAGCATGCCATTAGGATTGGCAAGCCCCTCTAATAAAAAATCTTTATTATAAACGTCATGAATTTGAGCAATACTCCATTCAGGTGGCATCGCCCAACTCTTGATAGACTCAATACTGGTTAAACATTGATGATAAATAATGTCTTTGGTTAAGGCTTGTTTTTGTCGCTCAGATAACGACGGCGCAATCAGTGCCATATTGATACTGACAGTACGCATAATGCTAGCATTTGGTAGGCGTAATATTACCCAAGCAACAAAACGTGCCAGCATCTGTAAGACAGACAGTGGCACGAATTTAAAGATATGATACGGATTCATGACCGTTCACACGGTGATGAATCACGTAACCAGTCAGATAATAAGTAACTAAGCATTATCTGACTATTTATTGCGCAGGTTTGTTGGTGTCAGCCTGTGCTTTTTCGCGCACACGGATACCAAGGTCACGTAGCTGCTTGCTATCAACTTCAGCAGGTGCTTGGGTTAGTGGGCACTCAGCCGTTTTGGTTTTTGGGAAGGCGATGACATCACGAATAGAGTCTGCGCCTACCATGAGCATAATTAAGCGATCTAAACCAAAGGCTAAGCCACCATGCGGAGGCGCACCGAATTTTAAGGCGTCAAGTAAGAAGCCAAACTTATCTTGAGCCTCTTGCTCTCCGATACCAAGCGCTTCGAGTACGGCTTGCTGCATATCATAGGTATTGATACGTAAGCTACCACCGCCAACTTCTGTGCCATTTAGTACCATATCATAAGCGATAGAAAGTGCCGCTTCAGGATTGGTTTTTAATTCTTCAACAGAACCTTTTGGCTTCGTGAACGGATGGTGCATTGACGTCCATTTCCCATCGTCAGTTTCTTCAAACATTGGGAAGTCAGTGACCCAAAGTGGCGCCCATTCACAAGTCGTCATTTCTAAATCTAGACCAATCTTTTGGCGTAGTGCGCCGATTGCGTCATTGACGATACTGGCTTTATCCGCACCAAAGAAGATAATATCGTTGCTTTGGGCACCAGTACGTTCAATCAAGCTGACCAATACGTCATCAGTCATGTTCTTGATGATAGGAGACTGTAGACCAGACTCTTGGTCGACACCGTTATTGATGTTGCTGGCGTCATTGACTTTGATATAAGCCAAACCACGTGCACCATAAATGCTCACAAACTTAGTATAAGCATCGATTTGTTTACGGCTTAATGAAGCGCCGCCAGGGATGCGTAGGGCAGCAACGCGACCTTTAGGGTCGTTCGCAGGGCCGGCAAACACTTTAAAATCAACGTCTTTCATTAAATCGGCTACGTCGACCAATTTTAATGGGATACGTAAGTCAGGCTTGTCTGAGGCATAGTCACGCATCGCTTCTGCGTAAGTCATGCGTGGGAATTGCTCAAATTCAACATCCATCATAGTCTTAAATAGATGCTTGATAAGACCTTCGTTGATATTCATGATTTCTTCTTCATTTAAGAAAGAAGTTTCAATATCGACTTGGGTAAATTCAGGCTGACGGTCAGCACGTAAGTCTTCGTCACGGAAGCATTTAGCGATTTGATAATAACGATCAAATCCTGACACCATTAATAACTGTTTAAACAGCTGCGGTGACTGCGGTAAAGCAAAGAAGTTACCCGGGCGAGTACGTGAAGGCACAAGATAGTCACGCGCGCCTTCTGGGGTCGCACGAGTCAAGATAGGGGTTTCAACGTCTAAGAAACCATGATCATCTAGATAACGACGAATCGTTGAAGTGGCTTTAGCACGGAAAACCATACGCTCTTGCATCTGCGGACGACGCATATCAAGGTAGCGATATTTTAAACGCAAGTCTTCTGATACCGTGGTTTTCTCATCATTCAATGGGAAAGGCGGGGTTTCAGATTTCGCCAATACTTCAATCTCTTTGCCCAATAGCTCAATCTGACCACTGGTCATATTGGCGTTTTCCGTGCCTTCATAACGGCGGCGTACGCGACCGGTAATTTTTAGCACGTATTCAGGACGTACCGCATCAGCAAGAGCGAACGCTTCTGGCGTATCAGGGTCAACGACGACCTGCAAGATACCTGCGCGGTCACGCATGTCTAAGAAAATCACGCCACCGTGATCGCGACGACGATGTACCCAACCTACGATACTAATGGTTTGCTCAAGTAAGCTTTCGGTTACAGCGCCGCAATATTCGTCTCGGTATTCGCTATGCGTCATAGTGCTTTGCGTCATAATATAATTATCCAGTTGTCAGCCCAATTCGAAATACAATAATACAGCCGCTAGCGTGTGATACAAGCGCCGTGCAATTCAAGCCTTTAGCTAAAAAAGCACAAATAACGCGATATAAGACAAATGGTCATCACGTTGGCTGCAGAAAATTTGGTGTAAACACATATTATGCCTAATCTGCCTTTGTTATACAACCAGCGGTTGCGATACAAAGCGCTGAGAGTAAGCAATGCTCAGCAAATATGGCATCTTACTGGTTCGTTGTGTGTGCATGTGGTGTTTATAAGATGTTCATCATTGTTTATGGTATTCATGCCATAACATTGAGCGTCAGTTAAATATTGTCATTTTGCTTGAAAATACTAGCCACTGTGCACATATCAGGCTAACTTATAAAACCTTATTAAAACAATTTCGATTATCTATTTTCACTAACAAGGAATTCCGCTCATGCTTTTTCATCCTTCTAAAAACCCTGTTGAGCTAAGAGTTATCCACCTGAATAAAAGCCAAGAGCAACGTCGTGAAGACCTGATGGAGGCGACGCAAGGTAAAGCGGCGCTTAAACAACTGAAAAAAACCATGGCTAAAAAGGCCAAACAAGCATTAAAAGTAAAAAGTAAAAGCAAAAAGAAAAAGAATAATAGCGATGATAAGCAACAAGTTTTTGTGCTTGATTTTGATGGCGATATCAAAGCCACGGCGGTGAAGCATCTCCGCGAAGAAATCAGTACGCTCATTAGTACTGCCAATAAAGGCGATGAAGTAGTGGTGCGCCTAGAGTCAGGTGGCGGCTTGGTTCATGGCTATGGTTTGGCCGCTGCACAATTAGCCCGTTTAAAAGACGCGGGTCTAAAACTCACCGTCTGTGTTGACAAAGTGGCAGCAAGCGGCGGTTATATGATGGCTTGCGTCGCCGACAATATCGTCGCGGCACCCTTTGCTGTGATTGGCTCTATCGGTGTGGTATCGCAATTACCAAACTTCCATAAATGGCTGAAAAACCATGATGTCGATTATGAGATGTTTACCGCTGGCGATTACAAACGTACCGTGACCGTATTTGGTGAAAATGATGCTGAAGACCGCGCCAAATACCAAGAAGAACTTGAGCAAACACACGAGTTATTTAAGCACTTCGTTAATACTTATCGCCCAACATTGGATGTTGCAAAAGTCGCAACTGGCGAGCATTGGTATGGTGAAGATGCGCTGAAACTTAATTTAATTGATAGCCTGCAAACCTCAGACAGCTATATTTTAGAGCGTATGGAAAATAATGAAGTGTATGCGCTGCATTCACGCCAAAAACCAACCCTTGCAGAAAAGTTAGGGCTGTCACAAGCAGCAGAGGCGACACTCAGCATAGCGATTGATAAATTGCCAGATGCCTTGGCACGTTTCGATTTAAACAGTCGCTTAAATATCCTCAAATAATCTTAAATATCATCATGATATCTAGTCGATGATGTTTTGGCGTTGCATTTTTTTATCGTGCATTGTTTGTATTTTGTAAAAGGCGTGTCCTAGTGGGTCGCGCCTTTTTGCTGTTTATTGATAAACGCTGTGTTATAAATGTGGCATACAGAACAGAGTATACGCACGTACACTATAAGAATTTCATTGCGTTTTTTATAAAAGCTTTGTATGAGCGTGATGAAAATAATTAACCAGCAGAACAGAAAAGGATGTCAGCTATGTCTACCGATATATTAATGTTTACCGCCACCGAACATGGTCAAGCCATGCATGCCAAAGTTAAAGCCTTTATCGAAACCTATATCGAGCCAATCGAAGCGCAGTTTTGGGCGGATTGTCATGGGCAAAATCCTGACGGCGATTGGACTAAATGGCACTGGCCAGAAAAATATGAGAGCTTGCGTAAACAAGCACGCGAAGCGGGTCTTTGGAATTTATTTTTGCCAGATGACACGCTAGGCGCGGGGTTATCGGTTACCGATTATGCACCGATTGCTGAGCTGACTGGCCGCAGCTTACTTGCCCCTTACGTATTCAACTGTAATGCGCCTGATAGCGGCAATATGGAATTGCTATGGCGTTATGGGTCACAGGAGCAGCAGGACAAGTGGCTCACGCCGATATTAGAAGGTAAAACGCGTTCAGTCTTTTGTATGACTGAGCCTGATGTTGCCTCAAGTGATGCAACCAATATGCAAGCGACTGCTGTCGTCGATGGTGACGAGATTATCATCAATGGTAGCAAATGGTGGTCATCAGGTCTGGGTGATCCTGCGGTTGATGTCTTGATTGTCATGGCCTATACCCCTGATGACACTAAAGACCGTCATCATCAGCACTCGATGGTTTTAGTGCCAGCAAAAACGGCAGGCGTCAATATTGAGCGTATGCTAAAAGTATTTGGCGATTATGATGCGCCGCACGGTCATGGCGAAGTCAGCTTTAATGATGTACGTGTGCCCGTCAGTCATTTTATCGGTGGCCCAGGTATGGGCTTTGAGATTGCGCAAGGTCGCTTAGGGCCAGGTCGTATTCATCATTGCATGCGTTGTATTGGCGCTGCTGAGAAGTCGCTAGAGCTGGCCGTCAAACGCGGCATGGAGCGTACAGCTTTTGGTAAGCCACTGCTACAATTGGGCGGTAACTTTGAGCGTATCGCTGAGGCGCGTATTAAGATTGACCAAGCACGCTTATTGACACTATACGCGGCGCAGAAAATGGACGCCCAAGGTACCAGAGCAGCACTCACAGAAATCTCTGCGATTAAAGTCGTTGCACCGACTGTATTACAAGAAGTGGTCGATATGGCGATTCAAATCCATGGTGGCATGGGCGTTTGCCAAGATACCATGTTGCCGTCCTTTTATGCTCAAGCTCGAGCGCTACGTCTAGCCGATGGTCCTGATGAAGTACATAAAACCATGATTGCGAAACTAGAGCTTAAGCGTCAAGGTTTTAGCCGTTCGTTGAAACCTGCTAAATCGTAATATAACGTTAAAATACCATCTCTAAAAATTCACTATTAATCAGTTAATAGTGAATTTTTCATCACTGTAATTATTGATAAAAATAACTGACCACACGATAAGGAATATCTTATGGCAACTGACAATCATGCCAACAACACTGACAATAACGATCAAACACTTAATAAAGTCTTAGATAAAGGCGGCGAAGTGCGAGAGGGCGAAGAGCTTGATGCAAAAGCAGTCAGCAATTGGCTACGCGAGCAAGGTGTTGATATAGAAGGCGAGCCAACGGTTACTCAATTCTCTGGCGGTGCTTCAAACTGGACTTACCGGCTGCAATATGAAGGCGAAGGTAAGAGCCAAGACCTTATTTTACGCCGTCCGCCAAAAGGCACTAAGGCTAAGTCAGCGCACGATATGGTACGTGAATATACCGTGCAAAAAGCCTTAAAAGATGCTTATCCGTACGTACCAAAAATGGTCGCGCTATGTACTGATGAAAATGTCATCGGTGCGGACTTTTATGTCATGGAGCGCATGGAAGGCATCATTCCTCGTGCCAATTTGCCAAAAGGTATCGATTTAGATGTAGAGCAGACGCGCGCCTTATGTACCAATGTCATTGATGCGTTGGTTGACTTACATCAAGTCGATTATAAAGAGCATCCTGACTTGGTCAACCTTGGACGCGGTGAAGGTTACTGCGAGCGCCAAGTAACTGGTTGGGATAAGCGTTATATCAAAGCCAAAACGCCAAACGTGCCAAGCTTTGGCTTAGTTCGTCAATGGCTAAGTAAGCATACGCCTGCTGATAGTAAGACTTGCCTCATTCATAATGACTGGCGCTTTGATAATGTGATTTTGGATGCTGCTGATCCAACCAAGGTCATTGGTGTACTCGATTGGGAAATGGCAACCTTGGGTGATCCTTTGATGGATTTGGGTAGTGCATTGGCTTATTGGGTCGAAGAAGATGACAACATCATCATGCAGCAGTCACGCCGTCAGCCAACGCATTTAAAAGGTATGATGACCCGTGATGAAGTGGTTGACTACTACCTGAAGCAATCGGGTCTTAAGATAGACAATTGGACGTTTTATGAAGTGTTCGGTCTGTTCCGTCTAGCGGGTATCGTGCAGCAAATTTACTATCGTTATTATAATAAACAAACCACCAATCCAGCGTTTAAGAACTTTTGGCTCATCGTCCATGTACTACATGCCAAATGTCTCAAGCTGATTGCGCAGTACGAAGGTGAGGCGTTATTCAATACTTATGTACAGCCACAATTAAAAGAGATTGGTATCGACGCTGCTACGATTGAGCAATTACCAACTCCCGTACAAAAAGTGGTCAAAGGTATTTTGCCAAAAGGCTATTTTACTAAAGCGCCGCAATCATCAGATGAGTAACAGTTTATTCTTTATAAATAAACTGTAGAGAAGCGGTAGAAAACGGCATGTAAAAATTATGATAAAAGGCAGTGTTTTATGACAACCATCCTTCTGGCCCGTCATGGTCAGGCGTCCTTTGGACAAGAAAATTACGATCAGCTCTCAAAGCTTGGCGGTATACAAGCGCAAATGCTCGGTCAACACTATGCAAGCACGCAGCGCCGCATCAATGCGATTTTTACTGGTAGCTTGGTTAGGCAACAAGACTCAGCACGGCATTTTTGGGAGCGTTATCAGTCGTCTGTGGCTGATACTGATACGCTTCGCACGCCTGCAATTGATATGAATCAGCCTGATAGTTATGTGCTGCCACAATTTGATGAGTTTAATCATAAAGATGTGTTAATAAAATCCAATCCGGCTTTTGGCAATCGCGCGGCAATCGCGGCTGAGATTGCGCAAGCAGAAGTGCCCTCTACGCGATTAGCTGAGCTGTTTGATGCGGCGATGCAGCGCTGGCATGCAGGTGATAACGACAGCGACTATATCGAGAGCTGGGTGCAGTTTAGTGAGCGAGCAAAGCAAGCGCTTGAGCAAGTGCGTCTACAGGTTGCTAACTTACAGTTGGGTCGTGATGATACAGTGCTGGTCTTTACCTCGGGCGGTATCATCGCTGCTATCACCGCGCAGTTATTGCAACAAGGCAGTTCAACCGCTTATCAAATCAATAAAAGCTTGGTCAATACTGGCGTAACGTCTCTTACAATGAAAAATGAGCGTACGCGCTTATTGTCTGTCAATGAATACAGTCATCTGTTTTCTGAAGGCAAGCGCTTTGTGACGTGGCGATAAAAAAGAAATGAGTAAAATATTAAAGCCATCATTAAAAAGCCAATTAAAAACATCATAAAGTGGTTACTTTAAATAGGTAGTCGCTTTTTATGGCTTGGATTTAAAATCATTAAGTAGCATCGTTAAAATGCTTTAGTTTTATGGCGCTGTAAATTGATTGCGTGTTTGGTTTACGGTATAAGTGCTAAACTTATTATATAAATTTACGCTATGATAGACAATCGACGTCATTTTGTATTGATACCAACAGGATAGGATAGTCCATGAAAAATACATTGATAAATTTGGTCACCAACAGCGCCAAACAAAGTAAAAATCAGCTATTTAGTGCGATTCAACCAGCTCGTTACTTAAAAGGCTTAAATAAGCAGCAAGTTGGACGTGGTAAAACGATTTTAATCACCGGTGCCAGCTCAGGATTGGGCGAGGGCATGGCAAGATTGTTTGCTAAACTCGGTTATAACCTTGCGATTTGTGCCCGCCGTACCGAGCGTTTAGAAGATTTAAAAGCAGAATTATTGGCTCAATATCCTGATATTCGTATCGAATATCGAGTCTTAGATGTCAGCGATTACGATGCGATTTTTACAGTGTTTGATGCCTTTGCAGCGGATTTTGGTCATATCGATCGCGTGGTGGTGAATGCCGGTATCGGCGACAGTCGCCGTATTGGTAAAGGGCGCTTTGATACCAACCGCCGTACCGTTGAGATTAACTTTGTCTCTGCGCTCGCGCAATGTGAAGCGGCGATGAATATCTTCCGTGCACAAAATAGCGGTCATTTAGTGGTGATATCAAGTATGTCAGCGATGCGCGGCTTGCCTAAGCATTTGACCGCTTATGGCGCAAGTAAGGCGGGCTTGGCGCATTTAGCAGAGGGTATCCGGGCTGATATGCTCTTAACCAAGCTGCCGATTCAAGTGTCCACCATTTATCCAGGCTATGTGCGCACCGAAATCAATGAAAATGCCAAACCTTTACCGTTTGAAGTCGATGCAGAGACAGGCACGACAGCAATCGTTGCCGCGATTGAGGCAAGAGTAAACGAAGCTTGTGTACCAAGTTTACCGTGGTCGATTGTCGGTCAAGCCATGAAGCATTTGCCGTTACAAGTGGTTAATAAGGTCAGCTGATATCAGTTATTTTGCTGGTTATGCTAAAAACAGTACAGACAGAATTAAAATAACAAAAAGCCCGCTACATTTTATATAGCGGGCTTTTATTACTTTTGAAACTTTTAAGTCTTCAATGCTACAAGGTTTGTGGATTGTCTAGCATATGTTTTTCACGCAGTTTTTGGCGTAGTATTTTGCCGACATTGCTCTTTGGTAGCTCACTGACAAATTCGATATGGCGTGGGCATTTATAGCCCGTTAAATTGTCAATAGCGAACTCTTTGATGTCACTTTTAGTGACATTGTTATCAGCAGGCACGATATAGATTTTAACCGCCTCACCTTGGTGGTCATCAGGAATGCCGATGACTGCACATTCAACAATCCCTTTACAATCAAGCATGACCGACTCGATTTCATTAGGAAAGACGTTAAAGCCTGAGACCAAAACCATGTCTTTTTTGCGATCAAGTAGGGTGATATAACCCTTTTCATCCATACTCACAATATCGCCCGTACGGAAGTAACCGTCTTTGGTAAAGTCATTGGTATTGTCTTTATTAAAATAGCCTGACATGACGTTCGGACCTTTGATACACATATCACCCGCCTGATTGTAGCCGACCGGTTCATCATTTTCATTGACCACGATAATGTCGACGCTAGGACCTGGGATACCAATAGTGCCATTAAACTTGCGGTCAGTAATAACGTTGTTGGTGCCAACTGCCACACACTCCGTCATACCCCAACCTTCAACCATTGGACAGCCAGTCACCTCTAACCAGCGCGCTGCTGTTTGTTCGGTCGCTGCCATACCGCCTGCCTGTGAGATACGTAGCGAGCTAAAATCTAAGTCTTTAAAGTTCGGCTGATCAAGCAACCCTTTAAACAAGGTATTAACCGCAGGAAAAATATGGAACGGCTGTTTTGATAAGGTCTTGATAAATCCAGGCATGTCACGTGGATTGGGTACCAATATAAAGGTATAACCTGAACGCATACCGAGCAGGCTCAGCATAAAGGCAAAAATATGATATAGCGGTAACGCCATCACCATATTGATATAAGCCTCGTTAATATCTGAGGTAATCGGGCGAAACCAAGCTTCCGACTGCATCGCAGCGGCAACGACGTTGCGCTGAGTTAATATCGCACCTTTAGACAAGCCTGTCGTACCGCCGGTATATTGCAAAATAGCTTTGTGTTGCAAAGCCGTTTTTGGTGCTTGGAAAGGTAAGTTTTTGCCTTTTTTTAGCACATCAGGGAATTTGGTGACGTTGTATTTAGGATCGTTAAGATTGTACTTCGGCACCAAGCGTTTGACCTGACGGATAACGGTATTTACCAAAATACCTTTTAAACCCATCATATCGCCCATTTTTGATAGGACAATACGCTTGATATCTGTCTCTTCAATGACTTGCTCAAGCGCTTGCGCAAAGTTATCAACCACAAAGATAACCTGAGCGCCGGAATCATTTAATTGATGGCGCAGCTCGCGACCAGTATAGAGAGGGTTGATAGGCGTACAAACGTAGCCTGCACGCAAAATACCAATCATCGTCGGCAGATATTGCGGTACGTTTGGCATCATAAGTGCCACGACACTGCCTTTAGGAATACCTTGCGCTTGTAGCCATGCGGCAACGGCAAGCGAGGCTTGATCAACATCACCATACGTGTGGGTCACACCCATACAGATCGTCATAGGGTGCATACGAAAGCGATTAAAGCACTCTTCATAGAGCTCTATAAGACTTTCGTATTGATCAGGATTGATGGTATTTGGTACGTTTGCTGGATATTGAGCAAGCCAAGGCTTATCAGTGGTCATACTTAGCGTCCTTAAATGTGCGATAAGTTAAGGTTCTATAAAAAAGTAGTCACGTCCCTGTCAACAATACCATCATCGCCCTATAATCGATGGATTGCCGAGTGTTATCCTATTTATTCACAGACTGCTAAAATACGGTGACCTTTATACAAATATCATGGATTACAAGATTATTTAATTAAAAAATATTTAACTACCAAGCATTAGCTCCTAAGTAGATTAAATGGCTAGTGAGTGCTGTTGATGCTAAAGGTAGTACTGCAAAAGGTAGTACTGAAAAAATATCGCATCCAGACAAGGTTAGTCGATTAACCTCAGTTGAAGAGACTATCAATATCTAATATCATTCAATAAATAATAGCGTAACATATTTTGGCAATACATTAACATAACTGCAATTGAGTCTGTTATTCCTATACAAGAACTTGTTAGTTTATAATTCAGTTTGATAAAATAAAAAAACTGTGTTGCAAGCTAAAATAGACAAGTGGTTATTAATGTAAGATGAAAGGGCAGTCAAATCATATAATACATAGTACTACAAATATAAGTCATTAATTTCAGTAAGACGGTACTAAAAACATTATTAATGTCATCTTAGTTTAGCTAACTGAATAGTTACAAAGCGTAAGGTTGCAGTAGTAAAGAAGAATAATTAAAGCATAAAAAAAGCGCCCTATAGTGAAGATAGGGCGCTTTTTTATGACTAAGATATTGAAATTCTACCTTAATTAGCGCTGTGGATTATCAGCGATATGTTTCTCACGCAGCTTTTGACGCAGAATTTTACCCACATTACTTTTTGGCAATTCAGTCACGAATTCGATATGACGCGGGCATTTATAACCGGTCAAATTATCTAAAGCAAACTCTTTAATCGAGTTTTTAGTGACGTTATTATCGGCAGGAATGACATAGATTTTGACGGCCTCGCCTTGACGCTCATCAGGAATGCCAATCACAGCGCAATCAATAATACCTTCACAATCCAGCATGACGGATTCAATCTCGTTCGGGAAGACATTAAATCCTGAGACCAAAATCATGTCTTTTTTACGGTCTAATAGTCTAAAGTAGCCTTTTTCATCCATGCTGACGATATCGCCGGTACGGAAATAGCCATCTTTCGTAAAGTCATCACTACTATCTCTATTCAGATAGCCTGAGGTGACATTGGGACCTTTAACACACATCTCACCAGCTTCATTGACACCGACGCGCTTGCCGTCATCATCTATGATGATGACATCGACACTCGGGACAGGAACGCCAATGGTGCCGTTAAACTTACGGTCAGTAATCACGTTGGCAGTGCCGACAGCTACGCCCTCAGTCATGCCCCAACCCTCAATCATGGCGCAACCCGTGGTTTCAAGCCAACGTGCTGCCGTCTGTTCGGTCGCCGCCATACCGCCTGCTTGTGAGATACGTAGCGAGCTAAAATCAAGGTCTTTAAAGTTTGGATTATCAAGCAAGCCTTTAAACAAGGTATTAACCGCAGGGAAGATATGGAACGGTTGTTTAGATAAAGTTTTGATAAATCCTGGGATATCACGTGGATTGGGTACTAGGATAAAGGTATAGCCTGCACGCATACCAAGCGAGCTTAGCATAAAGGCAAAAATATGATACAGCGGGAGCGCCATGACCATATTAATATAAACCTCATTAATCTCTGACGTAATAGGGCGCGTCCATGCTTCTGACTGCATGGCTCCTGCGACGATATTACGCTGAGATAAAATCGCACCTTTAGAAAGTCCAGTCGTACCACCGGTATATTGCAAAAAGGCTTTTTGATCCAATGACATCTTTGGCTTTTG